>JAJYZN010000212.1 GCA_021799915.1 Actinomycetes bacterium
GGACGGTGTCACGAGGGTGCTGTGCAGCACGTGTGATTTCTTCACGCCGATCTTCGTCACCCTGGCCGCTGACACGGCCAATTACCATCCTGAGTGGATCGAGACTGACTTCTTGACAGCACTCACGAGCCTGCAGGCTCCGGACCAGATCGCCAACGCAGAGGGGTTCGGGAACCAGGCTCTCCCGGCCGTCGAAACCGAGGCATACCGTGCGTTTGAGCTTGGAGCGGCGCCTGGAGAAAAGCTGATCCCGAGCTTCAGCTATGTATACGAGCCGTTGCTGATGTTCTTCGACGCTGTGCAATCCGCTGGTCCGTATCTCACGGCCAAGACGTTTCAAGAGGGATTCAGAAGCCTTCCTGCTTCGGTCCCAGGTGGTATGTATGGCAACTGGTCATTCAACTCGACTTCGTTTGATCCCAACGGTTCGTATGGTGTCGTCCACTGGAGCAACAGCGCTCTTAGCCCTATCGATGGAAAGCCAGGTGCCTGGCTGCAGTGCAACGGCGGACGGCAGTACAACTACGACGGCTCTTCTCCCCAGCTCCCAGAAGGTGTTCCGCTGAACTGCTCCGGATCCACTGACGCCGTGCCTGCCGCGACATCCGGGACAGTCCCTGTCCCCGCCCGACCGACCAGACCATCCTGAACATTCGTGGCCTTTGAGGCCATCGTTCCCCACTCCGCTTGCACCGTGGGATACTCGTCCGGGGCACAATTGTTCGTCTCTCCGTGCCACGGGTGAGAGTCCAGTGCAGCTACCGGGACCATGGAGGTAGATCGTGTGCCTCGCTGGCTCACACTGCTATCAATACGGCAAGGAAGTGACGAACACCACTACGCCAGTAGAGGCACGCTGGCAGAGGTGAGAACCTCTCAAAAGGTAGGACCCCGAAATGCACATTCTTCTCATAGAGGACGAAGAGCACCTTGCATCAGCAGTGGCAAGTGGACTTCGTGACGAAGGCTTTGCCGTAGACGTGGCGACGAACGGCACCGAGGGGCTGTGGCGAGCACGTGAGCTCTCCTACGACCTCATCGTCCTGGACATTCTTCTCCCCGGGACCAATGGCTTCCAAGTGTGCGCGACGTTGCGGGCCGAGGGGAATTGGGTCCCGATCCTGATGTTGACGGCGAAAGTTGGAGAGTTTGACGAGGCCGAGGCCCTCGATACCGGGGCAGACGACTTCCTCTCGAAGCCGTTCTCGTTCGTCGTCTTGGTCGCACGTATCCGAGCTCTGCTGCGCCGGGGGCGCCGCGAACGTCCAGCAGTGCTCGTCGCCGGTGATCTCACGCTCGACCCAGCTGAGCACCGCTGCCGGCGAGGCAACGTCACCATCGACCTTACTCCTCGGGAATTCTCACTTCTGGAATACCTGATGCGCTTTGCCGGGGAAGCTGTTGCGAAGCGCGAGATACTGACCCACGTGTGGGGAGAAGACTTCGAGGGCGACCCGAATATCGTCGAGGTCTATATCGGGTACCTTCGCAAGAAGATTGACCACGTATTCGATCGTGCCGCCATCGAGACTGTGCGCGGAGTCGGCTACCGGCTGGCTGCCGACGGTGGATGACGAAACAGACGCGATCACAGGTGACGAGGAATTCCTCGGCCTGTCGGAGTGGCATCCGTTCCGCTCGTTTCGCACCGTCAGAGTCCGTATCACTGCCGTGGCCCTCCTGGTCGTGGCCGCGACGCTTGGCGGCGGTGGCGTAGGCCTGGTTCTCTGGGTGCACCATTCGGCAATTGGGAATCTGGTTGCCATCGACACCGCCGAGGCGGACGAGATTGGGGGCTTGGCCAGCACCGGCCAATTGCCCGCCGTTCTCCCGGTGAGAGCCGGGGTGGCGGTGCAGGTGGTGGATGGCACCGGGAAGGTCATCTCCTCTTCCGCCGACGTCATCGGGCGACCGGCGTTCTCTGACGTGCGGCCAGCCGTTGGTCACCAGCAAAGCTTGCGGACGTTCGCCGTATTTCGAGAGGACGACGACACCGACCTCACGGTCGCCAGTACTGTGGCGTCGCCCCACGGGCCGCGTACGGTGTACGCCGCCACGTCCGTGGAGCAAGTGGAGAATTCCACCCATCTCCTGGAGCTGGCCCTCCTCGTGGTACTGCCATTGCTGGTAGTGGTCTCGGGATTCCTGGCGTGGGTCCTGGCCGGCCTGGCGCTGCGTCCGGTAGAAGCCTTGAGAGAGGAGCTCACCGACATCACTGGGAAGGAACTGCACCGTCGCGTCCCAGAACCTCTCGCCGACGACGAGATCGGTAGGTTGGCACGGACCATGAATGCCATGTTGGCGCGGCTCGAAGATTCCAATGTACGGCAGCGGCAATTCGTGAGTGACGCTTCTCACGAGCTACGGAGCCCACTTGCGGCCCTGTTGGCGCAGGTGGACGTGGCCCGGGGGCACCCCGAATCGGTTGACTGGGTGGCCGTGTCCAACGCCGTGATCCACGAAGGCGAGCGCCTCTCCCACCTCGTCGACGATCTGTTGCTGCTCGCTCGTAGTGACGAGCGTCAGCTGTCACCCGGCCAAGCAGTCGTCGATCTCGATGAGATCCTGCTGGCCGAGGTCACGCGCCTTCGGACGATGGGGAGGGTCCAGGTGGACTTTCACGGCGTCGGCGCCGGGCGAATGCTCGGAGATCGGGACCACATCCGTCGGGTGGTGCGAAATCTCACCGACAATGCCGAACGGCACGCAGCATCCACGGTGACCTTCGAGTTGCACCGGCGCGATCGGGGACTCGAGCTGATCGTGGCCGACGATGGACCGGGCATTCCGGCCGAACTGAGAGAGCAGGTCTTCGAGCGATTTGTCAGAATCGACACCGCTCGGAACCGTGCGACCGGGGGCACCGGACTGGGCCTGGCAATCGTTGGGGAAATTGTCGCCATCTACGGTGGCAAGGTGTACGTCGGCGACAGTCCGGTTGGTACTCGCATGGTGGTGTGGTTACCCGAGAATTGGTCGGATCCGGACGCCGACGTCGGCGAGGAGATTCATTGACCGACCAAGAGTCGTGATTGACGAGTGTGCCGGAAGGACCGGAATTGTGTAGTGTTGGCGAAGTTAGGCAATTTGTCGGGGGGCAACGGCGGGGTTGCCGCCTGCGGGGTGGCATGGGGGATGTCGGGTGGGGGA
>JAJYZN010000053.1 GCA_021799915.1 Actinomycetes bacterium
GGGCGGCCAAGGCCGCCTCTTGGATCACGGGGCCGTCCATCATGGGGTCGGAGAACGGCAGTCCGACCTCGAGCGCATCGGCGCCGGCGGCGACGGCCGCATGCGCAATGTCAACCCAGTCTGGCGTCATGCCTCCCATGACATAGGGGACGAGCAGCTTGGCACCGGCTTCCCTGCGGCGGCGCAGCGAGGCTTCGAGCCCGAGGCCCTCGCCAGCGCTCACCGCGACCCTTCCTCGAGCAGCTCTCGCACCTGGGCGACGTCCTTGTCACCCCGTCCCGAGAGAGTCACGAGGACGGTCGAGCCCGCGAGGATCTCTCTGCGGGCCTCACGAACCACCCACGCGAGGGCATGAGCCGATTCGAGGGCGGGGATGATGCCCTCGGTCTCCGCAAGCAGCCGGAATGCCACCAGGACCTCGTCGTCGCTCGCGGTCTCGTACGTGGCGCGCCCGGTAGCCGCCAGGTGGGCATGCTCCGGTCCGATCCCTGGATAGTCCAGGCCCGCCGAGACCGAGTGGGCCTCGAGGATCTGGCCCTCCTCGTCCTGGAGGAGACGCGAGGTCATCCCGTGGAGCACGCCCGGCACCCCGGCCGTGATCGCCGCACCGCCGGCGGCCTCCACTCCTACCAGACGGGCGGCGGTGTCCACGAAGCCGGCGAAGGTCCCGGCCGCGTTGGAGCCGCCGCCGACGCACGCCACCACCCAGTCGGGCGTTCCGCCCTCGCACATGGTCCGGCACTGCTCGCGGGCCTCGTCGCCTACGACCCGCTGGAACTGGCGCACCATGTAGGGGAAAGGATGCGGCCCCATCACCGAACCGAGGCAGTAGTGCGTGCTGTCGGCCGTGGCCACCCACTCCCGCATGGCTTCGTTGACCGCGTCTTTGAGGGTCCGGCTGCCGGTGTCGACCGGACGGACCTCGGCGCCGAGAAGCTCCATGCGAAAGACGTTGAGCTCTTGACGGCGGATGTCCACTTCGCCCATGTAGACCGTGCACTCGAGCCCGAACAGCGCCGCCGCGGTCGCCGCCGCCACGCCGTGCTGCCCGGCACCGGTCTCGGCGATCATGCGGCGTTTGCCCATGCGCTTGGTGAGCAGCGCTTGCCCGATCACGTTGTTGAGCTTGTGCGAGCCGGTGTGGGCAAGGTCCTCGCGCTTCAAGAGCACCCGGACGCCCAGTTGTCCAGAGAGGCGCCTGCACTCGGTGACCGGGGTTGGCCGCCCCCCGTAGTCGCGCAGGATCCCGCCGAGCTCCTCGTGGAACGACGTGTCGGCCCAGGCCTGCTCGAACGCCTCTTCCACTTCGAGGCACGCTGCCATGAGGGACTCAGGCACGAACCGCCCACCGAACTGGCCGAATCGACCACCGGCCTCCGGAGGTCCCATCAGCTCGTGCGGTGCCGGCCTCACGTGTCCATCCAGTCGTAGGGAGTACCCGATGATCCCCCCTCGCCGTCGCTGTCCGGAGCCTGCGCTCGTCCCTCGGCCAGCGCGTCCCACGCCCGCCTCGCGTTGGCGATGAACTCCCGGACCAGCTTGGGGTCCTTGCGCCCCGGCGCCGACTCGACACCGCTGGCGACGTCCACACCGTAGGGCTGCAAACGGATCACCGCTTGGTCCACGTTGTCGGGCCTCAACCCGCCCGAGACGATCAAGTGGAACGGATCGGCAACGCCTTCCGCCAACCGCCAGTCGAACAGCTCGCCCGACCCGGGGCTCGGACCGTCGATCAGCAGGTAGTCGGCGCCGAACTCGGGAAAACGGGAAATCGTCCGGTCTCCAGCGAGGAACGCCTTGATGGTGCACGGCACCCGCTCGGCTACCCACCTGCAGTCCTCGGCCGGCTCATGCCCGTGGAGCTGGACCGCCTTCAAGCCGGCGTGGTTGGTGATCTCGACCACCCTGGACGGCACTTCGTCCCGGAACACCCCGACGGTCAGCACTTCGTGGGGAAGGCGCTTTACGATGTCCCCCACGAAGGTTGGTGCGACCTGGCGAGGTGACGGAGCGAAGATGAAGCCCACGGCGTCGGCTCCCATGGCCACGGCGAGCAGCGCGTCTGCCTCGGACGTGATGCCGCAGATCTTGACCATGAGCTCGTCTCTCACGACACGCGCTCCGGGCCGGGCAGCGGCTGCCGTCTCTCCCCCACCGGGTGCCCGACCAGCTCGCCCACCGCGGCTCGCGGGGACCCAGCGCGCACGAGGCACTCCCCCACCAGGACGCCGTCGAAGCCGACAGCGGCCAAGTGGGCAGCATCGGCGACGGTGCTCACCCCCGACTCGGCGATCGCGACCACTTCGGGCGGGATCGCCGCCACCAGTCGGTCGGCACGGTCGGGCTTCACCGAAAAGGTGCGCAGGTCCCTGCGATTGACCCCGACCAGCGTTGCACCGACGAGCAACGCGACATCCAGCTCGTCGTCATCGTGGACCTCCACCAGGACGTCCATCGCCAGCTCGACCGCCAGCGCGTGGAGGGAGCGCAGCTCGTCACCACGAAGGGCCGCGACGATGAGGAGGAGCGCGTCGGCCCCCATGAGCCGAGCGTCGCAGACGTCTGCCTCGCAGACCACGAAGTCCTTGCGCAGGACCGGAAGGCTCACCGCCTGGCGGGCGGCTGCCAGGTCGTCTGCTGATCCTCCGAAGTAGCGCTCGTCGGTGAGCACCGACACGCAGGTCGCGCCTCCGGCCTCGTACTCGGCGGCGAGCGCAGCGGGATCGAGCGCAGGCGCAAGATCGCCTTTGGATGGAGAGCGCCGTTTCACCTCGGCCACCACGGCAAGCCCGGTGGCGGCCCTCTCGCGCACCCGAGATGCGAAAGGCCTCGGCTGTGGCATGGCCCTGGCCCGCTCGAGCAACCCCGCGACGTCACGACCGTCAGCCGCGGCCCGGGCCCGGTGGGCGGTCACGATCTCGGAGAGATAGCCGTTCATGGTCCCTTCAGCGTACCGGCGGGCCGGGTGCCCGCTCCGGTTCTTCTCCCAGGACGCCCGAGGTGGCAGGCTGTTCCGGTGGAGCAGGGGACCATCGTCGTGGTCGAGGACGACGAGCACATCGCCGAGCTGGTCTCGATGTACCTCCGCCGCGACGGCTACCGGGTGCTCGTGGCAGGACGCGGCGAGACAGGGCTCGAGCGGTGCGGCCAGCCCGGCGTGCGCCTGGTGATCGTCGACGTCGGCCTGCCTGGCGAGATCGACGGTTTCGAGGTCTGCCGGCGCCTGCGCCGCCACCACGACGTGCCGGTGATCATGCTCACCGCTCGAGACGACGAAGTGGACCGGATCCTCGGCCTGGAACTGGGAGCCGACGACTACGTGACCAAGCCCTTCTCAGCGAGGGAACTGGTAGCCCGCGTGCACGCCGTGCTGCGTCGGGGATCGGGACCGGCGCCGAGCGCTACGGCTGTCCACCAGCTGGGTCCGGCAGGCGCGATCACGCTGGACACTGCCCGGCGCGAGGTGCTGACCCCCGAGGGCCCGGTGGGCCTCACGACGCGCGAATTCGACCTCCTCGCCTATCTGGCCCTCAATCGAGGCCTCGCCCTCTCCCGCAGGCAGCTCCTCGACGGCGTCTGGGGTGAAGGTTGGTACGGGGAGGAAAGAACCGTCGACGTCCACGTCCGCCAGCTCCGCAAGAAGCTGGGTGACGGCCTGGGCCTCACCACGCTGTGGGGCGTGGGCTACCGCCTGGATTGACCGGCCGGTGCGACGTCGCCTGACCGGCGCCATCCTGGTCCTGGTGGCGGGCACCCTGCTGCTGGCTGCACTAGGCAGCGTGCTCCTCGTCCGCCGGGCCTCGGCGACCACTGCCGAACAGCAGCTCTACACGCAGGCACACGCCTTGGCCGACTACCCGTCGCCCGAGGTGTTCCTCCACAGTATCCATGTTGTGCGCTACGTCGGTCAGTACCGAGCCCTCACCATCGTGGGACTGAGCGCAGAGGGGACCTTCACCTCGGCGCTGCCGCCAGGCCTGCGCGGTCTCGCTCTGGATACGCCTGCCCTCGAGCGGAACCTGGCCGTCGGCGGCACGACCGGGAACCTGGTGTACGTCCTCATCCCCCTCCACCTCACGACCGCTCAGAAAGCGCACCTCACCCATCCGCTTCCCTACGAGGACACTGCGGTCCTGGTGGCCTCGCGCTCTCGGACGCCGCCGGTAGGGGGGTACGGCTACTTCCTCCTGATCGCCTTGGGCTGCCTGGCGATCGCGACGGTCGTGGCCTACTGGCTCGCCCGGCGGTTCACCCGGCCCCTCCTCGTCGTGGCAAGTGCCACCGAGCGGATCGCCACCGGGGACCTCTCCGTCCAGCTCCCCGTCGGACCCCGGGACATGCCCGAGTTCGCGTCGCTCGCGACCGCGATCAACGACATGTCCGTACGCCTGCAGCGAGCGCGAGACCAACAGCGGCTGTTCCTGCTCTCGGTCTCCCATGACCTGCGCACGCCGCTCACGTCCATCAGGGGTTATGCCGAGGCGCTCGCCGACGGGACGGCCACCGACCGCCAAGGGGCGCTCGCGATCATCGACGCCGAAGCGCGCCGCCTGGAGCGCCTGGTCGGGGACCTTCTGGACCTCGCACGTCTGGAAG
The DNA here is from genome assembly GCA_021799915.1 of Actinomycetes bacterium. Next base: position 4,597 of record JAJYZN010000053.1, read on the forward strand.
CGACACGTTTTTCCCTGGATGCCGGTAGAGTCGACGTGGTCGGAGCCGTCGACGCGATGGTGCGCCAGCTCAGCCCCGCCGCCAACGCTCTGGGGATCGAGCTCGTCTTGCCAACGGGCTCTGCCCAATCGCTCGAGGTGGTGACCGATGCGGATCGCCTCGACCAGATCCTGGCCAACCTCGTCGACAATGCTCTGTCCTTCGCTGCGAACCGGGTCGAGCTGCGCGTCTGGGCCGAGCAAGGACTTGCCTTCGTGTCCGTAGAAGACGACGGGCCCGGGATCCCAAAAGGAGATCTGGCGAGGGTGTTCGAGGCACACTTCGTCTCGGACCAGGCTCGCCGCCGCCGCAGGGGAAGCGGGCTCGGGCTGGCGATCGTCGCGGAGCTCACCACTGCGATGGGGGGAGGCGTGCGAGCCGAGTCTCCGTGCGGCCCGGCCGGTGGGACCCGCATGATCTTCTGGCTCCCTGTCACCGGTCCCTCGGCACGGCGCTCAGCGGAGCGGTAGCTCCCGGACCTCTGCCGCCCACCTTTGCGTCGGCCGGTCAGGCACCTCCACGCGCACCCGGCCCGGTACAGGGACCGAACGGTGGACGTAGGCGAGAGCCGCCACGGCGCCGAGCCCCGGGCACCAGGCTGCCGAGGTGCACACGCCGGCCGCCTTCTGCGACCCCTCGTGGTACAACGCGGCACCCACCACACCTGATGCTCCGTCGATCCCGGGGTGCGCGTCGAGCAGGACGACACCCCGGAGCCGACGTGCCACCCGGTTCCCCCGAGACTCCAGGCGTGCGACCAGTTCCTGGCCCGTGTAGCAGCCCTTGGTGAAGCTCACCGTCGCGTCGAGCAGCCCGGCTTCGGCGGGGATGGTCCGCTCGTCGAGCTCCTTTCCCATCGCGGGGATCCCGGCCTCGACCCGGAGCGCCTCCCACGCTGTGTCCGTGCACCACTGCGCTTGCGTGGGCACCGCCACCGAAGGGTCGGCACCCAAGACGTCGACCCCTCGGACTCCGTTCCACTCGTAGCCGAAGACCCAGTTCCCGCCGCGCTCGACCGCCACGTCCTGCGCGGACAGCGCGCCGGGAGAGAGGCCCAGCCACCCGGCCGTGGCCTCTTGGGCCTGCTCGCCTCGTAGCGCGATGCCAGGATCGCTCCACGCCGTGATCGCCACTTTCGAGCGGAGCTTGAAGCGCTCGAGGCGCGCCAGGGCCATCTCGCCGAAACCCCCGGCACAGTCGAGGAAAAACTGCTCCTGGCTCACCCGGAGGACCCGAACGAGCACCACCACCTTGCCGTCGGGAGCGAGGAGCAGCGCCCATCGATGGGCACCGGGCGTGAGGTTCTCGACGTCCTGGGTGCACTGTCCCTGGAGAAAGCCGGCCGCCTCCGGCCCGTCGAGCGCCACGCGGTCGCGTGCGCACCGGTACGCCCCGCACCCGTCGCGCAGGGCCCGGTACTGGCCGTCGAGCTCCTGGCAAGATCCGTCTGGAGGCACGCCGCCCAGTGGGGCGGCGGCGCCGGCGGGAGCCCCGCTCACGACCCACCTCGTGGAGGTGGTGGTGACGATCCCCCCGAGGGCAGCTCGCCCGGGTCGGAGGCGCTCGCCCCTGCTGGCATCGAACTGGCCGCCATCGACCTGGCGGCGGCGATCGCTGCGAGCACGGCCGCTGCCTTCTGACGGCACTCCGCGTCCTCCATCTCGGGATCGCTGTCCGCCACGATCCCGGCGCCGGCCTGGACGAACCCCATCCCGTCGGAGCGGAGGACCAAGGTGCGGATGGCGATGGCCGTGTCCAGGTTCCCCGAGAAGTCGAGGTACCCGACCACCCCGCCGTAGACCCCCCGCTTGGTCGGCTCGAGCTCGTCGATGATCTCCATGGCGCGGACCTTGGGTGCGCCCGACAGCGTGCCAGCGGGCAGGGTGGCACGTAGGACATCGATGGGTCCCTTGCCCGCCTGGAGCCGGCCGGACACCTGGGAGGTGAGGTGCATGATATGGCTGTAGCGCTCGACCGTCATCAGCTCGTCCATCCGCTCGGAGCCGAACTCCACCACACGGCCGAGGTCGTTGCGGGCAAGGTCCACCAGCATCACGTGCTCGGAGCGCTCCTTCGGGTCCTCCGACAGCTCGCCGGCCAGGCGTAGGTCCTCCTCGTCGGTGACTCCCCGGCGCCGAGAGCCGGCGATCGGCCGTGAAGTGACGATGCCATCGCGCAGACGGACCATCGGCTCGGGGGAGGAGCCCAGGACGGTCACGTCGCCGAACGCGAGGTAGTACAGGTACGGGCTCGGGTTCAAGAGGCGGAGCGCGCGGTAGACCTCGAACGGTTCCACTCCGAGCTGCACGTCGAACCGCTGGGAGAGGACCACCTGGAAGACGTCCCCCGCTGCAATGTGCTCCTTGGCCACCCTCACCGCATCTGCGTACTGACCGCTCGACATGGTCCCAAGAGCGTCCGCAGGCGGCACGCTGCGATCGGGCAACGGCACCGGTCTGCGGCCTTCCTCCCGAGGGCGGAAGCAGTCGGCTGCGAGCGCTTCGACCCGGCCGGTGGCCGCACTGTACGCCTCGGCCGTCTCGGCGGCCGACCACTTTGGATCGGCAAGCACGTTGCTCAGCACGACGATCCGCTGGCGCCAGTGGTCGAAGGCCGCCAGCTCGCCGATCACCACCATCGCGGCATCGGGGAACCCCTCGTCATCGGGAGGCGCGTGGGGCAGGTCCTCGATCTCGCGGACGACGTCGTAGCCGAGGTATCCCACCACCCCGGCGTGCAGGGGGGGAAGGTCCACATCCGGGCCGAGGTCGGCCGGTCCCGGAGCCGTGTGTGCTCGCAGGAGGGCTTCGAGGGCTGCCAATGCCCCTTCGGGCGGCGCTTCGAAGCCTGCAGCCTCCCCGTGGCCTTCGACGTGGCGGCCTCGGACGCGAAGCGTCGCCAAAGGCTGGCGACCGACAAAGGAGTACCTCCCCCAGCGCTCTCCTCCCTCGACCGACTCGAGCAGGAAGCCCTGCCCACCTGCCACCACGTTCTCGAAGGCGGCGACGGGAGTGAGCGTGTCGGCGACCACCTCCGTCCACACCGGGACGATCGAGTGCGAACTGCAGAGCTCCTCGAACTCGTGCTCGGTGGGACGAACCCGGAGGCCGGATCGACCCGGGGACCCGGCGGGGGTCACCCCTCGGTTGCGGCCGATGCCGGCCGAGCGAGTGGAAAGCTCGCCGCGGGGACCCGGTGAGCAGCCGAGCGAGCTCTCCCCGGACCGCGGGCCGCCGTGCGGAAGAAGCAGGACCAGTTCTTCGTGTGGCACGCGCCGTCACCATGCTGGTCGACCAATACGAGCAGCGCGTCGCCGTCGCAATCGATGCGGACCTCACGCACGTACTGGCGATCGCCCGAAGTCTCGCCCTTGCACCACAGCTCGGCCCGGCTGCGGCTCCAGAACCAAGTCCGGCCGGTATCGAGGGTGCGCTGCAACGACTCGGGGCTCATATAGCCCACCATCAGGACCTCACCGCTGTCGGCGTCCTGGACGATGGCCACCACCAGGTCCCGATCGTCGAATCGTACCTCGGCGAGGACCGACGTACTGGCTTCGAGAGCGCTGCCTTCCATGCCGGGCTCACCGGTCACAGGTAGAGCCCCGTGCCGCCGTCGATGCGCTCGGAAGCGACCGCATGGATGTCGCGTTCACGCAAGATGACGTACTCCTCGCCTTGGACCTCGACTTCGAAGCGATCCTCGGGGTTGAACAGGACCTGGTCACCCGGCTTCACCGAGCGGACATGCGGCCCCACGGCGATGGTTGCGGCCCACATGAGACGGCGTGCGACCTGGGCCGTCGCCGGGATCAGGATCCCGGCCCTCGAACGCCGCTCGCCCTCGTTCTGCGCCACCTGCACCAGCACGCGGTCGAACAGCACGGTGATCGGCTGCTTGGCCGCGCCGGGCTCGCCAGAGGGCTGAGGTGCCACGAGGGCACGGTACCCTATCCACGCGCCCCGACGTGCACGACGGTGCTCGGGTCTTCACTCGCCGATCGGGCGCACCGGTACGCCTGCTGCGGCCATCCACCGCTTTGCCTCGGCGATCGAGTGCTCACGTCGGTGGAAGATCGATGCGGCGAGCACCGCATCAGCGTGCCCTGTGCGAGCGCCGGCGACGAGGTGGTCGAGCTCCCCCACGCCTCCAGAGGCCACCACCGGGATCTCCACGGCATCAGCCACCCGCCGGGTGAGCGCCACGTCGAAGCCCAGGCGGGTCCCGTCGCGGTCCATGGACGTGAGCAGGATCTCGCCCGCTCCTGCCGCCGCGCAACGCTCGCTCCAGGTCACTGCATCCACCCCCGTGGGTCGGCGTCCGCCGTGGGTGTAGACCTCCCACGTCCCGTCCAGACGGGCACGGGCGTCGATCGCCACCACGATGCACTGCGCACCCAGCTCGCCTGCCAGCTCGCCGACGAGCTCCGGCCGCTCGACAGCTGCCGAGTTCACGGCCACCTTGTCGGCTCCTGCCCGCAGGAGCCGGCGTGCATCGGCCGCCGTCGTGACCCCGCCGCCGACGGTGAAAGGGATGAAGACCCGGTCGGCCGTCCTCGCCACGACGTCGACCATCGTCCTGCGTCCGTCGGACGAGGCCGTGATGTCGAGGAAGGTGAGCTCGTCAGCTCCTTCGGCGTCGTACCTCGCCGCCAGCTCCACCGGGTCGCCGGCATCGACCAGGTCCACGAAGTTCACGCCTTTCACCACCCGTCCGTCGGTGACGTCGAGGCACGGGATCACGCGAACGGTCTGCATGCAGCCAGCGCCTCCTTCACGTCGAGGCGGCCGTCGACCAGGGCTCGTCCCACCACGACTCCTGCCAGGGCACGGAAGTGCCGGGACGAACGAAGCTGGGCGAGCAGCGCCAGGTCGGACCGTGAACCCACGCCACCGGACGCGACGACCGGCAGCTCGGTCATGTCCAGGGTGGCTCGGAGACCCGCGAGGTCGGGACCCGAGAGCATGCCGTCGCGCTCGATGGAGGTCACGACCACCGCGCCGAACGGCGCGCCGGCGAGCAGTGCCAGGGTCTCTTCGAGCGTGCGCCCTGAACCGCGCGTCCACCCCCGCGTGGCTGGTTCGAGCGTGCCGTCGTCTCGAGCGCGGTAGTCGAGCCCGGCGGCGACCGCGCCAGGATGCTCCTCGGCGACGCCTCGCGCCATCCCGGGGTCTTCGAGGAGCGCGGTTCCCAGGACCACCCGGCGGACTCCGAGGGCCAAGAGGAGCTCGACCTGCTCGGCCCGGCGGATCCCACCCCCGAGCTCGACCGAGACACCTGTGCGCGCAGCCCGGGCGACGATCGACTCGACCACTTCTTGGTGGGTTGGAGCACCCGACCTGGCCGCGTCGAGGTCGACCACGTGCAGCCAGGGCGCACCGTCATCGATGAAGCGGTCGGCGAGGGCGACAGGATCGCCGTAGTCCTGCTCGCGCTCGTAATCACCCTGCGACAGGCGTACGGCGGCTCCGTGCCGCAAGTCGATCGCGGCGAACAGCTCCACTGCTAGCGCTCGCCGGCCGGCACCCGGGCGTGCGCCCGGCAGACGGTCACGAAGTTCGCCAGGATGGCGAGGCCGAGGGCTCCGGACTTCTCCGGGTGGAATTGCACGCCCCAGAGGTTCTCCGCCTCGAGCATCGCCGCCACCGTCCCGCCGTAGTCGCAGGTCGCGACCGTCGTGCTGCCGACCTCGGGGGCGAACCCGTGCACGAAGTAGACCCAGGGGTGCTCGGGGAGTCCGTCGAGGAGCGTGGCGTGGGTGCCGGCCCGCCGGTCCAGCCGGTTCCACTGCATCTGCGGGAGCTTGACCGGTCCGCTGAGACGCCGGACCGTGCCCGCCAGGACGCCGAGCCCGCGCGCGCCCGGGCTCTCTTCGGACGCCTCGTAGAGGAGCTGCATCCCCACGCAGATGCCGAGGAACGGGACACCGCGACCGATCGCCCGGCGCGCCGCGTCACCGAGACCCGACGCCGCGAGCGCTTCGGCGCAGGCCCCGAACGCACCGACGCCTGGGAGGACGACACCCGCCGCTCCGTCCACCCGTGTGCCGGCCGTGACCAGCTCCGCTCGCGCTCCGAGGTGCTGGAGTGCCTTCTCGGCCGAGCGCAGGTTGCCGATCCCGTAGTCGAGGACCACGATCGGCGCTTCGCTCACAGCACGTCCTTGGTCGACGGAATGCCCGTCCCCTCCACCCGGACGGCATCGCGAAGTGCCCGGGACACCGCTTTGAACGAGGCCTCGAGGATGTGGTGGGTGTTACGGCCCGACTTCGGGAGGACGTGCAGGGTGATGCGTGCGGCGGTCACCAGCGCGCGCCAGAACTCCTCGGCCAGTTGCGGGTCGAACGGCGGCGTTCCCAGGCCGGGGGTGTCAGGTGCGAACACGATGCCGTACACGAAGTACGGCCGGCCCGAGAGGTCAAGCGCGACCTCCACGAGTGCCTCGTCGAGCGGAAGCAGCGCTGATCCGAAGCGCCGGACGCCGCTCTTGTCGCCCAGTGCCTCTGCCAGGCAGGCACCGAGCACGATGCCCACGTCCTCGACCGTGTGGTGGGCGTCGACCTCGAGGTCCCCCTCGGCCCGCACGGCGAGATCGAACCCGGCGTGCCGGCCGAGCTGGGCCAGCATGTGGTCGAAGAATGGCAGCCCAGTCGAAATTTCGGTGACGCCAGTGCCGTCCAGCTCGATGTCGACTTCGACCGTCGTCTCCTTGGTGGACCGGCGCTGGTGGGACCTGCGTGAGCGCCCTTCAGTGCCGACGGGCTGGTTCTCGCTCACAGGCATCCCTTCAACGCGTCGACAAAGCGGTCGTTCTCCTGCCGGGAACCGATCGTCATCCGCAGGCAGCCTTGCACCCCGGGCCACCGGCTGCAGTCACGGATGAGCACACCGCGTGTGAGCAGTCCCCGCCAGACAGCCTGGGCTGTCCGCTCTCTCGGGCGGAACAGGATGAAATTGGCATCTGAGGGCCACCAGTCGACCGGGAGGCCGGCGAGTGCCGCCTCCAGGCGACCTCGCTCCTCGGCAATGCCCGCCACGCGGACCATCATCTCACGGTGGTACTCCAGCGCCAGGAGGCCTGCGACCTGCGTCACCGCCGAAAGGTGGTACGGGAGCGCGACCGCCTCGCAGCCGGCGACCACCTCGGGGTCGGCCACCAAGTAGCCCAGGCGAAGGCCTGCCATTGCCCAGGTCTTGGAAAAGGTCCTCACCACGACCAGCCCGGAGCCGAGGGGGGCACGCGTGCCGGGGATGGCCGGCGTGCCGGTGGCGCTGCCCGCCTTGCCGGGGAGGAGCTCGAGAGCCGACCACGGGGCGAACTGCCCGTACGCTTCGTCGACGACCACCAAGCCGGGCGCCCGCTCGGCGACACGGGCCACTGTCTCTGGCTGTTCGGCTCGTCCGGTGGGATTGTTGGGAGAGCACATCGCCGTGATGGCCGGCTGGTGGCGGTCGATCACCCGTGCGGCCTCGCCCACGTCGACACGAAAGTCCGGGCCGCGACCGGCCCGGACGACCTCGGTGAGGGTGAGACGGGCAATGTGGGCGTGCAGGGTGTAGGTCGGCTCGAAGACCAGGATCGACCGGCCCGGCCCACCGAACGCCAGCAGCAGCGACTGGAGCACCTCGTTGGACCCGTTCGCACAGAAGACCCACGAGGGATCGACGCCGTGCAGCGCCGCGAGGCGCTGTCGCAGCTCGGTTGCCTCCCGGTCCGGGTATCGCCGGACGTCGAGCCCGGCGACGGCGTCGGCCAGGCGCTCCTGCCACTCCGCGGGCGGCGGGAGCGGAGACTCGTTCGCGTTGAGCTTCACCTCGGCATCGACCTGGAGCGAGTGGTAGCCGGCCAGATCGGCCAAGTCGGCGCGACGCGTCAGTGCTCGGCTCACGAGCGCATCCGAATGGACTCTGCGTGTGCAGGAAGACCTTCGGCCTCGGCGAGCGCGATCACCGAAGGTCCCAGTTGGGCCAGGGCTGCGGGCGAAGCCGTGACCGCGTGGATGTGCCGGCAGAAGTCGTCAGCGCGCAGCGCCGACGCGAATCGGGCGGTGCGGTTGGTCGGCAGGATGTGATTGGGACCGGCGACGTAGTCACCCAGGCTGGCCGGCGACCAGGGACCGCAGAACACCGCACCCGCCGACTGCACCAGGCCGAGCAGTTGCTCGGCGTCGTCGAAGAGCAGTTCCAAGTGCTCGGGAGCGATGACATTGGCGACGGCAATCGCCTGTTCGGGTCCGTCGACCAGGCAGGTGTAACCGCCCGAGCCGAGGGTCGCGAGCAGATCCTGGCGCCGCGGGGAACGAGCGACGATCCGGTCGACCTCTGCGACGACCGCCTCGAGCACCTCGTGGGACCAGGTCACCAGCCACGCGAGGCCGTCGGGACCATGTTCGGCTTGGACCACCAGATCGATCGCCGCCCAGGCCGGCGGGGTCTGGGGGCCAGCGACCACGACGACCTCTGATGGGCCGGCGAACGAGGAGGCCACCCCCACCACTCCCGAGACTTGACGCTTGGCCTCGGCGACGTAGCGGTTCCCGGGTCCGACCACCACGTCGACCGGTTCGATCGAGTCGGTGCCGTAGGCCATCGCCGCGATCGCCTGGGCCCCGCCCACGCGGTACACCTCGTCCACCCCTGCGATCGCCGCAGCCGCCAGGACTGCATCGTCGACCCGACCGTCGGCCGCCGGAGGAACGCAGAGCACGATCTCGTCCACACCGGCCACGGTGGCCGGTGCCGCACACATGAGGACGCTGGAAGGGTACCGAGCCCGCCCACCGGGCGCGTACGCGCCCGCCCTCGCGACCGGCCTCACCATCTGGCGGACCATGACCGCTCCGTCGGTGATCTCGTGGGGCACGGCGACGTCGACCGCGTGGTAGTGCCGGAGCCGGTCCCAGGCGAGGTGCAGCGCGTCTGCCAGGGCCGGGGCCACCCGGTCGGGCGCCGAGGAGACCTCGGACACCGGGACGCGCAGCTCAGTGAGCTGGGGACCGTCGAACCTCTCGGTGAGGTCACGCAACGCCTGGTCGCCCCGCTCGCGCACCTGTGCGATGATCGCGGCCACCGCGTCACGCACGTCGCTGCCGGCGTCGACGGGACGTGGCAGCACCGCATCGAGCGGGCCGCGATGTCCGCGGAGGTCCAGGTGAGTGAAGGCCATGGGGAGCCAATCGTAGTTCCGGTGGGTGCGACCGGGTCCCGTGCTCACCGATGAGCCATGATCTGCAGATGACCACATGGGCGGAGCTCTCGTCGCTCACCGCCAGCATCGAGGAGCTCCAGGACCGGATCTCGGCCATGGCTGAGCGCGCTCGCGCTGCAGGCGACGACGACGCTGCCAACGAGCTGTTCGGCATCGAGCGATCCCTGCTGGCCGCGTTGCGCCGGGCCGGCCGTCTGGCTGCACAAGCGGCGCAAGCGCCAGGCCGCTGAGCTACTGGCGCCGTCGCCAAGCGTCGACGACCCGCCCAAGCCGTCGTCAGACGGGGTGGAGGACGAGGTCGAAGCCCAAGAGGGCGGCGACGGGCTTGAGCACGGTCTGGCGGGACGACACGACCGCGCATCCCAGCCGTGAGGCCAGCTCCACCGTCGACACCGCCACGAGGTCGGTGCTGCCGGCACGGGCGGCGAGCTCGCCGATGCGCCGTGCCTTCTCCCCGTCCATCGGTTCCACGAGCGTACCGTCGAGAAAGGCTTCGAGCCGATCGACCCGGCCTTCGGTGCGGAATGCCTCGGCGACCGCCCCGACTGGCACCATCGGGACGATCCCGCCCGACAGCACCGCTCGATGCAGCGTCCAGAGAAGCCGGTCACCACGGGCGGCAGAGCGTAGGGCGCCGACGCCGTACACGAGGCCTTTCGTGAACCTCCCCGCCCTTGGGGACGGGGCTTCCGACCCATCCGCTCGGTTGGAGTTACTTGACATCACCGTCTTCACGCCACCGCGACCAACTGGTCTGGCCCCGAGGGGCTGGTGGACGATTGGGCTCGCCGTTGCTCGCACGCCGGGATTTCTCTCGACGGGGCCCGGTTCCGGGCACTACTCAGGGCTCTCGCCTTTCGGCACTGCACCTTGCGGTGTTCCTCCCTCTGGTATTCCGACCGGCGTCCGACAGCCCGGAGGTACGTGACCTGGATTCTGACATCCGGTCCAATGGGGACGTAAGTCCCGTGGATTGCCTTCTGGAGGACGTTGATCGCTCCTACGGCATCTCGGTGACAAGTGAACCCACCGGAACCTTGAAGCGACAGGAGCCCGGCCCTTCAGGGCCGGGAGGAGGAGCGTCGCAACGCCCCGACGACGCCACCTCGGCCGGCGATGGCTACCGGCCCAGAAGTTCTTCAACGCCTGGTCGAAGTCGCGTAGCGCCTGCTGCTGGACCGACGAC
>JAJYZN010000054.1 GCA_021799915.1 Actinomycetes bacterium
GGCGGCCTCCAGGGCGTCGCGCAGGGGCCGGTCGATCCCCGGGTCCTCGCCCCCGAAGGCACGGGGCAGCTTGGCCAGCTCCCCCTCCACCCGCTCGCGCACCACGGCCGGCTCGATCCCGACGCGGGAGAGCACGGGCCCGGCGATCCCGTCCGTCTGACCGAGCACCGCCCAGAGCACGTGCTCGGGCGTGACCGACGCGTGGCTCTCCGCCTTCGCCCGCTCGACGGCCGCGTTGAAGGCTTCCTGGGTCTTGATCGTCCAGCGGTTCGGGTCGATGGTCATCGTGCATCCCCTCCTCGGGAGCGGGCGGTCGGTGCGGTCGGTGCGGTCGGTGCGGTCGGTGCGGTCGGGCGGCGCCGGTCCGGTCGGGCGGTCACCGCTGGCCCCCGCGGGACGCGGCCCCGAACCGTCGTGGCGGGCTGGTGGCCACCAGGGTCTGGGTGAGGGGCACCAGGTCGCGACGGTACTGGCGGTGGGTGTGGGCGACCGCCTCGCGTGCCTCGGCGTGGGCGGCGGCCAGGGCGCGCTGGAGGCGCTCCACCTCGGCCTCGAGGTCGAGGACCCGTTTGACACCCTCGAGGTTGAGACCCGTGCTGGTGAGCTGCTGGATGCGCCGGAGGCGGGCCAGGTCCTCCTCGCTGAACCTCCGGCTCCCCCCGCCGGTGCGGGCCGGGTCGATCAGCCCCTTGCGTTCGTAGACGCGCAGCGTCTGCGGATGGACCCCGGCCAACTCCGCGGCCACCGAGATCACGTAGACGGCGCGCTGGTGCGGGGCGTCCACGTCAGACTCCGAGGAAGGCGCGATCGGGTGGTGCGATGGCCGAGGCGAGCGCCTCGACCGTGGCCCGCTGGCTGTCGTCGAGCGCGTCCGGCACCGCCACTTCCACCGTCACCAGCAGGTCGCCGGTCGCCGACTTCTTGCCGGCGGGGACGCCACGGCCCTTGACGCGGAAGGTGCGGCCCGACGGCGTGCCCGGCGGCACGCGCAGGGTCACCGGGTCCCCGAGGGTGGGGACGGTCAACGAGGTGCCGAGGACCAGCTCGGGGTAGGACACGGGCACGGTGAGCGTCAGGTTGCGGCCGCGGCGACCGAAGAGACGGTGGCGGCCGACCCGCACCACCACGTAGAGATCCCCCGCCGGTCCGTTCCCCTGTCCGGCCGCCCCCCGGCCCTTGACGCGGATCCGCTGGCCGTCCTCGACTCCGGCCGGGATGCGCACCTTCACCTCGCGGCTGCGGTGCTCGACCCCGGTCCCGTGGCAAGTCGGGCAGGGCGTGGTCACCACCGTGCCGCGGCCCTGGCACTCAGGGCAGATCTGGCTGAGGGAGAACAGGCCCTGGTTGTCCTGGAGGGTGCCGGTCCCACCGCAGCGGGGACACGTCACCGGCTGGGTGCCGGGGGCGGACCCCGACCCGTGGCAGGTGTGGCACCGCACGTCGGTGGTGAGATGCACCGAGGTGGTGACCCCGGCGACCGCGTCCTCGAACGACAGGTGCAGCTCGGCTTCGATGTCGGCGCCCCGCTGGGGCCCGGTGCCACGGCCGGTGGTGCCACGGCGGCTCCCGCGGTTGAACAGGCCCCCGAAGATGTCCCCCAGGTCACCCAGGTCCTCGACCCGGAAGGTGCCTCCCTGGGTCCCTCCGAACCCGCCGGGGAACCCGGTGCCGCCGGACATCGGGCCCATGGTGCGGACGCTGTCGTACTCCTTGCGCGTCGCCGCGTCGTTCAGGACGTCGTAGGCGGCCGAGATCTCCTTGAACTCGTCCTCATGGCCGGGGTTGGTGTCCGGGTGGTGCTTCTTGGCCAGCTTCCGGTACGCGCTGGTGATCTCCTTGGGGGTGGCGGTGTCGGATACGCCGAGGATCTTGTAGTAGTCCTTCTCGAACCATTCGCGCTGAGGTGCCACGGGATCAGCCGCGAACCATGACCATGGCCGGGCGGACCACGGTGCCCTTCCAGCGGTAGCCGGCGCGCATCACCTGTCCGACCACCGGACCCGGCGCCGTGCTGCCGGCTGCGGCGGCGTCCCCAGTGCTGGCGACTGCGGCAGGGCCTGCCGTGCTGCCGGCCTCGCCAGAGCCTGCCGTGCCACCGGCTGCGGCAGGGTCGGCAATGCCCGGCGCCCCGTCGTCCGGGCCGGGCCGACCATCCACCCCGGCCGGAGCGGGGTCCCCTCCCGGCACGACCACCGGGGCGACCTCCTCGTCGGGCATGTGCCCCACCGCCTCGTGGGCGTTGGGGTCGAACGGCTCGCCCAGCGGGTCCACCCGCTCGAGACCCTCCTTGGCGAGAGCGCCGTTCAGCAGCGACGACGCCGCCAGCAACGCCTTGGCGTCCCCCGACTCGGGGTCGCCAAGGTGGGTGGCGGCCAGCTCGAGGGCGTCGAGCACCGGCAGGAGCTTGTCGACCAGGACGAGCGCGGCCCGGTCCGCCTGCTCCGCCTGCTGCTTGGCCACGCGCTTGCGGTAGTTGTCGAACTCGGCCTGGAGCCTCCGGAGGGAGTCGAGGTACTCGTCCCGCTCCGCCCGGAGCGCCGTCACCGGGTCGGCGGCGGCGCCCGAAGTGTCGCTCGCTTCTCCACCGGTCTCGCCGCTGCCTCCAGGGCCCCCGGCCGGCACTCCCTCGTCGCCGGAGCCCCCGGCCGAGTCCCCGCTTGCCGACGCACCCCGATCCGGCACGCCCCGATCCGGCACGCCCCGATCCGTCACCGTCTGGCCCGTCGGAGCTGCACCAGACGACGGCACCGCACCGTCGACCGGTGCGCCGGGTTCGTCACCCGCCGCACCGGTCACCACCCTGTCGGCTGTCTCGTTCTCGCCGAGCATGGACGATCAGGCCCCGTCGCCGTCGGTGTCGACGATCTCGGCGTCGACCACCTCGTCGTCGGAGATCTCCTCCGCCGGGCCGCCGTCCGAGGCGGTCGCCCCTGCCGCGTTCTCCCGTGCCGCCTCCTCGTAGAGACGCTGGCTGAAGGACTGGCTGGCGGTGAGCAGGGTCTCGGTGGCGGTCTTGATCGCCTCCACGTCGGAGGCGCCCAGCGCCTCTTTGAGGGAGGCCAGTGCCGACTCGACCTTCTCCTTCTCGTCTCCCTGGAACTTGTCGCCCTGGTCCTTCAGCAACTTCTCGGTCTGGTACACGAGGGTGTCGGCGTTGTTGCGGACCTCCGCCTCCTCCTTGCGGCGGCGGTCGTCCTCCGCGTGGGCCTCGGCGTCCTTCACCATCCGGTCGATGTCCTCCTTGGCGAGCGAGGACTGCCCGGTGATCGTCATGGACTGCTCCTTGCCGGTGGCACGGTCCTTGGCCGACACGTGGACGATGCCGTTGGCGTCGATGTCGAAGGTCACCTCGATCTGGGGAACCCCGCGTGGAGCCGGGGGCAGGTCCACCAGCTGGAACTTCCCGAGCGTCTTGTTGTACATCGCCATCTCACGCTCGCCCTGGAGCACATGGACCTCCACCGAGGGCTGGTTGTCCTCGGCGGTGGTGAACACCTCGCTGCGCTTGGTTGGGATGGTCGTGTTCCGCTCGATGAGCCGGTGCATGACGCTCCCCTTGGTCTCGATCCCGAGGGAGAGCGGGGTCACATCGAGAAGGAGCACGTCCTTCACCTCGCCCTTCAGCACGCCGGCCTGCACTGCGGCACCGATGGCCACCACCTCGTCGGGATTGACGCCCTTGTGGGCCTCCTTGCCGGTCATCGACTGCACCAACTCCTGGACGGCCGGGATCCGGGTGGATCCACCGACCAGCACGACGTGGTCGATGTCGCCCTTGCTGAGGCCGGAGTCGGCGATCGCCTGGTCGAAGGGGCCCTTGCACCGCTCCACCAGGTCCTTGGTCAGCTCGTTGAAGGTCGCCCGGGTCAGCTTCACGTCGAGGTGCTTGGGGCCTTCGGAGGTGGCCGTGATGAACGGCAGGTTGATCTGGGTCTCCTGCAGCGAGGAGAGCTCGATCTTCGCCTTCTCCGCCGCCTCCTGCAGGCGTTGCGTGGCCATCTTGTCGTTGGAGAGGTCCACCCCCTCGGTGTCCTTGAACGTCTTGACCAACCAGTCGATGATCCGCTGGTCCCAGTCGTCCCCGCCGAGCTTCGAGTCGCCGGAGGTGGACTTGACCTCGAACACGCCGTCGCCGATCTCGAGCAGCGAGACGTCGAACGTCCCCCCGCCGAGGTCGAACACCAGGACGGTCTGGTCGGCGCCTTCCTTGTCGAGTCCGTAGGCGAGGGCGGCGGCCGTCGGCTCGTTGATGATGCGCAGGACCTCGAGCCCGGCGATGGCACCCGCCTCCTTGGTGGCGGTGCGCTGAGCGTCGTCGAAGTAGGCGGGGACGGTGATGACCGCCTGGTTCACCGTGTCCCCGAGGAACGACTCGGCGTCCCTCTTGAGCTTCCCGAGGATCCTGGCCGAGATCTCCTGGGGCGTGTACTTCTTCCCGTCGATGTCGACCGTCCAGCTCGAGCCCATGTGCCGCTTGACCGACCGGATGGTGCGGTCGGGGTTGGTGATGGCCTGGCGCTTGGCGACCTCGCCCACCAAGACCTCGCCGGACTTGGCGAAGGCGACGACCGACGGGGTCGTCCTCCCGCCCTCGGCGTTGGGAATGACGACGGGTTCACCACCCTCCAGCACGCTCACCACCGAGTTGGTCGTCCCGAGGTCGATTCCCACTGCCTTGGCCATCTGCCCTGCCTCCTCATCGGCACCCGCTCCGGGCACCCTCATATCCCTACCGCCGGCCTCTGCCGGACGGTTGCCCCGGTGCGGAACCACTCCTGCACCGTTGTGGCTTCTGCTGACTCCTGCTTGTCTGGTTCCTGTTTGCCCCGAAGACTGCTCGGTGCGATTTTCTGTGTGCTGTCACTATATCAAAGTTGATGGTGCTATGCACAAGTTTTCTTCGGCAGGCTGTTGAAGTACCCCAGACCGCCGGAGGGCTACGATCGCCCCATGCCCGAACTGGTGCTCGTCCGCCACGGCCAGTCCACGTGGAACGAGGCCAACCGCTTCACCGGCTGGCATGACGTCGACCTCACCGCCCGGGGCGAGGAGGAGGCGGCGGAGGCGGGCCGCCTGCTGGCCGGCTCTGAAGGGCTCGACCTCCGCGTGGTGCACACCTCGGTGCTGACCCGGGCCGTCCGCACCGCCTCCATCGCCCTCGACGCCGCCGGGCGTTCGTGGCTCCCGGTCCGTCGCCACTGGCGGCTCAACGAGCGCCACTACGGCGCCCTGCAGGGCCTGGACAAAAAGGAGACGGCGGCGGAGTACGGCCCGGAACAGCTCGCCGCCTGGCGACGGGGCTACGCCACCCCTCCGCCCGCCCTACCGCCCGGCGACCCCCGGCACCCGGCCGGCGACCCCCGGTACCGGGACGTCCCCGTCGCCGCGCTCCCGGCCACCGAGTGCCTCGCCGACGTCGTGGCGCGGGCGGTGCCCTACTGGGAGGACGTCATCGTGCCCGACCTCCTGGCCGAAGCGGGGCGGGGCGGAGCCGTCCTGGTGGTGGCGCACGGCAACAGCCTCCGGGCGTTGCGCAAGCACATCGAGCACATCGGGGACGACGACATCGTCTCCCTCGAGATCCCGACCGGCATCCCCTACCGGTACCGGCTCGGAGACGACCTGTCGGTGCTCACCGGCGGGTACCTGGGCGATCCCGAGGCGGCCCGGGCCGCCGCCGAGGCCGTGGCCCGCCAAGCGGGTTGACCGACTGACCGGCTGATCCCACCAGGGGGAGGAACGGCCCGTTCGCGACGACCTCTCCGCTGCGACGCGACGACGGACGGCCGGCTCCAGGAGCCGGCCGTCCGTCTGTCCGGTCACCGTCGCGTGGGGGGCGCGACGTGCCGTGACCGCTCAGAGCGCGTCGGGCCCGCGCTCCCCTGTCCGCACCCGGATGACGTCCTCGACGGGGAGGATCCACACCTTGCCGTCGCCGATCTTGCCGGTACCGGCCTTGTCGACGATGGTCGAGGTCACCTCCTCCACCTGCTCGTCGTCCACCACGATCTCGAGGCGGACCTTGGGTACGAACTCCACCTGGTACTCGGCGCCCCGGTAGACCTCGGTGTGGCCCCGCTGGCGCCCGAAGCCCTGCACCTCGGTGAGGGTGAGCCCGTGGACCCCGAGGGTCTTCAGTGCCTCCTTCACCTCGTCGAGCTTGAACGGCTTCACCACCGCTACGATCAGTTTCACCTTACGTTCCTCCTTGCGTTCGCAGTGGTCGGGTCAGTTGCCGAATGGACCGAATGGACGGGGTGGGCTCTCCCCGAGGAGCCTCGGCACTCCGTCACCGAGGGCCCTGGGGACACCGTCCTCCGTCGCCACCGACACTACGGTCTCACCGGCACCGCCACCTCCGGCACCGGCGAGCTCGCCCCCGGCCCCGCTGGTAGCCCCGGCGAGCACGCCGATCCGGGAGGCGAGCGTCTCCTCCGGGAAGGCCTCCTCACCGTGGATGGCGAGGTCGCCGACTTCGAGGACCTCGTCCTTGTAACGGGCCCCGCCGAGCACCCAGCCGATCACCTTCATCAGGATGAAGGTCACCAGTGCGGACCAGAAGATGACCCACACCGCTGCCCGGAACTGCTCCCACAGCTGATGAGCCGATCCGGTGTAAATGAGCCCGTTGACCGAGAACGGGGTGCATGAGGCGGTGGCCGACATGTAGGTCTGCTGGGTCGTGGCCGTCACCTGGCCGCTGGCGGTCAGGGTCCCGCAGCCGTACTCGAGCATGCCCGGATTGCCGAGCACCCCGACCAGCAGCCCACCGATGAACCCGGCGATCCCATGGGTGTAGATGACGCCGAGGGCGTCGTCGACCTTCGAGAACGGCCGGACCTTGGAGAGGTAGTTCCAGGCGACCCACACGATGACGGTGCAGATGACCCCGACGGCGATCGCTCCCTGGCCGTTGACCCAACCGGCGCTGGGTGTGATCCCGACCAGGCCGCAGATCATGCCGTTCACCCCACCGAGGAAGGTGGGCTTCTTCTCCTTGGTGAACCAGGCGTCCATGGCCACCCAGACCAGGACCCCGGCCGCCGTGGCCAGGTTGGTGTTGACGACCGCGGCCGCGGCGTCGGCTCCGGCGTAGTACGGGTCACCACCGTTGAAGCCGTTCCAGCCGAGCCACAGGATGCCGGCGCCGACCGCCGCCATCACCAGGTTGTTGGGCAGGGCGTGCTGTCTGTCCCGTAGGAGCCGTGGACCGAGGACCCAGGCGGCGACGAACCCCGAGACGCCGGCCGACATGTGGATGACGTACCCGCCCGAGAAGTCGAGCGCGCCCTCCTGGGCGAAGTAGCCGCCGCCCCACAGGAGGAAGGCGTCCACGCCGTACACGATGGTGGACCACAGGGGCACCAGCAGGCACCATGCGGAGAACTTGATCCTCCCCAGCACGCTCCCCAGGAACAGCAGGGGGGTGATGGCGGCGAAGACGAACTGGAAGAACGCCAGGCTCGCCGTCGGGAAGTGGAACGGGATGGCCGTGTTGGCTGCCGAGACCGCCTGGGCCTGTTCACCGAAGCTACTGGTGACGCTGCCCGGTACACCGGCCAGGTTGGTGAAGAAGTGCTTCACCCACCCGACCCCGGTCAGGTCGTGTTGGACGGCGACCCCGTGGACGACGGTCACCCCGCCGCCGATCGAGTTCCCACCGAAGCCGATGTTGTACTCCCAGAGGAACCAGGCGATCAGCACCAGGGAGAACCCTGCGAACATCATGGCGAGCACGTTCACCGCCCACTTCTTCTGGACGATCGACGCGTAGAGGACCGCCAGGCCGGGAAGGCTCATCAGGCCGACGAACGTGGCGGCGACCAGCTGCCACGTGTTGTCACCCGTGTTGAGCCAGCTCGGATACGGCACTGGCACTAAATGCGCTGCTGCGGCTAGCACGGTGTGAGTGCTCCCTTCGTGCGTCAACTGAGTCCGGGCTCCCGACGTTGCCGGCAGCCAGGCTCACCTGGGTCGAGACAGGCGGGTTCGCGCTGTCGCCGCACACAATGCACGGTGGGGATTTCGGCACGGTCACGCCCGTGTTACCAACGCGTGAACCGGAAGACCGCCAGCTCAGGGGCAAATTCGTCGCCGCGCGGCGGAAGACCGGTGCGGTGACGGTCCCCCGGATGCCCCCTCGGGCCGCAGCCGGGCTCCTCGTCGGAGCGACGCCGTCGGCTTCGGCGGGGCCGGACTCGCTCTACGCCGTGGGCTTCGGCGGACGCCTGGTCGGGGGGGTGTAGCGCTTGTTCGGCCCGGCACTGCCCGGGAACGTGCCGCCCCCGCCGCCCTTGGCCAGCTTCAGCTGCTGCTGGAGCCGGTAGGCGCGCACCAGCAGCCACGCCCCGGCGATGATGTAGGGGATCCCGAACCCCCAGAAGTGGAGGTTGAAGATCGACAGGCCGTAGAGGGCCATGACAATGCCGAGGTAGAGCCGCTTGCGGTACCAGGCCATCACCAGCATCAACAGGGCGAGCACCAAGGCCACCGCTCCGAGCTCGGTGTAGAGCGACGTGCTCACGTGCTTGGGGTTGACCAGCCCGTCGGCGAGCCGGGAGCTGGGGTCGTTGGCGATCAGGCTTGCCGTGACCACCAGGCCGATGGCCGCCGCAACCGGGGCCAGCAGGAGGCCCACCAGTCGCTCCTTGTCGTCGGCCCGCTTGATGGCGGCCTCGATCTCCTCCACCGTCGTCGGACCGGCCGCCGCCTCCCGCCCGGCCTCCCCCGGGTCCTTCAGGACGGCACTGCGCATGCGCTCGCCGAGCGGATCCCGATCGGAACGCCTCCCTCCCGGGTACCACACGGCGAGGACGAACCGCTGCCACGGTCCCGGCCGGGGAGCGCCGTCGTGCTGGTCGTCAGAGTCCGCTCCGGCCATGGTCGATGCTAACGCAGCCCGGGGCAGCCGGATCCGGACGGGTGTCGGGACCTCATCGCCGGGGTGCACCGGTGGGTCGCAGCCGCCCGCGGGATCGGGGCGGGTGCGGCCACCGAAGCACGCGGGACGGATGCCCGCGAGCTGGAGGCCGCCGGGCCCTCACCGGCGCGTCCGGGAACGGCGGGCCCGCAGCACGAGGTCACCTCCCACCGCCAGCGCGGCGAGCAGGAGGACGGTGGGGGCGATGTACACCCGCCACGATGGCTGCTCGCCGGCCAGCACGCCGGGCGTCGAGAAGAGGGAGGGATCCCCAGGGGTCACGATCCCCCGGACGGTCCCACCCGGTGGCAGGATCTTGTCCCCGGGGATGGACTCTCGGTAGGTCTGCCCGCCGAACCGGTAGGTCCCCGTGCACGAGTACCCGACCGGGTTGCTGCCGCTCCCACCCAGCTGGCCCCTGCAGGAGGTCACCGTGACCTCCACGGGGACACCGCTCCGGTGCAGGTCGGCGATCTGGGCGTTCTTCTGGAACCCGACGACGTACAGCACGCCGGCCGTGCCGACCACCACGACGAGGGCGACGGCGACCGCGAGTCGTCCGATCCGACGCCCGTCGGCACGGACGCCGGCGCCACGCAAGGTGGTCACCGTCTGGTCGCCGGTTTGAGAGGGGTGGGGACCCGTCGTCTCCGAATCGGTCATGGTCGTCCGCTCCTCGCGGAGATGCACGGGCAGTCGGAACAGGAGACCTGGTAGCCGCCCGGACCCGCTGTCCGGAATGTACCAGGGACTCGGTCCCAGAGACTCGGGCGGACGCCCCCGCTGCAGGCACCCGAAGACCGGGCCGGTACGTCCGAGTGGCCGATTAGGGTGGCCCGATGCCACGTCCGAACAGGCACGCCGCGTTGGCGGCCACCTGCCTGGTCACCGTCGCCTGCCTGCTCTCATCGTGCTCGGCGACGGCCCCCGGCTCCGGTGCCGCGGTTGCGGGCGGATCACCTGCGGAGACGCTGGGGACCGCGCTCCGACAGCTGACCCACGTTACCGGTGGCCCCCCCGGAGCGTTGGCCCTCGTGCAGATCGGGAACCGGGTGCAGACCCAGACCGCCGGCGCCGCAGACCTCCTGAGCGGACGTCCCATCGCCCCCGATGACACCATCCGGATCGCAAGTGTCTCCAAGGCGTTCAACGGCGCGGTGGCCCTCGCCCTGGTCAGCGACGGCCGCCTGTCCCTCGACGCCACCATCGGGGCACTGCTCCACGGCCTTCCGAGCGCGTGGGGGCCGGTGACGTTGGACCAGCTCCTGCAGCACACCAGCGGGCTGCCCGACTACACGAAGAGCCCCGCGTTCCTCGCCGCACTTCAGGCGAACCCGGAGGCGAGCATGACGCCGACGCAACTCCTGTCGTACGCGGTGGGCGAGCCGCTCCTGTTCCCGCCCGGGACGCGTTACGACTACTCCGACACGGACAACATCGTGGTCGGGTTGATGGTCGAGTCGGCCACCGGCACGTCGTACGAGTCCGCCCTCGCCGCCACCGTCACCACCCCACTGGACCTCACCGGGACCACGCTCCCGACGGGCACGGCCCTGGCATCGCCGTTCGTCCACGGCTACGCGATCGACCCCGGACATCCGCCCGAGGACGTCACCGACGCGCTGAACCCCGTTCTGGCATGGACCTCGGGAGGGATGGTCTCGACACCGTCCGAGCTCAACACCTTCCTGCGCGCCTACGTCCGGGGCGCGCTCTTCGACGCGCGGACCCGGGCGGCCCAGCTGCGCTTCGTCCCTGGCGCCTCCGGCCCGCCCGGTCCGGGTACCAATGCCGCCGGTCTCGCCCTCTACCGGTACGAGACGACCTGCGGCACCGTCTACGGGCACACCGGGAACTATCCCGGGTACACCGTCTTCGCCGCATCCACCCTGGACGGGTCGCGCTCGGCCGTCGTGGTGGTCAACGAGCAGTTGAACGACCGGTCGGCCACACCGGCCTTCACCGCGCTGCGGCGGGTCTGGGGGCTCGCCGTCTGCGCCGCCGTGCACGGATGACGGCGGCCGGGCGGGCCGTCGTGCCGGCCGGGGCCCGTCAGACCGAGCCAGGTCCAGCGTGGTCGGACACGTTGGCGGTAGCCTCGGCGTCATGGCGACAGCTCCCAAGGCGTTAGACCTCAAGTCCATCTGGCTCTTCTCGGGCTGCTCGGCCGCGGAGATCCGCAAGATCCGCAGCTCGCTCGAGGAGGTCACGGTGCAACCCGGCAAAGTGCTCGTCGAAGAGGGCACCGTGGGCCGGGAGTTCTTCCTGGTCGTGGAGGGCTCCGCCGAGGTTTCCCGGAACGGGAAGAAGGTGGCTACCCTCGGAGCGGGTTCCCACTTCGGCGAGCTGGCGCTCCTCGACCGGCGTCCACGGTCCGCGTCCGTCATCTCGGAGACGGACATGACCCTTCTGGTGCTGTCCCAGCGCCACTTCAACGCGGTGATCGAGGCGGTGCCGTCCATCTCGCGCAAGCTGCTGGCAGCCATGGCCACCCGCCTCCGCGAGTCGGACGCGATGGCGTTCCACTAGCCGCGGACTCCGCGCCCGGACCTCTCAGACGCCCGGTCACCCGGACCCCCGCCCGGGTCACCCAGGTCCGGCCGACCCGTCCTCTGCGGTGGTTGTCTGTTCCCCCTGGTGCGCGGCCGACCCGTTCGGCGCGGCACCCACAGGGGCCAGCCCGTCGAGCGACTCCTCGAGTAGCTGGGACAGGTCGAGCACCCGGACGTCGTCTTCCTTCTGGTTGGCCTTCACCGCGTCGTCGAGCATGATCATGCAGTAGGGACAGGCGGTCGACACGACGTCGGCCCCGGTGCCCAACGCCTCCTCGGTGCGCTCCATGTTGACGCGCTTGCCGATGGACTCCTCGAGCCACATCCGGGCGCCTCCGGCACCGCAGCAGAACCCCTTCTCCCGGCAGCGACCCATCTCGACCTGTGTGGCACCGGGGATGGCGTCGATGACCGAACGGGGCTCGTCGAAGACCCGGTTGTGCCGGCCGAGGTAGCACGGATCGTGGTAGGTCACCGTGCCCTTGTAGCCACCACCGGGGGTGAGCTTGCCCGCCGAGACGAGGTGCTCGAGTAGCTGGCTGTGGTGGATGACCTCGAAGTCGCCCCCGAGCGCGGGGTACTCGTTCGACAGCGTGTTGAAGCAGTGGGGGCACGTGGCGATGATCTTCTTCGCCCCGACGCCCGTGAGCGTCTCGATGTTCTTCTGCGCCTGCTCCTGGTAGAGGTACTCGTTCCCGAGGCGGCGCACCGGGTCGCCCGTGCAGCTCTCCTTCTTCCCCAGGATGGCGAAGGTGACTCCGGCCCGGTGGAGCATGCGCGCCGTGGCCTGAGCTCCTTTCCGGGCCCGCTCGTCGAGGGCACCCGCGCACCCGACCCAGTAGAGGTACTCGATGTGGTCGGGGATGGTGTCGGTCACCACCGGCACCTCGAAGTCGAGCGATGCTGTCCAGTCCTCGCGCTTGGACCCGCCGAGCCCCCACGGATCCCCCTGGTTCTCGACGTTGCGGAGCATGAGGCCGGCCTCGGTGGGGAAGCGCGACTCGATCAGGACCTCGTACCGACGCATGTCGACGATGGCGTCGATGTGCTCGATGTCGACGGGGCACTGCTCCACACAGGCGCCGCACGTGGTGCACGACCACAGCACGTCGGGGTCGATCACCGACGGCACCAACGTCTCCACCTCGGTGCCGGCCGCCCGGTTCTTCGCCATCACCCGTTCCGCGTTGGCGAAGAGGTTGTCGCGGAGGCCCATGACGAGAAGCTTCGGGGAGAGCGGCTAGCCGGTGTTCCACGCCGGGCACTGGGACTGGCAGCGGCCGCACTCCGTGCAGGTGGCGAGGTCGAGGAGCTGCTTCCACGAGAAGTCCTCGATACGGCCGGCGCCGAAGACGACCTCGTCCTCGTCGCCGACCCCCTCCATGGTCATGTCGGGAGTGGAGCCCAGCGCCCCGAGGGCACGGGGGCGGCGCGAGGTGGCCACGTTGATCGGGGCGAGGAAGATGTGCAGATGCTTCGAGTACGAGACGAACACCAGAAACCCGGTGATCACGGCGATGTTGGCCAGCAGGGCGACCGTCTCGATGACGGAGTTGACCCCGGTCCCGAGTGGACGCAGCCAGGTCGCGATCCCGTGGGAGGCGAACGCCCAGTCCGAGTAGGGGAAGTTGCCGGTGTTGACCTGGGCGGCCCGATACAGGAGCAGGGAGACGATGACCCCGGCGATCATCAGCAGCACCAGCCAAGCCGCCCGGGTATGCGAACCGAAGAAGCGTGAGCGGCGGTTCTCGCGCTTCGGGGAGTTCTTGATGCGGATGGCGGTGAAGACGAGGAGCGCCAGGAGGACGGCGACCGCGAAGAAGTCCTCGACGAAGCCGATGAACGACCACCTCCCGATGATCGGGATGTGGAAGTTCCGTTGGAACAGTGCACCGTACGCCTCGATGATGGTGAGGAGGAGAACGGTGAACCCCCACATGGTGAAGAAGTGGGCGATCCCGGGGACCGTCCACTTCAACAGCTTGCGCTGGCCGGCCACCTCCACCAGCTCCGCCTTGACGCGGACCGGGAGATTTTTGAAGCGGTCGGGAGCCGGCTGCCCCGCGGAGATCAGCCGGTACAACCAGAAGAACCGGCGACCCGCGATGGCGAACATGACCACGGTGATGCCGAGGCCGACGGCGATTCTGACGGGCACTGAGGTCCTCCTGAGGTTACTTTTGGGTAACTTACGGAACGAGCGTACTTGAGGTGGGCTTAGCCGCGGAAGTTGTCGGAGTACCGGCTCGGGGTCGGTCCCCACTGCCCCTGGTACTTCGAACGCAGCCCGTCGGACCCGTAGGGGCGCTCCGCCGCGGTCGTCATCTGGAGGAACGAGATCTGCCCGATCTTCATCCCCGGATAGATGGTGATCGGCAGGTTCGCCACGTTGGAGAGCTCGAGGGTGAGGTGACCGTCCCACCCCGCGTCGACGAAGCCGGCCGTCGAGTGGATGAGCAGGCCGAGGCGTCCGAGTGACGACTTGCCCTCGAGACGGGCAACCAGGTCGTCCGGAAGCGTGATCTTCTCCTGGGTGGAGCCCAGGAGGAACTCCCCGGGATGCAGGATGAGCGGCTCCTCCTCGCCGACGTCGACCAGCTCGGTCAGGTCCTCCTGGTCCTCGCGCACGTCGATCACCCGGCTCGAGTGGTTGCGGAAGAGACGGAAGTAGCGGTCGACGTGGAGATCGACCGAGGACGGCTGGATGCAGCCGTCGCCCAAGGGGTCGATGGAGATGCGGCCGGCGTCGAGCGCCTCGCGTATGGAGCGGTCGGAGAGAACCATGCCCGCTAGACGATAGTGTGATCCGGAGCAGGCAGGCGATGATGCCGGGCTTGTGCACGCGGGCGTAGTTCAGAGGCAGAACATCAGCTTCCCAAGCTGAGAACGCGGGTTCGATTCCCGTCGCCCGCTCTCGGAGTTCTGCCTGTTCATGGGCTTGGGCCGGGTCCACGGCCGGCGGCTGAGTGGGTCGACACGCCCCAACAGACCACATTTGCTCCCAGCGCACGATCGTGGACCGCGGGCTCTGTGTGTTTCAGGGGCGTCGCCTTGCCAGACGTCGATCATCCGGATTCGGGCGCACCTCCGACCGAACCGGAAGATCACGCCTCCTTCCTGCATCACCTGCGGATGGGTATTGCGAGGCACTCCCTGCACGCCACAGCCGTCGATCGGTAGCTGTGCGAGGGAACGGGAGCCGGACGGCTCCCGCCCGTAGTCAGGATGTCCGCGCTGCTGCGCGTCGTACACTTCAGGCGGTGTCAAC
>JAJYZN010000055.1 GCA_021799915.1 Actinomycetes bacterium
GGTAGCGGTCCCGGTGGGCGGCCAGCTCTTCGGCCAGGGGCCGGGCCATGGCGTCGCCGACCACCACGAGCACGCTCACCGCCTCTTCGCCGACGAGCCGCCAGACTTCGGCCGGGTCGAAGCGGCCGTCGGGGAGGGTGACGACGGTTCCCCCGCCGAACAGGGTGGAGAAGGCCAGCCAGTGGCCGCTGGCGTGCATGAACGGCGGGACGGCGAGGGCCACGATCCCGGTGGGCAGGATGCGCCGGGCCAGGTCGACCGGGGCCGTGATGTGGTCCCCCAGCGACAGGGGGTCGCCCCCGCCCATGGCCGCGAAGAAGATGTCCTCGTGGCGCCACAGGACCCCCTTGGGAAGGCCCGTGGTCCCCCCGGTGTAGACACAGTAGAGGTCGTCGGCCGATCGCGGGGGGAAGTCACGGTCCGCAGACGACTCCTGAAGGCACGCCTCGTAGTCGATGGCCCCGTCGACCTCGGCCCTCCCACCGGACCCGTCGCCGTCACCGCCCGAAGGCCACCCCACGGCCACGAGCACCCGGCGCTCGGGCATGGCCTCGATGGCGGCGGCCACGGCCGGGGCGAACCGCCGGTCGTAGACCAGCCCGACCAGTCCGGCGTCCCCGTAGAGGTACGCCAGCTCGCCGGCGACGTATCGGTAGTTCACGTTCACCGGGACGGCCCGCACCTTGAAGCACGCCAGCATCCCCTCGATGTACTCCGTCCCGTTCGTCAGCTGCAGGCCGACCCGGTCCGCCGGGCCGATCCCGGCGGCCTGCAGGGAGTGGGCCAGACGACTGGCCCTGTGGTCGAGCTCGGAGTACGTGAGGCGTCGGTCCCCGGCCACCATGGCCGTCCTCTCCCCGACGGTGTCGGCCACCTGCTCGAAGAGGTCCGCCAAGTTGAACTCCATCGGCTCCACCTCCCACCTCCGCCCACGCTCCCCGTGGTCGTGCACCAGCCGTTGTAGCATGACCGCCGCCGGTGCAGGTGAGGCTGGGATACCCGGCACCGGTTGACGGGGAGGGGACCCGAACATGGCGCAAGCCCGACAAGAGATCCATGGTCTCGCTGCTCCGGGCGCTGCCCGCGGCGTCGGGGAAGGCCTCGTTCGGCGGGAGAGTGCCCTGCGGGCCGTCCCGGCGCGTCCTGCCCCGACTACCCTGGCCCGACGGGTGGCGGCCGATGTCGCCCGCCGGTACCGGTGGGCGGAGCGCTTCGTGGTGCGCCGGTCGGCAGTTCGAGCGGCCATGGCCGTCCCGCGCACCTTGGGGTTCCTCGGCTCGGCCCTGACCACGGGGAACGTGGCCGACGCCGTCCCCGCTCCCACCTTGACCGTGGCCCTGGCCGCCCAGGTGGCGATGGACGAGGCGCTCCTGGCGCTGGCCATGACGCCGAGCCGGTTCCCGCACCGGGCCGACTACGAGCAGGTAGAAAGCGAGCTGCACGCCGCCCGGCGCCTCCATGCCCGGCGCGGCTGGTCGGCCCGCCCCGGCAGCTACCACCGTCGGCCTCCGGCCCTCACCGACGGCGACCTGCACCGGAGCCACCACTCGGCACTCGGGACGAGCTACGAGAGGATCGCCTTCGACAGCGGCTTCACGCCCCGTCCGGACGAGCCGGGGGCCGAGCGATGGAGCTCCTACCTCCCCAACCGCACGGCCGTGGCCCACCTGGTGCGCCACGCCTCCGGTGATCGACCTTGGGTCATCGCCGTCCACGGGTTCTGCATGGGCTCGCCGGTGATGGACTTCCGGGGTCTCCACGTGGCCCGGGTCCACCGCGAGCTCGGCATGAACGTGGCCCTCCCGGTCCTCCCCCTGCACGGCCCCCGCAAGGTGACCAGGCTGAGCGGAGAAGCCCTGCTGTCGTTCCAGCTCATGAACGCCGTGCACGGGCTCACCCAGGCCGTGTGGGACATCCGGCGCCTCATCGGGTGGGTGAGGACCCAGGGTGCCACCTCGATCTCGCTCTACGGCGTCTCGTTGGGCGGGTACGTGGTGTCGCTCCTGGCCGGGCTCGAGGACGGGATCGACGCCGTCGTGGCCGGCATCCCGGTGTCGGACCTGCCGGTCCTGTTCGGCCGCCACAGCCCGCCCCACGTGAGGGACCGGGCCGTCGAGCACCACATCCTCGACGGCACCGCCGACGAGGTGTTCCGGGTCGTGGCGCCGATGTCCTTCGACGCCCGGGTTCCCTGGGAGCGGAGGTTTGTCTTCGCCGGCTACGGGGACCGCCTGGCCTTGCCGGACCAGGCCCAGCGGCTCTGGCGCCACTGGGACGAGCCGAGCATCTGCTGGTACCCGGGAAACCACGTCGGCTATCTCTGGTCGCGCCAGGTCGGCGACTACGTGGCCGACTCACTGTGCCTCGGAGCCTCCTCCAAGGGGCGCGTCCCCACGCCGACCTGAGGGAGTGGGCGGCCGTGGAGCCGATGACCGGCATCGACGCCAAGTTCTTGTACTCGGAGACGTCGACGGCCCACATGCACACGTTGAAGGTGGCCGTGGTCGCTACCGGCGACGCTCCCGGCTGGTTCGGCTTCGACCAGGTGATGTCCGTCCTCGGCCAGCAGATGAGCACCCTCCCACCCCTGCGACGTCGGCCCGTGCCCGTGCCATTCGGCCTGGGCCACCCCGTGTGGATCGAAGACCCTGACTTCGACCTGGCCAACCACGTGTCGTGGAGGACGGCCCCCGCCCCCGGTGACGACCGCCAGCTGGCGGCGATCGTGGCCGACATCGCCGGCGCACCGTTGCGGCGGGACCGTCCGCTGTGGGAGCTGGTGGTGGTGGACGGCCTCTCCGACAACCGGGGTGCGGTCGTGGCCAAGCTCCACCATGCCGTGGCTGACGGAGGTGCCGCCGTCGCCCTGCTCCAGAGCGTGGCCCGCGGCGTCGAGCGCCAGCTCGCCGCCCATCACGGTCCCGGAGGGCCGGGCCCCGAACCGGCACCACCTGATCCATGGCGTCCCGAGCCGGTCCCTGACCGGCGGCGGCTCCTCCTCCTGTCGGCTCGCCAACACCGCGACCGGCTACGCGATCTCCCCCGCCTGATCCGGAGGTCCTACCGCGGGATGCGCGCCTCGGAGTCCCGGCGACGGTCGCTCCCGGTCCGGCCTCCGCTCCCTCTCCAGGCGCCGCGCACGTCACTGAACGTGTCGCTCACCAAGGAGAGATGCTTTGCCATGACCCGCCTGCCTCTGGACGACCTGCGTGCAGTCCGGCGCGCCCACGGCACCACGCTGAACGACGTCTACCTGGCCGTGTGCGCCGGCGCCCTCCGCAGCTACCTGATTGACGGCGGTGAGCTACCCCGTCGCCCCCTGGTGGCCAGTGTGCCGGTGTCGACCGACCCTGACGGTACCCGTATGGCCGGGAACCGGGTGGACAACCTCTACGTGAGCATCGGGACCGACATCGCCGATCCGATCGAACGGCTCCTCCACATCCACCGGGTGGCCGCGTCCGCCAAGGAGGTGCGCCGCGAGCTGGGTCCCGATCTCCTCGAACAGCGGGCGGCCATCGTCCCACCCCAGCTCTACCGGGCCTCGGTCCGAGCCTGGACCCGGACCCACTTGGCCAACCGGGTCCGCCCCCCGCTGAACGTCGTCCTGTCCAACGTGGCCGGACCCCACGACCCCATCGCCTTCGGCCCGGTCGCCCTCCAGGCCATCTACTCGGTGGGGCCCATCCTGGAGGGGATCGGGTGCAACATGACGGCGTGGAGCTACGGGGACGGGCTCTACGTGTCAGTCCTCGGTTGTCCGGCCAGCCTGCCTGACCCGTGGCAGCTGGCCGACCGGCTGCACGGCGCCCTGGCCGAGCTGGTTGCCGGTTCGGGGAGCCCGGGCTAGGGGGACCTCTCGGTGGGCGTGCCGGGGCACAGGGCGCCGCCCGATGACCGATCCACCTCCGAACGCCGGCCGGTGGGCCGGCCCGCCGGCCCGCCGGCCCGTCAGCGCGCACCCCCTCGGTAGCGTGCGCCTCGTGCACCACCCACCCGAAGATGCTCACGCCGTGGCCCTGGCTCTGTTCGAGGCCGCGGACCGGGTCGGTGGGAGCCTCCGATCGCGCGTCGCCGCTGTGCTCGAACGTCTTGGCGGAGCGGATGCCCTCATGGATCCCCTCCTGGGCCCCGGTCCATCAGGCCTGGAGCCGGTCCCGGCCGGCACACTGACGCTCCTGCGCTCGGTCCTCTCCCCCGAGGCGGTGGCGTGGTGGGACGATCGGCTCCGGCGGCTCCGCACCCGGTCTGCCGGGACCGGCGTGCCGGGAGGTGGCACCACGGTGGTCACCGTCGGGGACCGGGCCTATCCGGCGAACCTCGGCCAGGTCGCCGACCGGCCACCGTTCCTCTTCTCCCGCGGACCCCTCGTCGCCATGGGCCGTCGCTTGGTGGCCGTGATCGGGACCCGGGAACCGTCCCGGGCCGGTGTGGCACGAGCCCGGCTCCTGGCCACGGCTCTGGCCGAGGCCAACGTCGTGGTGGTATCGGGGCTGGCCGTCGGGATCGACGCCACCGCCCACCGGGCCGCCCTTGCGGCCGGCGGGCCCACCCTCGCTGTGCTGGGCCACGGTGTTGGGCGCCCGCTCTACCCGAGTGCCAACCGGCGGCTCTCCGGTGCCATCCTCGCGTCCGGCGGTGCCCTGGTCTCTCAGTTCTGGCCGGACCAGCCACCGGATCTCAAGAGCTTCCCGGCCCGCAACGTCACCATGTCGGGGCTGTGCGTCGGCACGGTGGTGGTCGAGGCCGGCGAGCGCTCGGGAGCCCGCCAGCAAGCTCGCCGCTGCCTCCGCCACGAAAGGATCCTCTTCCTGCCCCGCCGGCTCGTGGAAACCGAGCCCTGGGCCCGCCGCACCGCCGAACTGGCCGGAGTCGAGGTGTTCGACGCGGACGACCAGGTGCTGGCCCGCATCGACGCCACCGTCGCCGGAGCACCCCGACCGGCGCAGCTCGCCTTCGGTTGAGCCGGTGGCCGTGTCGCGCCTGTTCGAGCGGACGGACGTGGCGGGAGGTGGGGCGCGGGCACGCCCGGCCCCAGAAGGCATCACCGTCCTCCCCCCCGGCCCCGGCATCTGCCTCATCTGCTGCACCGGCACCGGAGGCCGATCAGCCGTCTGCGCCAACTGCCAGCACACGTGCCGCCAGCTCGCCGCCCCCCTCGTCCCCGTCACCCCGATATCCCTGGTCACCCCCGACAGCGCGCTCTACCACCTCCTGTACCGGTACAAGGCGTCCCCTTCGGTGGCCGGCCCCGAGCGCCGCGCCCTGGCGGCCCTGCTGTCGCAGTTCTTCGATCGTCACATGCCCTGTGTGGCGCGCGGGGGCGTCGACGCTGTGGTGGTGGTCCCCTCGTCGACTGGCCGGCGTCCTCCGCCCCATCCGTTGGCCAGCGTCCTGAGTGAGGTCGACACACTGCCCCCCGTCATCTCCTGCCTTGTCCCTGGCCACCACCCCGCCGGACACCGTCGGGCGACGCGGCTCGCCGTCTCGGTCACGGCGGGCCTTCGCGGTGCCCGGATCCTGGTGGTCGACGACGTCTGCACCACCGGCGCCCACCTCCAGTCGGCCGCGTGGGCGTTGCGGACCGGGGGAGCGGCAACGGTCGACGCAGTCGCCGTCGGGCGATTCCTCCGACCGGAGTGGCCGGCTTCTCGTGCCGTGCTCCAGCGGTCGAGCCTGCACCGTTGGGACCCCGGGTGCTGCATCCGTTGCCGGCCCGATCTCGGACCTCCGGCCGGTCTTGGACCTCCGGCCGGTCTCGGGGCTGGGACCGAACTCGGGGCTGGGGCTGGATCGGGGGCACGACGACGGGAGCAGGTCGGCGGTGGTCAGCCTTCCTGATCGAGGTCGGCGGCCTCGATCTCTTCCCGTGAGATCCCGAGGAGGAACAGGATGGCGTCCAAGTACGGCACGCTGAGGGCGGTGTCGGCAGCCTCACGGACCGACGGCTTGGCGTTGAATGCGATCCCGAGCCCGGCCCGTTCCAGCATGTCCACGTCGTTCGCACCGTCGCCGACGGCGATGGTCTGGGCGAGCGGCACCCCAGCCTCCCGGGCGAACCGCTCGAGCGCCGCCGCCTTGCCGGCCCGGTCGATCAACTCGCCGATGATCCGGCCAGTGAGACGTCCGTCGACCACTTCGAGGGTGTTCGCCGCCAAGAGATCGATCCCCAGCCCCGAGACCAGTGGGGCGATCACCTCGGCGAATCCTCCGCTCACCACCGCCGTCACGTAGCCCAGCCGCTTGAGCGTCCGCACCAGCGTCCGCGCTCCGGGAGCGAGCACCAGCGCATCCGCCACCTCGCCGACGGCGGCAGCGTCGAGCCCGGTCAGGTACCCCAGTCGCTTCTTCAGAGCCGGTCCGAATTCCATCCGCCCGGCCATGGCCGCTTCGGTCACCGAGGCCACTTCGGCCGCGCAACCAGCCCGTTCGGCCAGCATGTCGATCACCTCTCCACGCAGGAGGGTCGAGTCAGCGTCGAGCACGATGAGGTGCTTGGCCCGACGGTGGAGCCCGTCGCGCTGGACAGCTACGTCGATCGACAGCTTGGCGGCCTCGTTCCCGAGGTCCCGGCGCAGGCGGACCGGATCTTCACACGTTACCTCCAGCTCGTAGCCCGTGACCGGATAGCTCGACAGGCGCACGATCCGGTCCACGTTGCCCCCCGCGCTGGCGATGCACTCGAAGACCTCCGCCAGGATTCGGGCGTCCAGCTCGGGCGCCAGCACGGTGACCAGGTGCCGCCGTGAGGCCGGCACGTGGGCGTCTCTGCCTGCGTCGACGACGGTGACGTCTACCACCAGGTCGTCTGCACCCCTGGTGCTCTCCGGCCCACCACGTCTGGCCCCTTCGCCCCTGGCGAGGGCCTGCTCGAGAACCCGCCGGACAGCGTCGACGGGAGAGGCGGCACCGTTCTCGCCGGCGTCCACCTCGGCCGTCACCTCGGCGGTCACCTCGGCGGTCAACAGGAGCCGGCCGTGGATGCGGACCTGCTCCACGTCGATCACCGAGAGTGCCCCCGTCCCCTGGTCGGGCCGGGACAGCGCGTCGAAGACCCGCGCCGCGATACCGGGGCGGTCCCGGCCGGTGACCGTGACGAGGAGGGAGGTGGCCTTCACCCGCACCAAGGTAGGCGCAGGCTCAGGCCGTGTCGCTCGTTCCCATCGAGGACACCGAACCGGCCACTCCGACCAGCGCCACAGCCGCCCCGGCGTACGCCACCCAACTGACCGTGACGCTCACCTCGAGGGCGGATGGGATCGAAGTCACGTAGACGAAGTGGTGGACGAATATGACGGCGATCCACAGTGCGAGCTGAATGATGACCAGGAAGCGCAAGGTGAAGAACACGCCGACCGCACCCCGCTGGCCGACCCTCAGGATCGAGTTCGCGATGCCGACGACAACCGTGACCACGGCCACGCCGAGGAGCGCCAGTCGCCACTCCCCGAACTGGTGGGCGATGACCGTATAGGTCGTCTGGAGGGCGGTCCCGCCGGTCACCGTGTAGTACGGGAGGAAGCACGCAGCCACGAGGAGCGCGCTGGTGGTGGCGACGAAGATCCCCCGTGCGTCGACCGACTGCCTGTGGCGACCCGAAGCGGGTGCCCGATTCCGTAGCTGGTCACCGAACTGATCGTCTTCGAGCAGGTAGCCCGGCCGCCCCCGGGTCATGCCCGGATCGCTCCGGCCGTAGGTGCCCCCCGGGATCGCGCCCGGCGCCGTCTTGCCCAGCTCCGCCGGGAGAAGCATGGGGACCGGCGGTGGCAGTGACGGCGCGGCGGGGTTCGCGGCGCTCGCCAGCGGGCCCGGGAGGACCGGGGTCGCCGGCTGCGGCGCAGCCTCCGGGTGCAGGTGCGGCGGGTACCACCGACCGTCGGACGCCAACCACCATCCCGGTCCCTGGGCTACGTCGCTGATGCCGTCCACCTCCCGGGTCCCTCGGTTGGGGAGCGCAGATCCTGGGGACCTGTCGCCCGCCGATCCCGCCGGACGCTCACTCTCCGTTCCCGGGAGCCGACTTTAGTGCTCACCGAGTCCATCGGAGAGGGACGTCGCTCGTCACCGGGCCCCCGAGGGCGCACCGTGGCCAGTGTCGACCCAACCTTCTTCAGACGTCCAGCGCCGGACCACCCGAGCCGGGACGCCGGCGGCCACGCACCGGTCCGGAAGCTCACCCCGGACTACGGCTCCGGCGGCCACCACGACGTGCTCGCCGATGTGGCTCCCCGGGAGGACGACGACGTTCGCTCCGAGCCAGCTCCCCGATCCGATGCGGACGCCGGCTTCCACGGGCCACTGCCGGCCGATCGGCTCCTCCGGGTCGAGGTAGGAGTGGTTCTGGTCGGTGATGTAGACGTAGGGCCCGGTCTGGATATCGTCGCCGAGCTCGATGCTCCAATGCCCGATGACGTGGCTCCCACGCCCGATCACGCATCGATCGCCGATTCGCACGACGGGGTCGGAAGCCATCTCCTGACCCGGGGCCATGCCGGCGGTTACCGACGCGTACGGGCCGATCATGGTCCCTCTCCCGATGCGGACGTAGCGCTCGTTGTACAACGCACCTTGAGGAAAGGCCAGGACGCTCCCGGCACCGAGAGCGCCGAAACGCCGGCCACGGGCGTCGTCGGGCCCGATGGCACCGACATCGCCGGCCCAGTCCCAGGCCCAGTGCACGACGGCCGTCGCCGGGCGCCGGAGCATAGGTGGGAGGGAACGACCCCAGGTCATCGACGTGACCCTACTGTCCGTGCCACCGGTGGCGCCCGGGTGGGTGATCGTCGGGACCGGGTCCGAGCAACTATGGTCAGCGCCGGCACGGGGGCACCATCGACCGGATCGACCACCAAAAGGGTGTCCGGATCGACGACCGGATCGACGACCGGATCGACGACCGGATCGACGACCGCCTCCCGGCCAAAGCGACCGACCGAGGAGCACCAGGAACGGAAGTGGGCGTTGCCCTCCTCCGATGCCGGCCACCGAGCACGGGAGACCACCATCCGCACCGAGCACCTGAATCGACCTGAGAGGCCCGAGCCCACCGGCGGGAAGCTCTCCACCCGCTCGACCAGGGGCGCCCTGGCCACGCTCGTCGCCGGGGCGCTGGTGCTGGCCGGCTGCAGCACCGCTTCGACCACCCACCGGGCGACGGTTCCGAAGGTCACGACGACGACGACCTCACAGCCGGCCACGGCGGGCGCCCTGTGCCCGCTCACCGGCGCGCCGGTCCCCGGTGGTGGCAACGTGCCCCAGCGACCGGCCCTGGCGGTCAAGATCGACAACTACCCGACAGCGCGGCCCCAGTCCGGTCTCGGCCAGGCCGACATCGTCTTCGAGGAGCCGGTGGAGGGCCGGATCACTCGCTACGTCGCGGTGTTCCAGTGCCAGGAAGCCAAGTCGGTCGGGCCCATCCGATCAGCCCGGAACATCGACATCGGCATCCTCGGACAGCTGGGCAAGCCCATCCTGGCCCACATGGGCGGCATCCCACCGGTCCTGGCCAACATCGCAGCCTCACCGATCCTCGACCTCAACCTCATCGACCACGGGACACTCACCCACCAGGCTGCCGGTCGTGTCGCCCCCTATGCCACGTATTCGTCGACCACAGCCCTCTGGGGAGCCTTCTCCAGTGACACCACCCCTCCGGCACCGTTGTTCTCGTACTCGTCGAGTGCCCCGACGGGACCCGACGTGACCCCGGTGACGCAGATCGCCATCCCCTTCTCCAGCTCGTCGAACGTCGTGTGGCGCTTCGATCCGTCCATCGACGCCTTTCAGCGCTTCTACGGGACAACGCCGGATCTCTTGAGCAACGGCACGCAGAACACGGCGGCGAACGTGGTGGTCCAAGAAGTCCAGATCACGTACGGACCGTGGTACGAGAACACACTGGGGGGCCTGGAGGTCCAGGCCAACTTGTACACAGATGCCAGCGGTCCGGCCCTCGTCTTCCGTAGCGGGGTCGAGATCCCCGGGACCTGGTCCCGGTCGTCGCTCGGGCAGCCCACCCAGTACACGTCGACCACAGGCCAGCCGATCACGCTCCAGCCCGGGCCGACGTGGGTGGAGATCGTCCCGAACACAATCACGGTCACCGCCACCCCGCCGACGAAGGCCCCCACCAACGCACCGGCGAGCACCACGACCACCGTCGCCCACACCCCGAAGGCCAAGAAGGCGAAGTAGCGACGGGCCGCACCCGGGCGCCGTGGGGATCAGTTCTCGGCGGCCACCGGGCGCCTCGTGAAGCTCACCGGCATGTGGGACACCCCGGCGTGCTTGTTCGTCCGGACTCTGCGGATCGGTCCCTCGAGACGCAGACCGTCGAAACGGGTCACGATCTCGTGCAGGACGACGCGGATCTCCATGCGCGCCAGGTTCGCCCCCAGGCAGAAGTGGGACTTGAAGCCGAAGGCCACATGCGGGTTCGGATCACGGCGGATGTCGAACTCGAAAGGATCCCCGAACACCTCTTCGTCGAAGTCCGCCGACGCCCACCACAGCGTGACCTTGTCGCCGGCCGCCAGGCGCTGCCCGCCGATCTCGACGTCGGACGTGACGGTGCGCCGGTTGTACAGGGTGGGGCTGGTCCACCGGAGGATCTCCTCGGTGGCCCCCACCAGGAGCGAGGGGTCCTCGCGCAGGGCGGCGAGCTGTCCGGGATGCTCGATGAGCGCGGCCACCCCGAGGGCAATGGCGTTCCGGGTGGTCTCGCTGCCGGCGGCGATCAGGAGTGAGAAGAACATGGTGAGCTCAAGGGGGGAGAGCGCCTCGGGCTTCCCCCCTTCCCCTTCGACCCGGGCGTGGACGACGGCCGAGAGGATGTCGCCGGAGGGGCAGCGCCGCTTCTCCTCGATCAGGTCGGCGGCGTAGGCGGCCATGGCCGCGGCCGCCTCCTGGGTGGCCGTGGTCTCCTCCCCTAGATCACGGTCCTCGTAGGCCAAGGTGGCGTTCGTCCATTCCACCAGGCGGTGACGGTCCTCGGAGGGCACCCCCATGAGCTCGAGGGTGGCCTGGATCGGCAGCTCCACCGCCACTTGGGACAAAAAGTCGCAGCTCCCGGTCTCCTCCACCGTCTCGGCGGCGGCGTCGAGGATCGTCCGGGTGCGGGTCACGAGCTCGTCGTGCATCCGGGCCAGGGCCCGGGGCGACACGGCCGGGGTGACGAGCTTCCGGATCCGGTGGTGGCGAGGATCGTCCATCATGTTGAGCAGGACCCCGGCGGCGAAGCCGTAGGGGAGGTCCTCGATGATGGTCCCGCCCCCCTCGGCGCCGGGGGCCCGCTCGGACGAGAACGTGGTGGCGTCGGAGACCGCCGCCAGGACGTCGGCGTGGCGGCTCAGCACCCAGAACCCGACACCGTCAGGCGTGTGCTCCGTCGGTGGGTGCCACCAGACCGGTGCCTCGCGCCGGAGGAGGCAGAACACGTCGTGGGGGAACCCCCCGGCAAAGCGATCCAGATCCGTGAGGTCGATGTCGTCGAACCGCAACCGCCCTCCCTCCGTCGCCGCCGGCGGCCGCCTCGACGGCCCGTCCGGCAAAAGCCCGTTTCCGGGCCCAGCCCGGCGACCACCGCAGTGGTCCCGGCCAAGAGAGTAACGCAGTTACAGGACTGGCGGCACCGGCTCCTGGAACGCTCAGTCCGCCAGGGTGATCGGCTGGCTGTCGGGGTCGGCACCGACCGGGACGGGGTCGATGCCGACCTCGTCCACGGTCTCCTCGGGTGGGGCCAGGTGCTGGCGCACCCGCTCGTCGATCTCGGCCATCAGCTGCGGGCTCTCCCGGAGGAAGGTCTTCACGTTCTCGCGGCCCTGGCCGAGCTGCTCGCCCTCGTAGGTGAACCAGGCGCCGGACTTCTTCACCAGCCCCAGGTCCACGGCCACGTCCAGCAACGACCCCTCCCGGCTGATGCCGCTGCCGTACATGATGTCGAACTCGGCCTGCTGGAAGGGACGGGCGCACTTGTTCTTCACCACCTTCACCCGGGTCCGGCTGCCGATCATCTCGGCGCCGTCCTTGATGGTCTCGATGCGGCGGATGTCGAGCCGCACGGAGGAGTAGAACTTGAGCGCCCGCCCCCCCGGGGTGGTCTCGGGTGATCCGTACATCACACCGATCTTCTCCCGGAGCTGGTTGATGAAGATGGCGATGGTGTCGGACTTGCTCAAGGTACCCGTCAGCTTGCGGAGGGCCTGGGACATGAGCCGGGCCTGCAGGCCCACGTGGGAGTCCCCCATCTCGCCTTCGATCTCGGCCCGGGGGGTGAGCGCGGCCACCGAGTCGATGACCAGCACGTCGAGGGCTCCGGACCGGATGAGCATGTCGGAGATCTCCAGTGCCTGCTCTCCGGTGTCGGGTTGGGAGATCAACAGATCGTCGACGTTCACCCCGATGGCCCGGGCGTAGACCGGGTCCATGGCGTGCTCGGCGTCGATGTAGGCGCAGATGCCGCCGTTGCGCTGGGCCTCGGCCACGCAGTGCATGGCCAGCGTCGACTTCCCCGACGACTCGGGTCCGAAGATCTCCACCACCCGTCCCCGGGGCAGGCCGCCTATGCCCAGGGCCAGGTCCAGCGAGAGCGCTCCGGTCGGGATGGACTCGATGCCCATGCTGATGTTGTCCCCCATGCGCATGACCGAGCCCTTCCCGAACTGCTTCTCGATCTGGCCCAGGGCCATGTCCAACGCCTTGTCTCGCTCGTCTGCCATCTGCGCTCAATCTCCTCGTGCTCCGGCCGGCCGGCGCCGGTCCGCAGGTCCTGGGTCTGCTGTTGTGGTGCTTTCTCCGTCGGGGTGGATGGTAGGGACAGGGTGTGACGGTGCCCGCCCAACGACCCGCCGGGGCGGTGAGGTCGAGCCGACAGTGGGCACTCTACATGCGAACGCATGTTCGCTGGGGGATGCCCGGCGCCGGTGCCGCCCCGTACCCTCACGGAACGGTCGCCCGAGCCACGACCTCGTACCGGGGACCCGCCGGTCCGAGCCGGGAAGCGACCAGCGTGAGCTCGTCGACCACCCAGCGTACGGACACCGGCAGGCCGACCAGGGCGGGCAGGACGTCCCCGCGACCGCGGGCCAGCGTGAGGTGGCCCACGAACGGCTTCGGATCCAGGCCCAGGTGGTGGCCGAGCGCCGCCGTGCGGACGGCGGATGCGGCGGCCTCCATCCCGGTGACCCTGAGGCACAGCACCGACCGCCCGAGCAACGCGGTCGCCGGGCCGGCGACCACCTCCAGGGACCCCGCCACGCGGTGGGCGGCGTCGGCGAGGGCGGCGGCAGCCACATGCTCCCCGGGCTGGTCGATCTCACCCAGGAAGCCCAGGGTGACGTGCCACCGCTCGGGCGGCGTCCAGCGCACCCCGGGCATGGCGGGACGGGGCAGTGCGGCCAACACCTCCCGGGCGGGGGGTGCGGGCCAGGCGGCGAAGAAGAGGCGCACGAGCTCCAGTGTCCCAGTGCGACGGGACCCGACGGATCCCCTGTCACCACCGGCTGCTAAGCCGTAGCCCGCGTGCCGCCGGTGTTCCCGGCACCGGTGGGACGCCCTCGCACCGGCCCGGTCCCGCCGATCCCCGGCGGTCTCCCGGACACCCGACGGTGCCCTCGAAGCGGTGAGAGCACGAGGAGGTCGAGGCGTGGGCGAGCGACGGGTGGAACAGGACGGGGAGAGTGGAGACGGGGCCACCGTGACGTCACGCCTGGCCCGCCTCGAGCGGGTCACGACCTCCCTGGCGAGGGCGGTGGCCGGACAGGTGCACGAGGTCCGTACCCGGCGCCTGGTGGTGACCGACGCCGACGGGAACGAAGTGGTGGTGGCCGAGACCGTGGGCGCCACCGCCGAGCTCAGGGTCGAGATCCCCGGACCCGATCGCGGGAGGCGCAGCGCGGTGGTGCTGTTCGCCACCGGCCCGGGCACCGGCCTCGGCCCCGGTGTGGGTCTCCAGATCTGGGCCCGGGGCGATGAGGTGGTCGGGCTCGACGCCTGGCCCGGCGACGACCGGCGGTGGCGCGCTCACCTGTCGCTCGACGGGGAGCCCTGAGCACCCACGGGGTCGCCGTCGCTTCGTGCTACGTATCGGTCTGTAGACCTCCGAGTAGCAATTGATCAGGGTTGCTCACGTGGAGGGCGACCTGCAGAAGCGTCTCGGAAAGAACCTCCGGGCCTTCCGCCTGGCCAAGGGTCTCAGCCAGGAGGAGCTGGCCGACCTCCTCGGGTTCCACCGCACCTACGTGGGCGGCCTCGAGCGCGGTGAGCGGAACGTGACGTTGCGGACGCTGAGCCGTCTGGCCCGGGAGCTGGGCGTGGACCCGCTCTCGCTCCTACGCGACACCGGGAGCTGACGGCGCCCTTTCGGGCAGGGCGGGGAGGGCCGAGAGCCGTCGGCGCAGCAGGTCCAGCGCCGAGATGGCCGAGTACTGGCGGATCCGTGGCCGGTCGCCGGGGAGGGTCAGCGTCGCCGTCTCCACTTCGTCGCCGGGCAGCGCCAGGCCGACGTAGACGGTGCCCGGAGCCACTCCTTCCTCACTTTCGGGTCCTGCCACCCCCGTGATCCCGAGGCCGACATCGGCCCGGAGCAGCCGGGCGGCGCCGCGGGCCATCGCCACGGCCGCGGCTTCGCTCACGACCGGGCCGGCGGGAACACCGAGGACGTCCTGCTTCACGTCCGGGGTGTACGCCACGACGCCGCCCCGGAACCAGCGGCTGGC
>JAJYZN010000056.1 GCA_021799915.1 Actinomycetes bacterium
CCATCGTGGGCATGGCCGCGACCCCGACAGGCAACGGCTACTGGGAGGTGGCCTCCGACGGAGGGATCTTCAGCTTCGGCAACGCCCAGTTCTCCGGCTCGATGGGCGGCAAGCCGCTCAATGCGCCCATCGTGGGCATGGCCGCGACCCCGACAGGCAACGGCTACTGGGAGGTGGCCTCCGACGGAGGGATCTTCAGCTTCGGCAACGCCCGGTTCTCCGGCTCGATGGCCTGACCTCCGGCCCGGCTGGGTGTGGCGTGACCCGCGCCGGGCGCCCGCCGCTGCGCGCCGATCCCGTGCCGGCGGCGTGGTGACGATGTGAGGCACTTGGGCCTACACTCCGGCATGCCTGAGACCGAGACGAGCGCTGCCGGCGCGATGGAGGTGCGGATCTTTGCGGACGAAGACTCGCTTGCCCGCGCCGCGGCGGACCAAGCCCGCACTGTCCTGCGCACCGCGCTACGAGAGCACGGCGTCGCACACGCGATGTTCGCGACCGGGAACTCGCAGTTTCGTTTCGTCGACGCCCTGGTCGAGCTCCCCGACATCGACTGGTCGGCGATCGAGGTGTACCACATGGACGAGTACGTCGGTCTCGGAACCGACCATCCGGCAAGCTTTTGCCGGTGGATCACCGAGAGGATCGTCGAGCGCGTTCATCCGAGAGCAGCGCACCTGTTCGACGGCACGGCCGACCCACGCGCCGAGTGCGAGCGCTACAGCGCCCTGCTCGAGGCGAGCACGCTGGACCTGTGTTGCCTCGGCATCGGCGAGAACGGCCATTTGGCGTTCAACGATCCCGGAGTGGCTGACTTCGCTGACCCGGAGCGGGTGAAAGTCGTCGAGCTGGACGAGGCATGCCGGCTCCAGCAAGTGCACGAGGGGCACTTCCCCTCGATCACAGATGTGCCTCGCGAGGCGATGACGGTGACGATTCCGGCGCTGCTCGGAGCGAGGCGAGTGCTCGCCGTCGTCCCCGAACGGCGCAAGGCAGAACCCGTTCGAGCTGCCATGGAGGGCCCGATCGCTCCGTCCTGCCCGGCGTCGGCGCTGCGCCAGACCCCGCACGCAATCCTCTACCTCGACCGGACATCAGCCGGCCTGCTGCAGCATCGGTGACGTCGCGTCGACCGCGTCGGTGCACCTTTCATCAGCGCGGCGGTCAGCGTCGGTGCCCGATCCAACGCTCCAAGAACGGATAGGCCGCGTCCCCGTGCCACTGGTGGCCACCGGCGAACACGTCGTGGACAAGGCGATCGGGTGCGCCGAGCTCGGAGTAGATCCTGTGGAGGTCGGCCATCGAGGTTCGGGCGGCGTCGAGGGGAAAGATCGCGTCCTCTGCCCCGGTCTCGACCAGCAGAGGGCGCGGCGCGACGAGAGCACCGAGGTCGACGTGCTCGATCCGTCCGAGCATGCCGGGCAGAACTTGGGAGCCGCACATGTTCCACGAGACCCGGTGTGACTCGGCCCACGACGAGAAGTACCCGCTGACCACTGCCGCGGCGACGCGCTGGTCCCACGCGGCGAGGAACAGCGACATCGTCCCCCCATAGGAGAACCCTGCGACACCGATACGCGCAGGGTGGACAAGCGGGTGCTCGGCGAGGAGATCGATGCAGCGCGTCAGGTCCCACAGGTTCTGGGCCAAAGGGCTCACCCCTGCCATGGTCGCGTGGACAAGGTTCGTGTCGCACCCGTAGTGGTCGGGCGGGTTCCAGTCGGCTCGTTCCCCGAAGCACCGCAGGTCGGGCGCGAGCACCACATACCCACGACGGACGAGCTGGAGCGCGTAGTCGCCGTTTGGCGTCTCGGTGCTCTCGAGGCCACAGACCTGAGCCTTGCCCGGACCGTGGCCATGCACCGCGAGCACGGCCGCGCCTGGGAGGACCCGGTCGTCGGGGATGAGCAGGTACGCGGGTACCGACATGTGCTCCTCGACGTCGAAGACGACCTTCTCCCGGCGGAACCCATCGCACCGGACAGTCTCGAGGGTCTCGACGTCGAGCAGCACTCTGGCGGGGGGCGGGCCCAGCAGTTCGCTCAGCCGGGTCAGGCGACGGCACTTCCAGGCCTCGAGGGATGCCGGGTCCTCGAGCGCCGAGGCGAGCGGATCTTCGTGCACCGTCTCCGACAGGCGCACCATCCACTGGTACCACGGCGAGTAGTTCCGGTGCCGGGACGTCCCATGGCTTCGGGGCCCCGCGCCGGACCCAGTGGGCGTGCGATCCTCTTCACTGCTCCCGTCGGACATGTCCTCTGCTCCCGACTCGGTACCGCCCTGCGCCGACACGGATCTGGCCCGTGCCGCTGCCGGCCGCACGACGCTTTCCCAGGTCCAGGTTAGGAGCTTGCAGGTCTCAGCATTGGTCGGCGGGTTGTGCGAACGCGCGCGCGGAGCCGGTGTGCTCCACCGTCCTTCGGGCCGCCGGCTCAGGACAGTGGTTGCCAGCCGCCCCGAACAGGTCCACAATTGCG
This sequence comes from Actinomycetes bacterium, assembly GCA_021799915.1. Next base: position 2,478 of record JAJYZN010000056.1, read on the forward strand.
CCAGTGGCCGTCATCGCCGATCTCGACATCCGCCCGCTCTCCCCGTGCATCGGTGCGGAGATCAGCGGGCTCGATCTTTCCCGCCCGCTCGGAGAGGACGCCGTGCGCGCCGTGCGCGCCGCGCTCAACGCCCACCATGTGGTGTTCTTCCGGGACCAAGAGCTCACGCCGGGCTCGCAAGCGGCCTTCGCCGCGCAATTCGGCGAAGTCACCGAAGGTCATCCGGTGATCCCGGCCATCGACGGGCACCCCAACGTCCTGGCCATCGACGGCCGCACGGACCGGGCGAACTGGTGGCACACCGACGTGACGTACCTCGACGAACCGCCTTTGGGCTCGATCCTCTACATGATCGAGGCCCCGGCCGTCGGTGGCGACACGATGTGGGCCAGCCTCCAAGATGCCTACGACGGTTTGAGCGCACCGGTCCGATCTCTGTGCGACCAGCTCGTTGCCGTCCACCACGACCCGTGGTTCGCCGCCGAGGTCGACCACACCGGTGGCTACGAGTGGAATGGCACCTGGCGCGAACGCCTGGTGCCTGCGCTCCACCCGGTCGTGCGTACCCATCCCGAGAACAATCGCAACGGGCTCTACGTGAACCAACATTTCACGGTCTCGCTGCTGGGCCTCTCGGAGATCGAGAGCATGGCCTTGCTGGACATGCTCTACCGTCACTGCGTGCGCCCGGAGTACACCTGCCGCTTCCACTGGGAGCCGGGGTCGCTTGCGTTCTGGGACAACCGGGCCACGCTGCACTACGCGCTGGACGACTACGGAGACGCTCCGCGCCTGGCTCACCGGGTGACGCTGCGAGGGGACAGGCCCTACGGGCCGGCAGTGCCTCCCAAGTGACCGCACGCCGCTGATGGCCGGACCGCTCGCCTCGCTCAGTTGGAAGGCAGCGGTCGCCAGGACTGGGTGACGACCCAGCACGTGCCCTGGGGCTGGCCCGTCGAAGTCCGCCGGCAGGCCTTGGTCGGCGGGACGTTGTTGTGCAGCTCGACTACCTGGTACTGCGTCGGGCCGTAGAACTTTCCTGGCGCGAAGCTGAGGACCGGCGAGTACCCCCCGGGAAAGTCGGTGATCCGCGACATCGCCTCGACGAAGGTACGCCTGTCGAGGTGGGGACCCGCGTCGCGGGCCGCCGTGGCAAAAAGGCGGATCACTGTGCACCACGCCTGGATGGGGCCCTGCTCCTCGATGTACGACGACGAGGTACCCGCAACCGGCTTGGGGTACGCCTTGTGCCACGCCGTGTAGCAGCTCCGTACCCCCGGGTCGTACCCGCCCTGGCTCTCCGGGCGTGCGTCGTCTACACCGCCCAACGTCTCGGTCGTGACCCCCTCTTGACCGTTCAGCGCCTTCTCGAAAGGGATCGGGATGAGCCCCAGCGAGGACTCGATCGACGACTCGTAGTCCGAGAGCAGGAGCTTGGGGAAGTAGTTCTGCTGGGTCTGCGCTTGGAGCACCGGGACGAATGCATTGAACGGGATCAGCGGGATCACCGAATTGACCCCGGCCGCCTTGAGCTTCTGGACCGCGAGGGGCGCCTCAGCGTTGGTGGACGCGGTCTGTGTCGGGTTGGCTGCCAGGGTGACCACGAGGGGAGTGACACCGAGACGCGAGAGGTCCGGCAGCAGGTACTGGTTGAGTGCGAGCTGATCGCTCGCTCTGTTGCCGGCGATCACGCCGACCTTTCGTCCGTGGCCGAGCAGCCCGGCGCTGTCGCCCCAGTCGACCACGGCTTGGAGGATCGGAGCATCGTCGGGACCGGTCCACCACAAGTACGGCGCGCCAGCCTCGGTCCAGTTCGTCACCGTGGTCCAGTGACTGATGAGGGGCGTGTGCCCTTCCTGGGTGATGCAGAGCTGGTTTGTGCCGCTCCACGTCCCGACCCCGTCGAGGACGGCGAATGCAGCCGGGCTGCCCTCAGTCCAGTCCTTGCAGAGTGCCCGCATCTCCGATGTGTTCGTCGGATCGAATGTGACGACGATGGCGTGAATGTGCCGTCCGTTGATCCCTCCGTCACGGTTCACTTGGTTCACGAAGAAATGGATCGCTTTGGCCTGCTCCCCGTACTCGACATCCTCGGCGAAGCCTTCCTTGCCGGCGAGCGAGTTGAGGGAGACCACCGGGAAGACCACGTTGATTGTCTTTCCCACGATGCCTCTCGTGCTGGTGCTCGCGTGCGCGAGCTCGTACTCTGCCGAACTGAGCTGGGCTCCGGCTCCCGGAGCTGTCGCCTCCACGCCCAACCCGCCTGATGCCGAGCGTGTCGCAGTACCGCTTGAAGCTTGTGGGGCAGTGACCACGTAGGCGCCGATCCCGCCGGCCACGATTGCGATTGCCGCGAACGTCCGGATCTGGGTCACCCGAGATCGGCGCAGGAACCTGCGGATGCCGCGACGGCTCAGGCGGACCGGGTTCCACGTGCCGAGAGGCGTGGTATGCGCTCCCGAGTGGGCCCGCCATTCAGGAGTCATCGGATCGCGTCGTCGGATCGCCGATGTATGGCGCTCCGGCTCGGCCCGGACCGGAGACTTCGAGCGCCTCGGCACTGGCCCCCAGGTAGGCAGCGAGCGCCCTCGGGTCCCGGCTGACCTCGTCAGGGGTCCCGCCGGACACCACGGCCCCGGACTCCATCACCACCACCTCCGAGCACAGGGCGAAGACCAGGGGGACGTCGTGCTCGACCAGGACCACCGTGCAGTCTGCGACTTGCTGGAGCCGTTGCAGAAGCGGGATGAACGCTTCGGCTTCTCGCTGGGCGATGCCCGCGGTCGGCTCGTCGAGGAGCAGCAGTCGGGGCCGTGCGAGCACGATGGAGGCCAGGTCGACCACCCGGCGGGTGCCGGTCGAGAGCTCAGCCGTCCGGTGGTGCCGGAAACGGCCCAACCCGAACGCTCCGATGACCTCGTCGACCGCGCTGCGCTTCTTGCGTTCTGAGGCTCGCGCCCACGGCATCTGGAGGGTCGAGGAGATGACGCCGACCGGACGTCGCGCGTCTTCGCAGATCATCAGCACGTCTTCGACGGTGAGCTCGGGGAACAGCCGGCAGTCCTGGAATGAGCGCACTACGCCGGTCGCCATCCGCTCCTCGGGTAGGTAGTCGATCATCTCTTCGCCGTCGATCTGGATGGACCCAGACAGCGGCGATACCCGGCCCGACACCGCGTCGAGCGTCGTCGTCTTTCCCGAGCCGTTCGGGCCGATGAGGCCAACGGTCGAGCCAGGCTCGGCAACGAGGCTCACCTCGTTGACGGCCATCAGTCCCCCGAAGGCCACGGTGAGATCTTGGACCACCAGGCGAGCGGGTCCGCCCTTGCGAGCGACGTCGGCCATCACGTTGCTCCGGGTGACGGAGCGGCAGGACCGGCAGGAGCGGCAGGACCGGCAGGACCGGTAGGAGCGGCAGGACCGGCACCTGGGGCCGTCACGAGCCGATCGGCCGGTGCCGGATCGCCAGGTGGCACCGGGCCCCCGTCTGGCGTGGAGGCGCCCGGGCGGGCCATCAGCCAGCGAGCACCGTCAGCCACCAAGTCCCCAAAGCGGTGGAGCACCTCGGCAAGACCGCCGGGCAGGTAGAGGATGAACGCCAGCAGGCCGAAGCCCCCGGTGATGAACTGGATCGTCGAGGTCGTGCCGAAGATCGCCGGCAATCCCACCAGGTAGATCGACCCGAGGATGGCGCCGGGGACCGAGCCCAGGCCTCCGATGACGACCATCGAGACCACGAGGATGGAGTAGGTAGGGGAGAAGGTGGTGGCGCTGAAGCGCTGGCTGGCGAAGGCCAGGCACACGCCGGCATAGCCGGCCATGAACCCCGACAGGGCGAACGCCAGCAACTTCGTCCGGACGACCGGGATGCCCATCGCCGCCGCCGTGAGCTCGTTGTCACGAACTGACACGAGTCGCCGAGCCACCCCTCGGTCCCGCCAGACCCGTACCATGAGCACAGAGAGCACCAGCACCCCGAGCGAGAACCATGCGAAGGCGCGTGTCGACCCGAGACCGACCCCGAAGAGATCCGGCCGGCTGATGAGCGTCGACGCCGGGTCGGGCAGCCCGGTGCACAGCCGCTTCCCGAGAACTGGCACCGTCCAGCACGACGTGGCCAGCACCGACTCTTGCATCCACAGCGCGAACGCCAGGGTGGACACGGCGAGGTAGAGCCCTCTCACCCGCAGTGCCGGCAGGCCGACGAGGACGGCGATCACCGCCGTCACGGCGCCCGCCAGAGGTAAGAGCAGGACGAGCGGCACGCTGCCGCCCAGGTGGGCCGCCATGACTGCGCCCACGGCCACCAACCCGAACTGGCCGAGTGAGACCTGCCCAGCCCATCCGGTGAGCACCGTCAGGGAGAGGGCGATGACGCCGAAGATGCAGATTTGCGAGAGGAGGTACGTGTTGCCGACGCTCAGCACGAACGGGAGGAGGGCGGCAATCACGATGCTCGCGACAACGCCGACGCCTCCCACCCTGGCTCGGAACGGATCGGTGATCCTCCGCAGCGAAGCTGATCCCTGGAGCCAGCTGGATCGCTCCTCGAACCTGCTGCCCCGGGCCAGGGCTGCCACCCGTACCAGCAGCACGGCCAGGAGCAGGGCGAACATGATCGTCTGGACCGATGCGGTGGATGAGATGTTCCAGCTCAACACTTCGTAGACGACCCCCACTCCGATCCCGGCAACGAACGCCGCCGTCAGGTTCACCATCGCGCCGACCAGCGCGGCGATGAGCGCGAAGAGCAGGAGATCGGGGCTGAGCGGCTGGGTCAAGACGCTGGTCTGCCCGGGGGAGGCCAGGATCTCGGTGAATGCGGAGAGCACGCCTGCGAGGACCCAGGCGAGCGTCGACGTGCGCCTGACCCAGACCCCCGACAGGCGAGCCGAGTCGGCGTTCTCCGACATCGCCCGCATGGCGAGGCCCCACGGCGAGAATTTGATGAACGCGGCTAGGGCGAGCGCGACGACGGGAGCCACGATCAGGGTCAGCACAGCACCCGGAGTGAACACGAACGAGCCGATCGTAAAGGAGAGGTCGATCGGTACAGGGAACGGGCGAGAAAGGTCTTTGGGCAGGATGAAGGGCAATGCGGTGAACACGAACAGCACCTGGGACAACCCGATCGTGGCGACCATGACCAGCACCCTCGGCCGGTTGAACAGGCGACGGAGCAGCAGCTCGGAGAGTCCCCCCATGGCCGCGGCAAGCCCCAGAGCCAGCACGAGGGAGAACCAGTAGTTGAATCCGAAGTCCTCGCTGCACTTGACGAGGAACACCGCTGCCACCACGCCGAGCTGTCCCTGCGCGAAGTTCAAGATCCGGTTCGTGCGGTAGACCAGGACGAGGCCCAGGGCGAGAAGGCCGTAGTTGAGCCCGACGATGACTCCTTCGAGGAGGACGAAGCTGGGAATGGACACGGCAGCAGCCCTCGGTCCTCAGTTCAACCCGGTCCCGGCTTCGGCCAGGAACACCGGTCGAAGCAAGTCGTCGCGCCCGGCGAGCTCGACCGTCGGCCCGTCGAAGAGGATAGTGCCGCGCTCGATGAACACCGCTCGTCGTGCCAGGTGCACGGCCCGGTTCACGCTCTGCTCGACGAGGATCACCGTGGTCCCTTCGGCGTTCAGACGGCGAACGATCTCCATGAGCCGGTCGACAGTCATCGGCGCCAGCCCCAAGGCCAGCTCGTCGATCATGAGCAATCGAGGCTGCGTCATCATCACCCGCGCGAGGGCCAGCATCTGCTGTTCTCCCCCTGACAGGGTCCCGGCAGGCTGGTCGAGGCGGTCGGCGAGCACCGGGAACAGCCCCAGGGCTTCTTCCATGGACTGAGCTGCCCTCGCGCGCTCTCGGCGGAACGAGTGCTCACCCACCCTGAGGTTGTCGCGGACGGTGAGCCCTGGAAACGTCATCTTGCCGCCGACCAGCAGTGCGACGCCTTGCCCGATGATCTGCTCGGGCTCGAGGTAAGTGCAGTTGACCCCGAAGATGCGTATGACCCCGCGGTGCGGGTGCTCGAGCCCCGATACGGCGCGAAGCAGGGTGGATTTGCCCGCGCCGTTCGTCCCGAGGAGGGCGAGCATCTCCCCTTCGGCGACTTCGAAGTTCACGTCGAAGAGCACTTGATTGGTGCCGTAATAGAAGTCGAGGTTGTGCACTTGGAGAGCCGGGATCTCTCCGCCGGCCTGCCTGCGCTTTCCTTCGGCGTAGCGTTCGAGCACGTCTTCGATGACGAGCGTGATGTCTCTTCGCACGTAGCGAGACCCCACGACGAGAAAGATCCCACCGACCACGCACACTGGTCCGATGAGAGTGAGAGCCACGACGATGCCGTGCAGCCCACCGACGGCGTCGGAGATAGCCCCGAGGAGCACGCTTCCGGTGAATCCTCCGAACACCAGCGAGTACACCCCAAACATCGCGAAACAGATCGTCCGCATCTCGGGCGGCGCAGTGGCCGCCAAAGTGAGAAAGATGCAAATTGCGAGAGGCGTGACGGCAGCGTTCGCCAGCGTCTGCAGGGTCACGCACATCCAGAGCTTGGGCACGTAGAGAGATGCGATGTACAAGAGCCCGTAGGCGCTGATGCAAATCCCGGCGATGACCAACGGCCGCTGTGGCGCTCGCCGGAAGAACCGGTCACCGAGAACGTAGGCCGCAGGGAGACCGAGAAAGGCAGCCAGGCCGATGATCGCGTATACCTCGCTGCGCCCTGCGACATCGAGGTGGAACTTGTCGGCAAAGAACAAGCTGCCGAACAGCGGTGCTCCAGTGCCGGCAAACCCGAGGATGCCGACGGCGATGAGCTCGTAGTACAGGGATCGGACCCGTAGCAACCGGGTGATCGCCGAGCCAAGCAGGACGCGGGGAGCCTTCTCCTGTTGAGAGTGGAGGTCCATGCCTGATGCCTTCAAGATGTGGCTGGCCTCGTTGGCCCCCTTGTCAGGCTCGCCGATCGTGAACAGGGCGAAGCCGATCGGGATTCCTGCCAATGCCACCAGCAGGCCATAGCGCCAGTCGTGCGCCGCGGTCACCACCAGACCGAAGATCAGGATCCCCACCGTCTGCGAGACGGGTGTGGCCAGGTAGTGCCAGCTGAAGATGCGGCCCCGGCTTTCGGTGGGGTAGGCGTCGGACAGGTAGGAATTGTGGACCGTGTTGTTGACCCCCGATCCCACCGAAGCAGCCAAGTACAAGAACGCGAATGCCCAGACGTTGGGCGCAAGCGCCATGATCGAACCGAAGACCGCGAACACCAGCAGTGCGACGGCGGCGACCAGGCGCCGGCTGCCCCGGTCTGCCCACAGTGCGAGCGGCACCGCCCACAGGAGCTGGGCCACTTGGGCCACGAAGGCGACGGCGGCGAGAGCCGTGTTGTGCATGTGAAACGACTGCTCGAGGTTCTTGCCGATGATGGCGATACCGTTGCTGAAGGTCCCGGGCACCACGGCCGCTGCAGTCAAGAGCACGAGAGGTGCGTACCCGTACTTTCGCAGGATGCCGACGAGGGACGGGGCTTTTCCTTCTCCGGTCCCCGGCATGACCGCGACGTCGGCGACCAAGTCACGGTCCCGGTGGCGCAGGACGGCTTCTTGAAGGAGCTCGTCGGGCACCGTGAAGTCGAACAGCTCGCCCCCCGCCATCGCCGAGAGGCTATCGCTGACGAAGATATCAGGTATGGGTCTTTCCGCTCGGGCCGCCTCGCCGGGCTGGGGACGGGCTCTGAACGATCTGCCCCTCGTGCCGGCGAGCGCGGCGGCGGCGTAGATTGCCTGTGATGACGACGCCACGAGAGCTTGGTTTCATCGGTCTGGGGAACATCGGTGGTGGGGTCTGCGCCAACCTGATCGCCGACGGCCACCAGGTGACGGTGCTCGATGCCGATCCGCAACGGCAGGCCGTCGCTGTGGCCTCCGGCGCTCGTGCAGCTGGATCTGCCGAAGAGGTGGCATCGAGCGCCGGTGTGACGTTTCTGTCGCTTCCGGGGCCAGAGGCGATGAGGGCGGTCACGTCCGAGTGGCTAAAAGGGGTGACTACCCCGGGCAAGATGCTCGTTGACCTCACGACCAACGCTCCGCGCGTGGTGAGAGAAGTCGGGGAGATGGTTGCCGGTGCAGGAGCCAGCCTCGTGGAAGCTCCGGTGACGGGTGGAGCTCCTGGGGCGCGAGCGCGCCGGCTGGTCTTCATCGTTGGTGGTGACCCACGTGACGTCGCGGCCGTCACGCCGCTCCTCGACACCGTGGGGCGTGCCGTCGTCCATCTGGGTCCGCTGGGCAGTGGCAACATCGGAAAGCTCGTGAATTCCTTGGTGGCCTTCACCACGACCTGGAGTTCTCTCGAAGGTCTGGCGCTTGGCGCTGCGTACGACATCGACCTGCGGACGCTGGTTGACCTGGTCCGCCTTTCCGGTGCGGCGACTCCCTACGTGGATCGGAGGGTCGAGAGCCTGAACGAGCGTGGTCGACCGGTCGAATTCGCGATCGCGATGGCAGCCAAGGACGCGCGCCTCATGGTGGAGGCCGGTCATGACGCAGGTGTGCCGCTCCCGTTGGCGTCAGTGATCCACCAGCTCATGCTCTACGCGGGGTCCCAGGGCCTCGGTGACCGTGATCTCAACGACCTGGTTGAGGCAGTCGAGCGCCTCACGTCGGTTCCCCTGCACTTGCGTTCGGAAGAGGAATAGCGAGGAGCGGAGCCTCGATTTCTCGAGGTCACGATCGCGACCTCCTGAGCCGCTGGCGAACGTCAGATCGAGTCGAGCACTTTCGCCGCGGTGGTGAGCGCGGAGACGGCGGCAGGGATGCCGGCGTACAGCCCGACATGCATCAGGACTTCGATGAGCTCGTCGCGGGTGACACCAGCGTTGAGCGCGCCGCGCAGGTGGCTGGCGAGCTGGTCCTGGCTCCCCGCAGCCGCCAACATCGCAACGGTGATCAACGAGCGGTCCCGGAGCGCCAGGCCCGGCCGGCTCCAGAACATCCCGTAACAGAACTGGCGAACAAGATCGAAGAATTCCGGAGCCAGCTCGGTTGCCGGGGGGGTCGGTCTCGACGGGTCATTGGAACGCTCGCCGAACAACTGCCGAAGGATGTCACGACCGACTGCATCCAGCTCTGTGGATGCGGTCATCGGATCTCACCGCCATCCGCAGATGCAGGTACTTCGACGTCGTACAGCTTGCAGTAGTTGTCCCAGAGGATCTTTTTCTTCGACGAGGTCGTCAATGGCAAGGTCAGAAACGACTCCGTCGCGTGCGGGAACTTCGAGTCGGCGTGGGGATAGTCCGTCGAGAAGACCACGTTGTCGTCGCCGAATTCCTCGACGTAGTGCCGGGATGCCTGCTCGTCGGCTTCGCATGACAAGAAGCAGTTGCGCGCCAGGTACTTCGACGGCTCCATCGTCACTCCGGGAGCCTCGTACTTGCCGGTCCATTCCCAGTGCTCGTCGAGCCGGTACATGAGAAACGGCGCCCATGAGCAGTTGCCCTCGAGGAGCCCCACCCGAAGACCCGGGAAGCGTTCCAAGATGCCGCCGGAGGTGAAGCAGGCAGCGACGAACATGATGCCCAGGGGCTGGTTGAAGGAGTGCCACAGCATCAGGCGGTCCAAGTGGGCACCAAAGGAGAAATCCGGCAAGAGCGACGTTCGCCCACCGCCGTGGAAGCATACGGCGACACCGAGCTCTTCGGCCGCTCGCCAGAGTGGGTCATATCGAGGGTGGTGCCACGGCGCGGCGTCCACGAGCCCGGGTGCGAGGAACGCTGCCTTGAAGCCCAAGTCAACCGATCGTTCGAGCTCGGCGATCGCGCCGTGCACGTCGTGGGGGGCGATCATCGACGCACCGAAGACTCGACCAGGCAGGCCGCAGTCCTTGACGAAGTCTGCCATCCAGTCGTTGTACGCACGTGCGATGGCCGTCGCCAGTGCCGGTTCCAACCCGTCGGGACCCACGTGGTCGGAGCTTTGCAACCCGAGAACGAACAGGCCTCGGCTGGGGAACAGCACCGTCGAGTCGATTCCCTCGGCACGCATCGCCTCCACTTGAGACGCGGCGTCGAAGTGTCGGGCTTCGAAGGCGGCGAGCGCCTCGTCTTGCTCCTCCCGCCACGGACGGCCGTCTTCGGGTCCTCCCTTCTCGCGGGGACGGGGACGGCCGCTGCGGAGCAGGACGGCGTCTTTTACCCGGACTCGCATGTCTCGGGGCGTCTCGGCCAGGCCGATCGGTGCAGCGTGCGCCCATCGTGGGTCGATGTAACGCTCCCAGAGGTCGGCCGGCTCGACGACGTGCATGTCGCTGTCGGCCACTCGCCAGTCATTCGCCGTCGTCACGGGTGCCTCCTCAATCGCCTTGCGGCGGGTTCGAATCCCTTTCGGCCCAGCTCTCCTCGCGGGCGTACAGGCCGAGGCCGCTCAGATTAGTTGTTTGACTCAGTCAAATGAATACCATACAGTAGGTCCTGTGGACAGTGCGCAAAGGTTGCCCGCGGAGGCCTCCCTTCTCGCAACATCCCCCGCTGCCCAGGTCGAGGCAGTTCAGGGAGCACTCTGGGAGATGCTCCGTCTCTACTCGAGCCGTCGGGCGTTCGCCGGCTGGTCGGCGGCATCGGGAGTCCTGGTGTCCCAGCCAGCATTCGACCTGCTGGGTCGAGTCGAGGAGCGAGGACCGATCACCCTTGGGGAGCTGGGGCGCCTGGCCCATATGGATCCTTCAGCCGTCGGTCGTCAGGTCCGCGCTCTGGAGGAGCTTGGCCTGGTCGATCGCTCGCCGAGCATGTCGGACCGGCGCGTCGTGGAAGTGCGGCTCACGCCTCGTGGCAAGGAAGTCCGGCAACGGGTGGCATTGGCAGGATCCCGGCACCTGGCCGACGAGCTGGGCTCGTGGAGCGAGTCGGACCGCCGTGCGCTCGCCAGGCTCCTGCCGAAGCTGGTCTCGGATCTTCGGAACCGGCGCTACGAGCTCTCTGGAGTAGAAGACGTCTCACCCCAGCCTGCCCGAGCCAGACGGCGAAAGCCCACCTCCATGAATTGCGGGTCCGACGAAGGAGCGAGCCGATGACCGTCACCTCACCCCAAGGCGAGCGATACATCGTCATCTCGGCGGATTGCCATGCGGGCGCGAGCATCGACGACTACAGAGACTTCCTCGAGGCGGAGTACAGGGACGAATTCGACTCGTGGCGGGAGGCATACCGCAACCCCTTCCAGGACTTGAAAGGGGATCGCGGCTCTCGCAACTGGGACTCCGAGCGCAGGACCGCAGACCTGGAATCCGATGGTGTCGTGGGAGAGGTGATCTTTCCCAACACCGTTCCGCCGTTCTTTCCGACCGGAGCCGTCGTCGCACGACCTCCGAGCCCCGAGGAGTACCGGCTTCGCCGGGCAGGTGTGCGAGCGCACAATCGCTGGTTGGCGCAGTGGTGTGCCGAACAGCCGGATCGCCGGGCCGGCGTGGCTCAGATCTTCTTGAACGACATCGACGACGCGGTCGAAGACGTGCACTTCGCCGCCGAGAACGGCCTGAGAGGGGGGATCTTGCTCCCGGCCGTACCCCCCGACGCTCCCTGGCTCGAACCGCTGTACTCCCCGGCCTACGACCGCCTGTGGCAGGTCTGTGAGGACTTGGGGGTGGTGGTGAACCATCACTCGGGCGGGGGAACTCCCGACTACGGCGCCTACCCGGCTGCCAGCATCATCTGGCTCGCCGAGACCGCGTTCTTCTCGCGGCGTGCGCTCACCCACCTCATCGCCGGTGGCGTGTTCGACCGATTCCCCAAACTGCGGTTCGTCATGACCGAGCAAGGGGGGTCATGGGTCCCGCCGGCGCTCTCGATGCTCGACGTCTTCTACTCGCAGATCTCGCCCTCGGGTCGCTTCGGTGAGCTGGCCGTCCCCCGTGAAGCGATGCTCGAGCTGCTGCCCTCCGAGTACTTCGCCCGGAACTGTGCGGTGGCGGTGAGCTTCCCCAGCCCCAAGGATGCGCGTGC
>JAJYZN010000057.1 GCA_021799915.1 Actinomycetes bacterium
GCTCGTCGGGGAGCTGGCTGCCACCGCCCAACTCCCACCCGGGCTTCGAACACCGCCGGAGGCCGGGAGCTCCGGCGGGGAGAGCGATCCGGTGAAGGGTACGCTCGAGAACGACCGCTGGCCCGGGGGTCCGCTGACCGTCGTCTTCGACGGCCGCGATCAGGGTGGAGAAGTGACGTCAGGGGCGCAGGCTGGAGTCGAGGTGGTGTTCGCCCCGGGAGGGCCCGACGCCGCCGACCGGGTGATCGTCCAGATGGTCGCGTCCACCGACGATCCAGCAGGAACCGTCGTGGTCACCTCCGATCGGGCTCTGGCCCGGGAGGTGAGCCTGGCCGGTGCGACGGTCGTCGGCACGAGCACGCTCAAGAGGCTCTTGACGCCCCGTGCCGGGGACGCCTGAAATCCCCGGAGCCCACCTGCGGAAGTGACGTCCTGCTGACGGGGCCCGAGGCTACCGTAGGCATCCGTCGTGAACCCTGCCATCCTCTTCGGTCTAGAGCTCCCCGCTCTCCGGGCCGCTCAAGGCCCATCGAGGACAGTGTCCGCCGACGATGGTGATCTAAGTGCACCGGGTGTGCACCCTGCTCCCGCGGAGCCCGGCGCACTCGGGACACGTCCAAATCGAGCTTCGATCTGGTTCCGAGCGGCGGTGGCCGCACAGGACGCCGGCTTCGGAGCGGTGTGGGTTCCCAGCACCGAACACGCCGGACGGAATAGGGCTTGCGACGCACTGGCCCTGGCCGGCGCCCTTTCCGCAATCACTTCGAAGATCATGCTCGGCGTCGTGGCCGGATACGACGGCTCCGATCGGAACCCCTCGGTACTGGCTCGCGACGTCACGACTCTCGACGTGCTGTCCGATGGACGGGCGGCCGTCCTGTTCGACTCTGGCGACGGCCGAGGAGGGCCAAAGTCCGTAACCGACCTCATGGGACCAGAGCACCGTCTCGCCGAAGCGATCACCGTCTGTCGGATGCTCTTCATCCCCGGGACGACGAGCTACACCGGGCGCCACTTCCACCTCGCCGGCGCGGTGAACCGCCCGCTCCCGGTATGCAGCGGAGGACCTCCTCTCCTGGCGATGCTCCCGGTGCCCCGGGCGCTCCCCCGAGGAGAGCGAAGCGAGCGTCCGTGGTCGACAGCGTCGCCGGAGGGAGCAGGGACCCCCGATGCATGGGTCGTGGGTGGGGGGCCCGGCGAGGTTGCCGGCGCCCGGGAACGGCTCGAGGTGCGCGGCGAGCCGGGGGTCACCGGGCCGGTACGGGTCGTGTGGCGGGGTGCGCTCCCCCGGCAAGGGACACCGGCACGGTTCCTCGCCGCGCTGCGCACGGCTGGTGCCGATGGCCTGATCCTGCGTCCCGAAGAAGGTCCGGTGCCATTGCCCGAGGCGGTCATGTCCCTCGGAGCGGCAGTTCGTCCCCTCCTCGAACGTTGGGGCCCCAGATGAGCACACCGGCTGCGGAGGCCGGCAGCGTCCCGATCGGACAAAAGGGCAACGCTACGGACGCACCGCCGAACAAGTCGCCGGACGCACCGCCGGCCAAGTCGCCCGACGCACCGCCTGGAGCGCCGATGGCGGTCACGGGGCGGCACCTCCCCGCCCTGGACGGTCTGAGGGCGGTGGCTGTGGCCGGGGTCATCGCCTACCACCTCGACCTTGGATGGGCGTCGGGGGGATACCTCGGGGTCGACCTGTTCTTCGTCCTGTCGGGGTTCCTCATCACCAGCCTTCTCGTGGAGGAGTGGGTCGCCACGGCCCGGATCAAGCTGGCGGCCTTCTGGGCCCGTCGGGCTCGACGCCTTCTCCCGGCGCTGTTCGTCCTGCTGGCGGCGATCGGGGTGTTCGTCGTTCTCTACGGCCGGTTCGGCCCGCCCGGCTCGTCGGCACAGATCGACCTGTCCGAGCTGAGGGGCGACGCCCTGGCCACGCTGTTCTACGTCGCCAACTGGCACTCGATCTTCGCCCACCAGTCCTACTTCGCCCAGTTCACTTCGCCATCCCCCCTGGAGCACACCTGGTCGCTGGCGATCGAAGAGCAGTTCTACCTGATCTGGCCCCTAGTCCTGCTCTTGATCGTCACCGTGGCCCGACGGTCGTGGCGACGGGTAGGGATGGCAGTGGCCGTGGTGGGGGCGCTGGCGTCGTCCGCGCTCATGGCCGTGCTGTTCCACAGCGGAGCGAGTCCCACCCGCCTGTACTTCGGCACCGACACGCACATGTTCGACGTCCTGGCCGGAGCGGCGATTGCAATGGCGGCAGCAGCACGCCCCCAACCCGGTCCACGTGCACGCCGCCTCCTCCACGTGGCATCTCCGGTGGCCGCGGTCGTTCTCGGTGTGTTCTGGGTGACGGCAGGAACGTCCACAGGTCTGCCTCGGGGTTGGATGTTCGACGGTGGCTTCCTCCTGTGCGCGCTCCTCGCCTGCGTCGTGGTGGCCGACGTTCGCCAGCTCCATTCCGGTCCTCTCGGACGCATCCTGTCGGTCCGGCCACTTCGGTGGATCGGAACCATCTCCTACGGCATCTACCTCTGGCACTGGCCGATCATCGTGTACTTCACCCAGCAGCGTTCAGGCCTAGGCCAGCCGTGGTTGGACCTAGCCCGAGTGGGGCTCACCTTCGGTGCCGCCACCGCCAGCTACTACCTGGTGGAACGCCCACTCCGGCGCCGGCGGTTCTCGGGCTGGCCGCGGTTCGCCCTGGCTCCGTTCGCAGCTGCCGTGACGGCGGCGGTGGTCGTGGTGGCGACCATTCCCGCCGTGGCCGTGCCTCCAGGAGCCGCGTCGACGACCCGTGCCGTCACGGTGGACGGTGTGGAAGCCGTGCCGGGCGCCGGAGGATACGAAGGGCAGGAGCCCATCTCGCTTCCGCCGTTCGACCACGTCCATCCCCTCAGGGTGACGGTGTTCGGGGATTCGGTTCCCAAAGTCGCCGAGCCGGGGATCGCCGCGGCCCTTGGTGCTACGGGCGTCGTGAAGGTCACCAACGGAGCCGATACAGGCTGGGGGCTGAACAGAGCACTGCCGACATACACATGGCACACCGGGATCCCCTCCCTCATCGCCGGGGATCGGACCCAGCTCGTCCTGGCCACGTGGAGCTGGGACGACAGCTGCACGCCGGGCGAGGCGGGATACCGGACGTTCACATGCGCTCTCCAGCGTCCTGCCGCCTTCACCCACATGCTCGAGACAGTGATCGGCCTGATGCTCGGACCGGGCCGGGCGGACGGGGTGATCTTCATGGAGTTCCCTCCCACCGGACCGGTGCTGGCCACGGCGCAGACCCAGGCCCAGGCCCAGGCGGCCGATGCCACACGGGCTGCCGGAGAAGCAGCGTTCAACCGGATCGTCCGGTCGATGCCGGCGCTCTTCCCGGGGAAGGTCATGTACCTTCCCGTCGCCTCGTCGGTGCTCCTCCACGGCAAGTTCTCCGACTGGCTGCCCCCCCCGACCGACCCTCAAGCTCCCAAGAGCCAGTGGGTCCGGGTTCGGAAGGTGGACAACGTCCACATGTGCCCGGCCGGCGCGTCCCGCTACGCCGACGCGTTGCTCGCCGACATGACCGAGCTCTTCCACCTTCCGCCGGCTGCTCCGGGGTGGTCCACCGGGTCGTGGACCAAAGACGCCATCTACAACACCCCACCGGGGTCGTGCCCCGACGATCACCCCCCCGGATAGCGGGAGCCGGGCGGGGGATCGAGCGGCACGAAGGGGCCAACCAGCGCCCCCATGAGCTATCCCTCTGCCGCTGGCGCGGCCATGCCGACCACCGGGGCGTGGAGGGCCCGGCCGCCCATCGAGCCGTCGAACCGGGCGCTCCCGAAGGAGAACACCCCTCCGTCGGAGGCGACGAGCCAGTAGCCCTGGCCTGTCGGAGTGGCGGCCATGCCGACCACCGGGGCGTGGAGGGCCCGGCCGCCCATCGAGCCGTCGAACCGGGCGCTCCCGAAGGAGAACACCCCTCCGTCGGAGGCCGCCTCCCTGTAGCCGGCGGCGATGCCGAGCGGGTCGGCTGTGGCTGTGACCACCAGGGTCAGCCGGCGCGTCGCCGTATGGGGAGCCGGGGTGGCCGAGTCGCTGGCCGTTGCCTCGAAGGCAGTCGCACCGGCTGACACCGGTATCCCCGAGATCGTGCCCGTCGCGGACAGGGTCAATCCGGCCGGGAGCCCGGTGGCGGACCAGGTGTAGGGCGCTGTCCCCCCCGTGGCCTTGAGGGCGGCCGAGTAGGGCACGCCTACGGCTGCCTCCGGCAGCGAGGCGGTCGTGATCGCCAGAGGGTCCGGGTTCACCGTTAGGGATACCGCCTGCGTGGCTTGCTGCGGTGTGGTCGACGAGTCGGTGACGTCGACGGTGAACGAGTAGCTTCCGGTCCGGTCAGGCGTACCCGACACCAGACCGGACGTGGGGTCGAGGTCCAGGCCCGGTGGAAGTGACTGCCCGGGGGCGAGGGAGAAGTGGTAGCCGGGGCGTCCGCCGATGGTGATGACGTAGTTGCTGTAGGCGGTGTCCAGTGTCGCCGGCGGCATCGTCGAGCCGAAGATCTCGAGCGGGTACTCGGTGGCTGTCAGGTAGGCGGTGCACGTCACCGATCCTGTGCCTCCCGTCCAAGAGTCGCAGCTCCGTCCGGCGCTCGCCTGCAGGTCAGGGGCGATGGAGTGGAGGATCTCGGCTTGCGTGACCATGTTCTGGTACGGCTGGTTCTTGACGTTCACCAGGCCGAAGTTGTCGTTCTCGCCGTCGAACCGACCACCCTTGGGCTCGTCGACGTACTCGAACCACTCGTCGCCGACGGTCCACGGCGAGTCCTCGTACAACGGCGCGATGTAGTCGGTGTAGGCGGCCGCCCTGGCTGACTGTGTGGGGTAGACGGGGAACAGGCCGGGCACCGTGTCTGGGGTATCGGGCGTACTGGCGATGAAGGAGTACTCGGACACCATGATCGGCTTGTGCAGGTACTGCTCGAAGCTGGCAAAGGTGGATGTGACCGGAAGGTACTGGGGGAACAGCTTGTCGATTACTTGAGCCAGACCGGTCTGGAGCTGGTAGTCGTCGATGCTGAAGACGTCGACATACTTGCTCGCCTCCTCGAGGAGTTGCGGCTGGATCTCTTGGGCTGTGGCCTTCACTCCGAGGACGAGGTGATGGGTGTCGTACTTGTGCACCGCAGCCGTGGTCACCTGGAAATAGCGTGTGGCAAGGGCCGAGACGAACCCTGTCGGGTCTGTCTTGTACTGCTGCGCCACGGTCCAGCCCGGGGAGCCCGGGGGCAGAGCGAGGTATGTGTCGAGGACCGGGTCGAGGCTTGTGCCGTCGGGTCCCCAACGCAGCTCGCTGTCGGTGTACCAGCCGATCAGGTTCGGATCATCGGCCAAGGGGGCCACGGTGGTGGAGGCGATCTGGTCGACGTGTGTCACGAACGAAGGTGTGAAGTAGTCGGACACGCCGCGGCCCATTGTGAGCTGCACGCTGAACGGCATCTGCGAGCCGAGCAGGCTGTAGTCGGAGAACGGTCCGAGGCTGTTGAATCCCCACGATCGGAGCTGGGCCACCGTGGCGGCGGCCCACGCGGTGGTGCTCGTGTACTGGTCGGCGATGGTCTGGCAGTACGGGCATTGGCCCGTCGCCGCTGTGACTGTGGCCGACGGTGTGACGTGATCGATCCCTGCCGAGTAGAAGGGCTGCCCTGTGGGGGTCACGAAGAAATCGTGACCATCGGTCTCGCCGAGGGAGAAGTACCCGGTGGCCTTGAACGGTGGCGACGAGGCGCCGGCCGCGTCCCGCACAGCGGGAACGGTCGCCGCCATCGCGGTGATCACCGAACCGAGCAACGTCAGCGCCGCCAATCCGGCAGACCTCCACCGCCCGTGCGGGCGCGTCCGGTTCCCCGCCATCTCCGATTCCGCCTTCATCCCCAGGTGCCGATCGCCGCGGACGAACGGCACGTGTGATCAGTTCGGGATGCTAATCCAGCCTGTGGTGATCGAGCTCCACCGACCGACCCCGCGTCGCCGGACGATCCCTTCGGCCCGGGCGGCGACGGCCGGGGCGGTCGCTCAGCCCTGCATGGGGATCCGGTCGGTGCGTATCCTCAGCTTCAGTCGGACCTCACCGGGCTGGCGCATCGGGTACTCGTCCACGCCGAGGTACTTCTTCGCCAGATGGTCGATGTGGGCGTCAGCATCTTCGGTGGTGATCGCCGTCACCGTCCCACGCACCATCACGACGTTGTACGGGTCATCGGGGTCGATGACCGACACGGCCACCCGGTCGTCGCGTTCGACGTTCCGGGCCTTGGCGCGGCCGCGCGCGGTGTTCACCAACAGGTCGTCACCGTCCACCTCGATCCACAGCGGGGTGACTTGTGGACCGCCGTCCGGCGCCACGGTGGCCAAGGTGGCCAGCAACGGGCGGGCGATGAGCTGACGAGCCTTCTCGCTGAGGACATCGGGCATGCGCTACCTCCAATCGTCGATTGCCGGTTGCCTGCACCACGGGTCCGCTGGACGAACGTCGAGCGTCGATGCCGCGGCCTGCAACGTCAGAGACCCTACCGCCCCGGCGCTACGGTGGCGCCGTGCGGATCGGAGCCCATGTGCGGGCCGGAGGCGATCTGGTCGGTGCCCTCGAGCGCGGGGACGCCATCGGTGCCGATGTGGTCCAGGTCTTCACCCAGAGCCCCCGGGCGTGGAAGCCGACCCAGTACTCACCCGAAGTCCTCGACTCGTACCTCGCCGCCCAGTCACAGCATCCCCGGGTGACTGCCACGTTCTGCCACGCCACGTACCTGATCAACTTGGCCACGTCGGACCCTGATCTCCTGGAACGTTCGCGGGCCTGCCTGGCCGCCAATCTCGCCGTGGCTCGGGGCATGGGCGCTTCCGGCCTGGTGCTGCACATCGGGAGCCACAAGGGGCTCGGGTTCGACGGGTGTGTTCCCCAGGTCGTCGCAGCGCTGACCGAGGCCGTGGCTACCGGGGCCGCGGGGCGGGACTGCGGCTCGCCCTGTCCCATCCTGCTTGAGAACGCGGCCGGGGCCGGCGGGACGGTCGGACGGAGCTTCGACGAGCTGGCAGCGGTCCTCGAGCGGGCCGACCTGGGGCCCGAGCTCGGGATCTGCCTCGACACGCAGCATCTTTGGGCCTCGGGGATCGCCTTTGCATCGGTCGCGGAGGCCGACGCCGTCGTCGCCCACATCGATGCCACCGTCGGGCTCGACCGGCTGAGTTGCATCCACCTGAACGACTCCAAGGTGCCGTTCGGGGCCAACCGGGACCGTCACGAGAACATCGGCCAGGGCACCATCGGTTCCGCCGGCCTGGGGGCGCTGCTCGGGCATCCGGCCCTCGCCGATGTCCCGGCGATCCTCGAAGTGCCCGGTGCCGGCGACGGTCCGCGTCTCGAGGACGTGGCTGCGGCCCGGCATGCACTGGAGGTCGGGTTGGCGCTCCGGGGCTGAGCCTGGTCCCACGAGGCCCGGTTGCACCCGGGGCCGCTCGGGCTCCATGCTGGCCGGACAGGAAAGGAGGCACGGTGCCTGCAACCCGCACGGAGTCCGACAGCATGGGGGAGATCGAGGTCCCGGCGGACCGGTACTGGGGAGCCCAGACGGCCCGCTCGCTCCATCACTTCGACATCGGGTCCGACGTCATGCCCCGGTCGCTCATCCGCGGGATGGGGGTGTTGAAGGAGGCCGCGGCCCAGGTGAACGCCGACCTGGGCAAGCTCGACCCGCACCTGGCCGAGCTCATCGTCACCGCCTCTCGGGAGGTCGCCGAGGGTCGCTGGGACGACCACTTCCCCCTGCGGGTCTGGCAGACGGGCAGTGGCACCCAGAGCAACATGAACGCCAACGAAGTGATCTCGAACCGGGCCATCGAGCTGGACGGCGGGGTGATGGGATCGAAGTCGCCCGTGCACCCGAACGACCACGTGAACATGTCGCAGTCGTCGAACGACACGTTCCCCACGGCCATGCACATCGCAACCGTGGAAGAGCTCGACCACCGGCTCGTCCCAGCGGTGGTGGCGCTGCGTGACGCCTTGGCGGCCAAGGCCGAGGCGTACTCGGGCATCACCAAGATCGGCCGGACCCACCTCATGGACGCCGTGCCCCTTACCCTCGGACAGGAGCTCTCGGGGTACGTGGCTCAGCTCGATGCCGGCCTGGACCGGATAGCCCAGACCATGGGCGGGCTCTACGAGCTGGCGGCCGGAGGCACCGCGGTCGGGACCGGGCTGAACACCCATCCGGAATTCGGCCGGCGGGTGGCGGTCAAGATCGCCGAGATCACCGGCTACCCCTTCGTCACCGCAGCAAACAAGTTCGCTGCTCTGGCCGCCCACGACGCGCTGGTGTGGACCAGCGCCGCGCTGAGGACGTTGGCCGGCTCGCTGATGAAGATCGCCGATGATCTCCGATGGTTGGGCTCGGGTCCCCGGAGCGGGATCGGCGAGCTGGTCCTGCCGGCCAACGAGCCCGGATCCTCCATCATGCCCGGCAAGGTCAACCCGACCCAGAGCGAGGCGATGATCATGGTGTGCATCCAGGTCATGGGGAACGACACCGCCGTGGCCATTGCCGGCGGGCGCGGGAACCTCGAGCTCAATGTGAACAAGCCGGTCATCATCCACAACGTGCTGCACTCCGTCGACCTGCTGACCGGAGCCTGCACCGCGTTCCGGAGATTCTGCGTCGAGGGGCTGGAGCCCGACCTCGAGCACATCCGGCACCACCTGGAGAACTCGCTCATGCTGGTCACCGCACTCAACCCGATCATCGGGTACGACCGGGCGGCCGACGTGGCCAAGAAGGCCTACCGGGACCGCACCACCTTGCGCCAAGCCGCAGTCGAGCTCGGGTACTTGACGGCAGAGCAGTTCGACGACGCAGTGCGACCCGAGGAGATGACGCACCCTTGAGCTGGCCGAGCCACCCGTGAAGGAGCTGCTGAGCGACGAGATGGTCGACGCCTCCCTGGTCGAACGGGCACTGGCCTGGGAACGCGACGGGCGTGAACTGGTCAAACGGGTCCGCCGGGACCGGTTCGCCGGGGCGCTGGCCTATGTGAACCAGGTGGGAGCACTGGCCGAGTCGGCGGACCACCATCCCGACATCGAGATCCGCTGGGACACGGTGATTCTGCGGCTCTCCACCCACTCGGCGGGAGGGCTCACCGGCATGGATCTCGACCTGGCCGAAGCCATCGACCGACTGGGATAGCCCACTGGGAATGTCGATGCCGGGTCGAGGACCGGCTCGCAGACCGGTCCGTGCAGGGCCCCGAGCCCCTCAGTCGGTGGTTCCGGCCCCCGGGTCGGGCTCGAGCAGCGACTGCCGGAGCTGCTCGACCGTGCCGTCGGGGACGCCGGCGCTTCGCGCGTACCCGAGGATCGATCCGTGCTCGCGGCGGAGGTGGGCCAGCAGGTCGGCCATCGTGCTCGGGGCCGCGGCGAAGAGCTCGTTGGCCCGTTCGATCACGCTCCGGCCTTCGGGGTAGCGTTCGGCCAGTCTGGCCCGCAGGTGGGCCATGGCCGGGGCGCTCAAGGTGTAGTCCTCGATGATCGTGGCGTCGGGCACGCCGAGGAGGCCCAAGAGGATGGCCACCAAGACGCCGGTGCGGTCCTTGCCGGCGGTGCAGTGCACCACCGTGGGGTGGGCGCCGGGGTCGGCCAGGATCCCGAGGGCCGTAGCGATCTGGGGTGCGGCGTCTCGGGTGATGTCCCGGTACTGTGCGGCGAGCATTCCCGGGACCATCTCGAAGCGCTCGGCGTCGGGCACCGCGTCGAGCAGGGGGAGATGGCGGAAGCGCACCGGGATGTCCTCCACCGGGAACGCGCCGCCTTCGAGCTCGACACTGGTACGCAGGTCGACGACCGTGGTGATGCCCAGTGCGCTGATGGTGGCACGGTCGCCCTCGGTGAGCCGGGACAGGCCGTCTGCCCGGTACACGGTCCGCCATCGCACGCGTCCGCCATCCTCGGTGACGTAGCCACCGATGTCCCGGAAGTTCACAGCGCCGTCGAGGGCGACGTGGCGATCGTTGCCGATGGTCACCGCTGAGTACGCGTCGCCAGGATCAGCGGAGGGGCAGGTCCCACAGCGGGAACCATCGGGACAGGTCGGGCTCGGTGGGCAGATCGCTCCCGAGGATGGCCCGCACCCTGAGCTCGAGCTCGCTGTCACGGTGCTCCTGGCCGTCGGGGGCGAAGGGGTAGAACGTCCCGCGCTTGTACAGGTAGACCAGGAACAGCGGCCGGGTGCCTTCCTCGGCGTCGGGTCCCGGGGTCAGGCCGAAGACCGAGCAGAGGAGCTGGGGTCCCCAGCCCTCGTCGGTGAGGGTGCTGTTCACCACGTGGACACGGGTCACCAGGTTCTCCACGTCATCGTCGTCCAGCAGCAGCCAGCGGTAGCCGAAGGAGTCCTCGGCCTGCGAGAGGGCGCCAGCGCCCGTGTCCTTGGCCGGCGCGTCGTCGTCGGGGATGTCCAGCAGCTCGCCGATCTCGCGTTGGACGTCCTCGGCCGGACGCCCGGCCGGAGGCTTCCAGCACACCCCGGCCTTCCCCGAGAGCACGAGACCGGCCGAGGTTTCCAGGGTGACGGCCGCTGACGGGAGCGCGAACAGGGCGTCGAGGTTGGCCCGGACCGGTTTGGTCCGACCCAGCAGGGTGTCGAGCAGACCCACCGCCTAGACCGCCCTCGCCGTTCCGAAGTGAGGGGTCCAGGTCGCGGTCCGGATCGTGGCCACGGTCAGTGGGCCTGGCCGAGCTCGGCTTCGAGCTTGGCCAACTGCGCCAGGCGGACGTCCAGCCTGGGGTGGGTCGAGAACAGCGCGCTGAGAGAGAACCCCTGGGTCTCACCGCCCGGCCCCCGGCGTTGGGCGATGGCCGGCGTGAAGAAGAAGGCATTGAAGGGCTCGGCGTGACGGAGGTCACGCGAGGGGATCCGACCCATCTCTCCGGTGATCTTCACCAGGGCCGATGCCAGGAGGGACGGTCGCCCGATGAGGATCGCACCCGAGCGGTCCGCCGCCAGCTCCCGGTAGCGGGACAGCGCTCGGGTGAGGAGGAAGCTGATGGCGTACACGACGATGGAGACCAGCATGATGATCGCTTCGATGGCCGCCAGCTGCGAGCCGTTGCGCGAACCGCCGCGCCCCCCACCGAAGAGCCCGGCGTAGAACATCATCCGGGTGGCCAGTCCAGCCACTACGCCCAGCGAGCTGGCGATGGTCATGACCGCCACGTCGCGGTGGGCCACGTGGGACAGCTCGTGGGCCAGGACGGCCTCGATCTCGGGCTCGTCCAGGCGGCGCAGCAGCCCGGTGGTGGCGCAGACCACGGCCGCCTTGGGGCTCCGTCCGGTGGCGAAAGCGTTCGGCACGTCGGTGTCGGCGATGGCCACCCTGGGCTTGGGCATGTCGGCCAGAGCGCACAGCCGGTCGACGGCGCCGTGGAGCGCCGGGGCCTCCTCGGGGGTCACGATGTGGCCGTGCATGCCCCAGAGGGCGATCCGGTCGGAGAACCAGTACTGGGCGAAAAGCAATGCCGCCACGATGACGAAGATCACCACGAAGCTGTGGAGCACGGCCCACAAGATGGCGGCGAACGCTCCGTAGAGGACCACGAGGAACAGTCCGGTCACGAACATCCGGGCGGTGAGACCGCGGTCGGTGGGCATGTTTCGGGCGATGGGCATCAGGGTGTGGCTCCTCCATTGTCGGCTTCCGATCCCGTGACTGCCACCTCCGGGCCGGCTCCGGTCACGACTTCGGCGTCCTTCACCTCGGACTCGCCGGGTTCTCCGGCGTCCCCGGCGCCGTCGGTGGGCGTCGCCAGCTCCCCGGCCGGCCCGGCGGTCGCCAGCTCGGCCTTCATGGCTGCGAGCTCGTTGTCCACCTGGGACGTGGACGCCACCTTGTCGAGCTGGGCCTGGATGTCGTCGACCGGGGTGTTCAGGTCGTTCAAGGCCCCCGACGCCAAGAGCTCGTCGATCGCCCCGGCTCGGGCCTGCATGCTGGCGATCTTGTCCTGGGCCCGCTGCATGGTGGCACCGGCGTCGCCCATGGAGTTGGAGATCCCCGACACCGCCTCTCCCACCTTGGTCTGGGCTTCGGCCGCGGTGTAGCTGGCCTTCAGGGTCTCTTTCTTCGTGCGGAACTGCTCCACCTGGGCCTGGAGGCGTTGGGAGGTCTCGACCAGCTTCTCCTGCTGCTCGGTGACCTGGTCGTGCTGGGTCTTGAGGTCCGAGAGCTGCTCGCCCAGCGCCGCCCGGCGTGAGAGCGCCTCGCGAGCGAGGTCCTCGTTCCCCTGGGCCAGGGCGGCCTTGGCCTGGGCCTGGAGCTTGTCCGCCTGCTTCTGGAGCTGGGCTGCCTGGAGCTCGATCCGCTTGCGGGCCGTCGCAACGTCGGCGACGCTGCGACGCACCTTCTGGAGGCTCTCGAGCTGCTTCTCGTAGGACAGGTCGAGCGTCTCTCGGGGGTCCTCGGCCCGGTCCAGCACCTTGTTCGCCTTGGCCTGGAAGATGTTCTTCGTCCGTTGCCACATCCCCGCCACGCTTCAGCCCTCCTCATGGCGCTCAGTCGCCTGGTACGAGCATAAGGCCCGCGAGGGTCGTGGGGGTCACGCCCACTCGCGCACCCGCCTGCCCCGTCCCGGTAACCTCGCCCCGATGTCTGATCGCCGATGCCTGCTCACCGTCCACGCCCACCCCGACGACGAGGCCTCCAAGGGAGCCGGGACGGTGGCCCGCTACCACGCTGACGGCGTTCGCACGGTGCTGGTGTGCTGCACCGGCGGTGAGGAAGGGGACATCTTGAACCCGGCGATGGACACCCCCGAAGTCCGCCGCCGGCTGCCCGAGATCCGCCGGGAGGAGCTGGACCGGTCGGCGTCGATCATCGGCTACGACCAGGTGGTCCTCCTCGGGTACCGGGACTCTGGGATGCCCGATACCGAAGCCAACTCTGACCCCGCCTCATTCGCCCGGGCCCCGCTGGACGAAGCCGTCGGCCGGCTGGTGGCGGTCATCCGCCGGGAGCGGCCCCAGGTGGTGGTCACCTACCCCGAGGAGCAGAACGAGTACCCCCACCCCGACCACCTCCGGGTGCACGAGATCTCCATGGTCGCCTGGGAGGCGGCCGGGGACCCCGAGCGCTACCCCGAGGCCGGTCCGCCGTTCGCCCCGCTCAAGCTCTACTATACCATGTGGCCCCGCCAGCGGATGCGGGCGCTCCACGAGAAGTTCCTGGAGCTGGGCGTCCCCTCGCCGTTCGACGACAAGTGGCTGGCCCGGCTCAGTCGGGACGACCCGGTGTCGACTTCCATCGAGCTCACCGGGTTCGAAGACGTGCGCGGCGACGCCCTGCGCGCCCACGCCACCCAGGTGGACCCCACCTCACCGTTCTGGTTCGGCCTCCCCCCCGAGGTCCAGCGGGGCATCCATCCCTACGACGACTTCCTCCTGGCCCGGAGTAGGGTGGGAGGGACCCAGGTCACCGAAGACGACCTCTTCGCCGGCATCGTCTGAAGCGGTGTCCGCCGCTCCCGGAGCTCAGGGGCGAGGCACGACGACGCTGCCCTGGTCCCCGTAGCCGCCGAGCAGGGGCAGGTGGATGGCCCCGGCGCTCTGGGCCAGGACGAGGGCGATGGCCGTGGCCAGGACGACGATCAAGAGGGTCACCAGCACCGGTTGCCAGTGCTCGAGCGACCCACGCCGGACGACGGCCATCTCCGCGGCCGGTCGGTCCGCCTCACCGGGGGCGACGGGTGCCGACTCGGCCGTCCCCATGCCCCCGTGCATGAGGGCCAGCTGGCCCACGCCGTGGGAGATGGCGACAGGATCGCTACCCGGGACGGCGAAGTGGAGCACCTTTCCGGCGGTCTGGACCGTGACCGCGGCGCCTGGCCGGCCCTCGATGTCGTAGGGGTCGACCCGCCACCCGGTGACGGCGTCCCAACCCAGGGTCCGCGGCGTCCCGTCCCCGGCGGTGACCACCACGCCGCGGTGGTCGATGTCCAGCGTGAGCCCAGTGATCGCCTCGTGGCCCGGGTCGGCGGGGATCAGGACCACCCCGTCGACGTGGACTTGTCCGGCCAAGGTGGTCAACCGCCCTCCCGGACGAGGTCGCGCAGCTCCCGGTAGCCGATGAGGGTGACCCCGGCCTCGGCCACCGCCCGCTCGAGGAACCCGTCCTGGCACACGAGGGCGTGGTCGTCCACCCGGGCCTCCCAGTCCGGGGCGATGGCCCGCAGCTCTGGGCTGTCGACGGCGGGGTGGAGGAACAACTCGGTCACGCCGGGGCCGAGCGCGGCCAGACGTTGCTCGATCACCTGGCGGCTGCCGACCCCGGGGACGAGCACCAGCTCGTCGACGAAGACCGCGCCGGCGTCCTGGGCCACCTGGCGGGCGGGGAAGCCGAGGTACTC
>JAJYZN010000058.1 GCA_021799915.1 Actinomycetes bacterium
GGCCGTCGAAGGCGTCCGCATTGCGCCCAAGGCACATCCGGGCGACGGGGACGACGGATCCTGCCTGGGCGAGATCGAGGTCAGGGCCAAGGTGGTCGTGAACGCGTCCGGGGTGTGGGCCGACGACGTCCGGGGGCTGGACGAGAGCACCCACCCCCACTCCCTGCGTCCGGCCAAGGGGGTTCACGTCACGGTACCGGGTGACCGGCTTCCCTGCGACGTCGCCGCGGTCATCCCGGTGAGGGGTGACCACCGGTCGATCTTCGTGGTCCCCTGGCCCGAGGGTGGGATGACCTACATCGGGACCACCGATACCGACTTCGACGGTGCGCTGGATCGACCGACGTGCACGCCCGAGGACGTCGAGTACCTCCTCCACGCCGTCAACGCCGTGACCTCGGCCTCCCTCACGCCGGCCGACGTGACCGGTGTGTGGGCCGGACTGCGGCCGCTGCTGGCTCCGCAGGGCCACCGCCACCAGTCCGAGCGCACGACCGATCTGTCCCGACGCCATACGGTGACCACGTCGGTCTCCGGGGTGATCACCGTGACCGGTGGCAAGCTCACGACCTACCGCAAGATGGCCCAGGACACGGTGAACCAGGTCGTCTCGAAGATCGGCGGTCCGAACCGGCGGTGCGTCACCTCGACGCTGCGCCTACGTGGCTCTCGGCGGGGCACAGCGGCGGGCGCCACCCACCAAACGACCATCGACGCGGCCAGCCGAACCCACCTCAACTCGCGCTTTGGAGACGAGCTCGACCGCGTCCTGGCGCTCGCCGAGGGGCGCCCCGAGCTCCTGTCCCCGCTGGTCCCCGGACTTCCCTACCTCGGAGTCGAAGCCGTCTACGCCGCCCGCTATGAGATGGCGATGTCGGTCGAAGACGTACTCTCCCGCCGGACCAGGGCGCTCCTGCTCGACGGCGGTCGCGCTGCTGCCGCCGCCGGAACGGTAGCCCGCCTCCTCGCTCCCGAACTGGGCTGGACTGAGGAGGAGACCGTCGAGCGCGCCGAGCACTTCGCCCGGTGCGCCCTCGACGAGCTCGCCTCCGCCGGCGTGCCGCTCCCTCCCGGTGCACCCGCTGAGGACACCCAGGACACGGAGGCACCGCCGGTAGCTACCCACGAGGCAACGGAGGCCCCATGAACCCCACCCATCCTCCCACGACCCCCACGCCACCGACGCCCATCGACGGCTCGATCGAGGGGATCACCGATCGTTTCCCCGACAGTCTCTCGCCGGTACCGGGTTCGGTGCTGGTCCGCATCGCCGACAGCGGGGCCGAAGTGGTAACCGAAGGGTCCCCCGTCGCCGAAGCCGGGCGCGACTGGTGGCCGGTGGCCATCGGCTGGGCGGCTCGGGGGCAGGTCCCCGCACGGCCCGGGGCGGTCGTGCGGGTCAGCACCGTCGAGCAGGTGTCGGCCACCCTGGCCGCCTGCTCACGAGCGGCGGTGCCGCTGACCGCGGTGGCCGGTCGGAGCGGGGTCTGCGGAGGATCGATCCCGGTCTTCGGCGGTGTGGCACTGGACTGTACGGGACTGGTCGGAGACGTCGACGTGGACGAGGAGTCCCTGGTGGCCGACGTACCGGCCGGGATCTTCGGACCCGACCTCGAAGCGGAGCTCGCCACCTGCGGCGAGGGGTACACGCTCGGCCACTGGCCGCAGTCCATGGACCTCTCGACGGTCGGGGGCTGGCTGGCCTGCCGCGGCGCCGGGCAGTACTCGACCCGTTACGGGAAGATCGAGGACATGGTCCTGGGGCTCCAGGTGGTCCTGGCCGACGGTCGGATCATCGAGACCGACGGGCACGCTCCCCGAGCCGCCACCGGCCCCAACCTCACCCAGCTCTTCGTGGGGAGCGAGGGGACCCTGGGAGTGATCACCCGGGCCCGGTTCCGGGTACACCCTCGACCGGCAGCGCAGGGCCGAAGGTCGTTCGGGTTCACGGACTTCTCCGACGGGCTTGACGCCTGCCGGAGGATTCTGCGCCGGGGAGCCACGCCGGCGGTCCTCCGGCTCTACGACCGTGCCGAATCGGCAAGGAGCTTCGACCGGGACGACACGTGCGTCCTGGTGGTGTTGGACGAAGCTGACGAAGTCATCCTGGACGCCACCTTGGGTGTGGTGGACGCCGAGTGCCGTTCGGCCGAGCGTTTGGACGAAGCCCTGGTGGACCGTTGGCTGACCCACCGCAACGACGTGTCGGCACTGGCACCGCTGTGGCGAGCCGGAGTCGTGGTGGACACCATCGAGGTCTCGGCCCGGTGGTCGGTGCTGGCCGCCATGGCATCCGACGTGATGTCCGCCGTCAGCGCAGTCCCTGGAACGCTGGTGACCTCGGTGCACGAATCACACGCCTATCCCGACGGGGCATGTCTCTACTTCACCTTCGCCGGCCGAGCCCCCGACCGCGCCCAACGGGTACCGGGCACGCCGCTCGAGGGCATGGAGTGGGAGGAGGCCTACTACCGCCAGGCCTGGGACACGGCCATCGCCGAAGTTGTCCGTCACGGCGGCGCCATCAGCCACCACCACGGGATCGGCCTCAACCGATCTCGCTATCTCGCCGGCGCGCTCGGACCCAGCTTCGACGTCTTGGTGGCCGTGAAAGAGGCCCTCGACCCGGGCGGGATCCTCAATCCGGGAAAGCTGGGCATGCCGACGACCTTCGGCGACGTCCCCTGGCGATGAGCGGGGCAGGGGGGAGCCTGCTGGTGGTCGACGTGGGCACCTCGGGCGTCCGCGCCGCCATCGTCCGTCCCGATGCCACCGTCGACCACGTGCACCATGCCCAGGTGCTGCCCTCGACCCCGGCACCCGGGATGGTGGAAGTCGACGCCAAGGCCGTCGCCACCGCCGTCATCGAGCTCTCGTTGGCAGCGCTCGCCGAGGGGGGTCCGGTGGCCGGCGTCGGGATCGCCAACCAACGCGCCACGACCGTGGTCTGGAACCGCACGACGGGTCGCCCGGTGGCCCCGGGCATCGGCTGGCAGGATCTCCGCACGGTGGGCACCTGCCTGGCGCTCCAGGCCGACGGGATCCGCCTGGCTCCGAACATGTCGGCCCCGAAACTGGCGGCCATCCTCGACGTCGTCGACCCTGAGCGAACCTTAGGCGCCGACCTGTGCTTCGGGACCATCGACACTTGGGTGGCCTGGACTCTCTCGGGCGGAGCGCTCCACATCACCGACGCCACGAACGTCGGGGTGACCGGGCTCATCGAGCCCGACACCTTCGCATGGGACGACGATGTCCTCGGTGTGCTCCGAATTCCCCGCTCCATGCTGCCATCGATCGTGGACTCGTCGGGTGTCGTCGGTGAGGCATCAGCGCTACCCGGGGCTCCGCCGATCGGCGGCATCTGCGGTGACCAGCAGTCCTCGCTGGTCGGCCAAGGGTGTACCCGGCCGGGACGGGCCAAGGCGACGTTTGGCACCGGAGGGATGCTGGACTTGTGCACCGGATGGGAGGTGCCCGCCTCCGCCGGGCGCGGGAGCGCGGGTACCTTCCCCATCGTGGCCTGGTCCCGCGCCGGCCGCCGAGCCTGGGGAGTGGAAGCGGTGATGCTGTCAGCCGGGACGTGCGTCGAGTGGCTCCGGGACGACCTCGGGGTGCTGGAAAGCGCCGAAGAGTCGGCGAGCGTAGCCGCGGCATGTGCCGACACCGGGGACGTCTGGTTCGTGCCGGCACTTCTCGGGATCGGCACCCCGATATGGGACTTCGGAGCCCGGGGGACCCTCGTGGGCATCACCCGAGGCACCGGGCGGGCCGAGCTCGTCCGGGCAGTGCTCGAAGGGGTGGCCCACCGCGGAGCCGACCTGCTCGAGGCGGCGGAGGCCGACAGCGGGATGCACGTCGGGACGCTCAGGGTCGACGGCGGCATGTCGGCCAATGCGGTGTTCGTCGACGCCCTCTGCGAGGCCATCGGGAGACCCGTCGAAGTGGCCCCGGTGCTCGAAGCCACCACGCTCGGTGCCGGCTTTCTCGCCGGCATGGCCGTGGGAACCTGGAGAGATGAAGACGATGCCGCGGCGGCGTACTCACCTGGCCGGACGGTCGAGCCCCACGGCACCGACGCAGACCGCACGAGGCTTCGGGACCGCTGGCGCGACGCTCGCTCCAGGGCGCTCGCATCGATCCCCGAGCTGACGGGGATCGCGTTCTGATGACGGAGAACGCGATCTGATGACGGGCTCTCCGACACCGTGACCTCCGCCGAACCGGTGACGACGGTCGATCCCTGGCATCTCGGACGCTACGTGGAGGTGGCCCGCGGCCTCCATGCCAACCTTCAGCAAGTCCTTCTGGGTGCCCCGGGCGCGGTCACGGTCTCCGTCGTCGCCGCCCTCTCGGGAGGGCACCTGCTGCTCGAAGATGTGCCCGGCGTGGGCAAGACGGTGCTGGCGAGAACCATCGCCGTGTCGCTCGGCGCCGACCTGTCCAGGATCCAGGGCCACCCGGACCTCCTCCCCACCGACGTGACCGGCGTCTCCGTGTACTCCCCGGACACCCGCACCTGGGACTTCCGCCACGGACCGGTGTTCGCCCACGTCGTGCTGCTCGATGAGCTCAACCGCACTCCACCTCGCACCCAGTCGGCGCTGTTGGAGGCGATGGAGGAGCAGCAGGTGACCGTGGACGGCACGAGCTGGCCGCTTCCCGATCCCCACCTGGTGATCGCCACCCAGAACCCGGTTGGTCAGCTCGGAACCTTCCCACTGGCTGAGAGCCAGCTGGACCGCTTCGCCCTCGCCACCCCGCTCGGGTACCCGGACGCGTCGGAGGAGACGCAGCTGGCGCTGCACCATGGGGGCCGCGAGGCCCTGGCCATGCTCCGCCCCGTGTGCTCGCCGGGCGAGTGGGCCCTCGCCATCGCCGCCACCCGTCGCGTCCACGTCTCCCCCGAGATCGCCTCGTACGCCGTGGCCATCGCCCGCGCCACCCGCCATGCCGCAGGCGTGCGCCTCGGCGCCAGTCCACGGGCCTCCATGACGCTCGTCCGCTCGGCCCAGACCCACGCCCTCCTCTACGGCCGTGACTATGTCTCCCCCGTCGATATCCAGGCGATGGCCGTTCCCAGCCTCGCTCACCGACTGGTCACCGACGGGGAGCCCGGTGCCGGTGCGTCGGTCGTCGTCGAGGTGCTCGGCACCACGGCCTCACCCCGGCCGTGAGCCCCGGGGCCCAGCTCCGGGGCTTCCCTCCCCGTCCTCGGCGGGCCGCCGGCCCGGTGGCAGGCGTGGTGGTGGCCCTGCTGGCCTGGGCGGCCGTCGCCCACAACAGCGGGGTCGGCTGGGTGCAGGCACTCGGCGCCCTCCTGGCCGGTATCTTCCTCATCGGCCTGGTAATGCCCGGCCTGGTGGTCTGGCGGGTTCGATGCAGGCTCATCGACGCACCCAGCGACACGGTGGTCGGAGCCGAGGAAGCTCTCACACTCGAAGTGTCGGCTCCGGTCGCCGTCCAGCTCCTCTTCCCACCCGGACCCGAGGTCATCACCGGCCGCCACCGCTCGTGCCGCATCCCCTTCATCGCACCCCGGCGAGGGGTTCTCGACCACGCCGTCCTCCAGGTGGCAAGTGCCGCCCCTTTCGGGCTCTTATGGTGGACCAAGGGCGTGGTCCTCCCCCTGCCCCGTCCGGTCGCCGTCGCACCCCTCAGGGGCGAGCCGGGAGGAGCCCACGACAGCGTCGACGGGGCCCTCGGAGACGACCGGTCCAGATCCGATCAGCGGATAGGGGACTCCCGCGGAGTGCGTCCCTACCAGCCCGGTGACCGTCGCCACTGGGTCCACTGGCCGGCCACGGCCCACACGGGGCGTCTGATGGTTCGAGAGATGGAGGGTCCGGCCCCCCACCCCGTCACTGTCCGGGCCATCCTGCCGCCCGACGACCCAGACGCCGCCGATGTCGCGGCATCACAGGCATTGGCATCGGTGGCCGAACATCTGTCACGCGGCCGACCGGTGGTCCTCGTCACCCGGGAGCAACGCGGAGAAGTCGTCACCCCGGTCAGCGGGATCTCCGACGCCGGACGCCGGCTGGCTTGGGCACTCCCGTCCACCCCGCTGCCACCCGTTCGCCGCCCCAGGGCTCGACGCGCCCGGCCGCCGGCCGTGGCCCCTCCCTCGCCCGACGTTCTAGACCGACCCGGACGAGCACCCGATGGCGGGCTGGCACCCGATGGCGGGCTGGCACCCGATGGCGGGCTGGCACCCGATGGCGGGCGGGGCCATCGGGTGAAGGGAAGCCCGAAGTGAGCTTCCTCTCCGCCGTGAAAGAGGCGAACCAGCCCGGGCCGCCCGAGCATTCCATCACCCTCAGGGCAGCGGCGACCCTGGCCGTGGTCGTGGCGATCGCCGCCTGCTCGGCCCAGTCTGAGCTCTCCACTCCCGTCGCCGCCGTCTCCATCACCCTCGTGGTGGTCGGGAACGTGTTCTCCTACTGGCGACGGAGTCGGCCACTCCCCTTCCTCAAGATCGTCCTCGCCGTCTGCGTGATGGCAGCTTTCTTCTGGTTCTTCACCACCGTCTCGAAAGTGGCGACGGCCGGCGATCTCGGTTCGGTCGAAGGACCCCTGGCCGTACTGTTCGCGGTCATCCAGGTCACCCACGCGTTCGACGTCCCTTCCCGGCGCGACCTGGCTTTCTCCCTGGCCGGGTCGGCGACCTTGATGGCTGTCGCCGCGGCACAGGCGGTCGACAGCACCTTCGGGTACTACGTCGTGGCGTGGGCGGCGTGCGGGATGGTCGGGCTCCTGGCCCAGTGGGGCTCCATGGCTGGTGGCGCCGTCATCAGGCTCCGGACGGCGTCTGTAGCGGCCGTAGCGGTGGTGATCATCGGCGCCGCGGTCGTCGCCGTGCTCCCAGCGCCGCACGCCAACAGCAATCTGGTCCTGCCGTCGTCGATCGCCGGTGACCTGCCGATCAGTCAGCCGGCCGGTCTGGTCGGTGGGGGGCCTCGGGGCACCGAGCCGCTCAAGGCCGGAACCCCGACCGGCCGTACCCGGGTCGGGGGCTACCTGGGGTTCGCCGGCCCCCTGGACACGGCCATCCGTGGCTCGCTGGGCAACCAGATCGTGTTCCGGGTGCGGGCCGATCGCCCGAGCTTCTGGTTGGCCGAGACGTTCAACACGTGGAACGGCCAGTCCTGGAGCAACGCCACACCGCCCAAGGGAACCTCGGCATGGCGGCAGATCAGTTCGGGCCCACCATTCAGCATCCCCCTGCCGGCCGGCGAGGTGTCTCAGGGGACCGGTGACTACCAGACGTTCTACATCGTCCAGCCAGGTCCGAACCTCGTGTTCCACGCAGCGAACGCCTCGTTGGTTTGGTTCCCGGCCGGACGCCTCTTCGAAGGTCTCGACGGGACGATCCGATCAGGGACCTCGATGGGTCCGGGATCGATCTACACCGTCTTTTCCGAGCTCGACCAGGCCACGCCGGCTGAGCTGGAGCAGGCTCCCGCCCCGTCGGCACTGGCCGTCTCCGGACTTCCCCCGGCGGTGAGGGCCCAGTCAGTGCAGCTCCCCCACGCCTACCCACGTGCCGCGGCACTCGCCAGTCGGGTCACCGCTCACGCCTCCACGACCTACGCCAAGGTGGTGGCGCTCGAGGATTGGATCGGATCCCACACCAAGTACACCACCAACATCCCCGCGCTCGCCCCCGGGCAGGACACGGTGGACCAGTTCCTCTTCGGCACGCGGCGGGGTTACTGCGAACAGATCAGCACTGCCCTGGCGGTCATGCTGAGGAGCTTGGGGATCCCGGCTCGCGAGGCCACCGGCTACGTCCCCGGCTCCTACAACCCGATCACCGACCTCTACCAGGAAGAGGCGAAGGACGCTCACGCATGGGTGCAGGTGTGGTTCCCCGGGTATGGGTGGCAGAGCTTCGATCCGACCGCCTTCGTCCCCCTGGCGAACCCGACTCCTGGAGATGTCATCGCCCACGACCTGGCACACCTCCTCAAGGGGTTGCCCTGGATCCCAATTGGTGGGGGGATCGCGTTGGCGGGGCTCGTGATCCTCGTCGTCCGGCGCCGGCGCCGGGCCCCCAAGACCTGGACCGGTGCCGTCACCCGTGAGATCGAGCGGGCCGCCCGTCGCCACCACGTCCCTGATCGCCCGGGTGACACCCTGCTCGACCTCGCCATGCGGCTCGAGGAGGTGGCGGGCGGTCCGCCTGGTCCCGACCCTGGTCCCGGCTCCGTGCGAAGGCCGGGCGGAGCAAAGCATGTTCGTCGCCGGCAACGTTCGACGGACGACCGGCAGCTCTCAGCAGTCCTCGTGGCCAGCGCTGCCGAACAGGCAGCCTTCGGTGGCGCCGAGCCGGACCACGCCACCCGACGCGCCCTGCTCCGGGCCGCTCGACGGCTCCGTCGTCGGTCGGGGCACCGGCAGAGGCCGGACAGGACCGGGGACACATCTCTGCCCGGCTCACCGTGTTCAGGGCCCTGGCAGGACGAGGAGAGCGCGCCGGGCACGGCACCGGTCCACTCGGGAGGCTGAAGGGCGCACCGTCTTCGATGCCCGTAGCCGGCTTCCGCTATGGCTCGGCCGTCAGCTCTTCGATGCCAACAAGTTGACGCCCTCCTGCCAGGTCGCCCCTGCTTCGAGGAGCGGGCGGAAGGCCATGAGCTGGCGCGGCCGGCTCACTCCGAGCGCTGCACTCAGCTTGCCATCGCGACCGTAGACGGCGACGAATTTCCCGTCGTCGGACTCCAGATCGCCATCGACCACCTCGATGTCGTCGGTCGGATCGGGCCGGCCCAGGACTTGGATCCTGAGCCCGTACTGATCGGACCAGAAGTACGGCACAGGGTCGAAGTGCGGAGCTCGTTCGCGACCAGCCACCAGGCTAC
This sequence comes from Actinomycetes bacterium, assembly GCA_021799915.1. The sequence goes on from JAJYZN010000058.1 coordinate 8,865, forward strand.
GAGCCACTGCGCTGCCCATCTGGGATGCCACCTCCCAATGCTCGATGCGGACATCTTCGTCGTGATCCAGGTGCGACCACGTCCAGCGGGCCACGTCACCGGCAGCCACGATGCGGTCGGCAGCGAAAAGAGCCGCGTCGCATCGGACCCCGTCGCCGATGGTGAGCCCGGATCCGACGAGCCAGTCGGTCGAGGGCTGGACACCGATGCCGACCACGACCACGTCCGCGTCCAGGCGGGTCCCGTCGTCCAACACGACCTGTAACGCACGTCCCGCACGAGATCCATTTTCGACGGCGGTCACCTTGACTCCGGTGAGGAGCGTCACCCCGTGGAGACCGTGCAGACGACCGCACGCTGCCCCGACACGGGCGCCGAGCGCCGATGCCAAAGGTGCATCGAGAGCCTCGAGCACGGTGACCCTACATCCGCTGCCTGCGCAGGTGGCTGCCACTTCGGATCCGATGAATCCGGCTCCGATCACCACGATCCGGCAGCCGTCGCCGGCGGACTGGATCGCCTCTCGAATGGCGGACACGTCTTCGATGGTCCGCAGTACCTCCACACCTCCAAGCTCTTCGGTTCCCGGAAGGCGCCTGGGATGGGCACCGGTGGCGATCACCAGAGCGTCTGCTTCGATGGTCGATCCATCGTCGAGCTCCACTCTGGCGGCATCGGCATCAAGCGACACGGCGCGGTGGCCGAAGAGGCACTGAAGTCCGAGGTCACTGAGCTGTCCGGCGTCGGCCAGTCGCGTCCGCTCCACCTCCCAGGTGCCAGCCAGTACCTGTTTGGACAAGGGTGGCCGGTCGTAGGGGAGGTGACGCTCTTCACCGACGAGCACGAGGCGACCGGCAAATCCTTCGTCACGCAGCCCCCGTGCGGCACGGAACCCAGCCAGTGAGGCACCGACGACGACGACGGTGCCGTCCGCCGGTAACGGACCACGAAGATCACGCCTACTCCCCATCAGCCTGACTCCCCAGGCCCCGGTGACATTCCTCGGGCCCGAGCCACGGACCTCCTATCCACCGAAGACGGCCATCCATTCCTGGGCGCTGCGGGGGCGGAACACGAAATTCTCCCGGCGAGTCTCTCCCATTGGGGCGGACGGGAGCTCCGAGTAACGGTGGCCGGGGTACACGATCGTGTCGTCGGGGATTCGAGCGAGCCTGGTCGTGAGGGATTCGTACATCGCCTCCGGATCACTTCCAGGGAGATCGGTACGGCCGCAGCCGTCGAGGAACAACGTGTCCCCCGACACCAAGCGTCCATCGACGAAGAAACATTGGCTCCCGGGCGTGTGGCCGGGGGTATGGACGAGCTCGACGGCAATGTCGCCGACCATTACGACGTCGCCGCCGTCGTGAGCGACGAGGGAGTCGGAGGCAACCCCGGTCGACCTGGTGACCCAAGGAACTTCGTCCCGTTGCACGTGCACCGGCACGTCCACCTGCTCAAGGAGCTTCGTGAGCCCCTCGATCTTCCATCCGGCCATCTCACCCCCGACATGGTCTGGGTGGTAGTGGGTGGCCAGGACGCCCACACATCGCATGCCGTCGGCCTCGATCAGATCCAGCACTTCGGACACGGCATATGCCGGGTCCACCAGCAGCACTTCATGGTGCTCTTGATCACCGACTGCGTAGATGAAGTTGACCATCTGACGGGCGACCGGGTCGTTCACGGCGAAGTCACGACCCGACAGGAGCTGGCGAAAGTAGGCTCGCTTGCCACCAGGCACCGCTGCCGTCTCCGAGGGATTTGGCGGCGGCATCAGAAGAGCCCCGGGGAGTCGGCTCCGTCGGCTCCGTCAGCTCCGTCAGCTCCGTCGGCTCCGTCGGCTCCAGCTCTCGCACCGGAGCTGGAGGAGCGAGCTCTGGCCCTGGCACCTTTCCCTCCCCGATCAGTCTGTCCGACCACGCCCTCCGGTTCGGTACCGGATCCGATCTCGGGTCCGGTCTCCGATACGGTCTCGGGTGCGGTTTCCGGCTCAACTCCGCTCGCTGCCGCAGAGAGGCGAGGTACCAAGGCCTCGACCTGGGCCCGGGTTCTCCGGAGGCGACGGTCCAATTCGTCCACGATGGCCGCCGCCCGCTCCATGCGAGAGACGATCTGGTCAACGTCGACTTCGCGCTGCTCGAAGAAGGACACGATCCGGTCCAGCTCCTGGCTGGCCTCGGTGTAGCTAAGGCTCTCCACCGGCGGAGTCTCCGAACCCGGCGAGCCCTGGTCCATTGCGGTCACGCCGCCCCTTTCCTGCCGTTTCCACCGTTATCCGGAATTCCCGCCGGGACGCCACCGGAGCTCGTCACCGATGTCACTATCGAACGCGCCACTCCGTCGACGACACGGGTGACGAGGATCGATCCCGCCGCCAATTGCGAGATGGATCTCACAGTTTGGCCCCGTTCATCAAAGGTCAGCGTATATCCCCTCGCCAACTGGCGTTCCACGTCGTACGCCTCCAACAGACGTCGCCAGGCCACGACGTTGCTCGCTTCCCGATCCATGTGGCGGATCACCTGAGGAACGACCTGTAGGGCCATCGTCCTCATCGCAGTATCGGCTTCGACCATGACGCGTTCTGCAGCCCCGACAACCCGGTCGGCGTGACGTAACAACTGATCCAACTGCTGGTCCACCATGAGCCGTGCCGTGGCGCCGATTCGAGCCCGTGCCCCCGACAAGCGCTCGGTCGCCCCACCAACGCACTCGCGTGCAAGCCCGTTGATCCGCCGGGTCGCGGAGCCCACCGATGTCTCCCACCATCCGGCGACATGCACCACGATCTCTCGGCCGCACGCAGTCGGGGTGATGCACGACCGTTGGGCCACGAGGTCTGCAACCGACTCGTCACCCGTATGCCCGATCCCCGTCCACACTGGCAAGGGGGACATGGCGATGGACCGGGCGACGGCTTCGGTGTCGAACGCGGCTAGATCAGCTTTGGACCCTCCGCCGCGTACCACGACGACCAGGTCCAGGGCACGTTCCGGGTCATCGACGAGCAAGGCCAGAGCGTGAGCGATTCCGGCGGGAGCTCCGGCCCCCTGCACCGGGGTGGGTGATACCACGACATCGAAGGCGAACCCCGATCCTTCCAGCTGTCCGAGGAAGTCGCGGTACCCCTCGGTCCCCGGGGACGCTACCAGTCCGATCCGCAGGGGCACAGCCGGAAGGGGTAGGGACCGGTTGCGTTCCAGCAGCCCTTCCTGGCCGAGAGCCTTGATCAGGGCTGCGCGCTGGGCTGCCAGCCTCCCCAAAAGCGACGTCACGTCGATCTCATCCAAGATGAAGCCGATCTCGGCACGCGGCCGGTAGAAGTCCAGGCTCCCCCGGAGGATGACGGTCATGCCCACTTGAAGTTCGATCCCCTGGCCGGCCAGCAGGGAGCGCAGGGGACCCCAGGTGCCGCGCCAGCACTTCACCCGCAACACCGGAGCCTGTCGATCCCCCGAAGCGTCGGGCTCCACCAGGTCGATGTAGCAGTGGCCAGTGCGGCCGGTCTGGTCGGCGATGCTGTGGATCTCTCCTCGGACCCACAGCTGACGCCCCCTGGGGAATACGTCGGCCAGGGCCCGGTCCACCTGGCCATATAGCTCGGAGATGGACAGAACCCCGGGTCGATCGTCTGTGCCCACACCGATGGCCTCCGGGGACCCGCCCAAGGCTCTGGCGAAAGAAGTAGAGGCGGTGACGCTGGACTTGGGAGCCTGAGGGACCACGACTGTCACCCTACCGACAGCAGGGACGCCGCTTCGGCGAGTGCTCGACGTCCATGGATTCCCCATCGCGTGTCCATCGATGTTGCCGGATCATATGCGTCGTCTCGTGGAGGCCCGCGCCTCGCCTCACCCGGGAGCCATGGGTGGAACACCACCAGCGAGCACCGTCACGAAATCTCGTGTCCACCCGACCAAGTACTGGTCGGCCGGTCTCTGCTGACCGGGAATCTCAGCCGCAAGTGTCCCCCCAGGGACAGCGGCAGCATCAAGCTGGACCCAGTAAGGGTTGATGTCGAGCTCCATCGCTACGACCGCTCCGGCACCGATCAGTGCCGAAGCCAGGTCGGCGGGAATGGCAGACATCGATGCCGCGTACAAAAGGTCACCGTTCGCGTCCTCGCCCAACGAGCTGCGGGCGACTGCCGGGCCGGGTCCCAACATCGCCCCCCACGCTGTCACGTCGGAGATGTTGGGGCTGGCCTGGCCGTTCTGGACCAGTGGCGGAAGGTTCTGCCGGGCGCTCACAATCTGTTGTGTAGGTGCCGGGAACCCCGCAGTCCCCCACACTCCGATAGCCGCGGCACCTGAGGCATTGATCGCCATGGTGGCCATGCCGGGAAGCAACGGCGTCAAGTCGTGCCCGTTCACCTCGAAACCCCCAGACCCGGTTGTCACCTTGAATCCCCCGTTGAACGCAGCGAGCAGAATTGGTCTTTCCGCCGCACTGACCACGGACTGGGCATTGGCGCCGAGTGTCGTGCCGTTCGAAGGGGGATCGGTGGCCCCGTCGTGGAGGTCGAAGTGCACCTGGCCCGAGCGGAACCGAACCACGGTGACCGTAGAGCCGTCCGAAGCCTGCACCGTCCGCTCGTCGATGGCCACCCCAGTGGACTCCCTGGACACAACCGTCCACCCAGGTTGGGCCGGCACGGTCGTCGTGGTCGTGGTCGACGTGGTCGGAGGCAGGGTCGAGGCCGGCAACGTCGAACTGCTGCCGGTCCGGCCCGGTCGGCCGGTCTGGCCCGGTCGACCGGATGTAGGTGGTGACGCGGCACCTCCGGCCAAACCGCACGAACAGAGCACGAGTCCGAGGACCACTACTGGCACCAGACGTGAGACTCCAGTGCAGCGGCCCCGAATAGAGCGACGAACGCGTCCCATGGGCACCGGGACATGGTCACCCGGGCCCACCAACACGGACAACGCGGCTCTCAGCGCCATCTCAGCCGATCAACTCTGGAGGCCAGAATGCATCCTCATAGACCACGCCATTGCGCCTCTCACCCGCCGATGGCCTCCTCGACAACCCCGCGAGAAGCAGCGTGGGTCTCGAATTTAGTCCGGATCGTTCGCCAGGAGGATGTCGCCGGGACCGGGTGGCCGGCGGATGCCGCCGGGACAGGGTGCCAGGCGGCGCCATCGATGACACGATCTCGTACCGCCGATCAGGGGGAGGGCAGAGTGGCTCCGCTGGGCGTGGTCGCGACGACACTCCGGTCACGCGACGTCTCGGGCCCCTCGGGATGCGAGGTGCCGATATTCACGGTGGTCCTTCCCGCTCCATCGTCGACCTCCTTGGACACCTCAGCCCGAACGCCGATGTCCCTCGAGAGAACTTGGACCAGCCTCGACGGTCGGCAAACCGTCCCCATGCATGCGACGCCGAGCTTGGGCGGCTGTCGCCCGCCAGCCACATAGGACCAGTTCGCCGGTGGTTTCGCCAGTGACATGGGACCACCCGGCTCGCCAGTTGTAGTACCACCCTGAGGGTCCACCTCCTCCGGCCCGACACAGGTTCGGCTGG
>JAJYZN010000059.1 GCA_021799915.1 Actinomycetes bacterium
GGCGGCGAGGGAAAGGGTGCTGGCGGCGATGACCGACGTTGGAGCCGTCCCATTTCGGGGCGAAGCAGCGGAAGTGCTCTGTAGGACCAGACCGGCGCCCACGGTCGATCCCACGACCACCAGACCGGTGATGGCCACCGGCACCAAGCGGGCGCCCGAGGACTGGAGATCTCGCCGATGCCCCGGAGCGAGGATCCCGTCCGAGCCGGCCATGGTCAGCCCCACAACTACTGCAGCGGCGAATACCGCGGCCACGGTCAACGCTCCGTTGCCCGGCACGGTCAGGGATGACCACGCGACCAGGATGGCCCCGGGTACCACTGCAAGTGCCGGCCGGGCCAGGCGTGGAGGTGAGCTGAGCATGAGCCGGCAGGTGAGCCCGGCGACACCGGCCAGGACACAACCCAGGAACACGACCGCCGGAACGGGATCGAGCGGAAGGTGGAAAGCCGCCAGGACGGAGTGGGCCCGGTGCAGTTCAGCCGCAGTCGGCAACAGGGAGCGAGCCGCCGGGAACGGCGACGACCCGTGACGTGGAGCAGCGGACCACCAGGCGATCCCCACGACGACCAGGGTGCCGATCACTGCAACCCAGGTCCCTGACAGCTTGGTCCGGTGCAGAAGGGCCGGGACCACGAACCCCAGAGCGGCCGACCCCAGCAGGGGGGCCGCAGCCGGGCCTCCGAAGCCGCCCGCCGTCAGGCGGACCATCCCGGCAGCTCCGACCACCACCGTGGCCATGACGGCCAGCTCGACCCTCCAATCGACCCGGGGCACTCGACCCGTCGCCGTCGCCGGCGCGGCGCCTCGACTCGTCACGACATCACCTGGACCGTATGACGCTCCGACCATCCGGGTGGGAGGCGCCGGGCGCCCGTGGCCGTGGTGAGCACGATGGCGCCGGCGTCCTCGGACGTGATGGGTGGTCGGCTCCCGAGACTGGGGATACCGGCTGCCGTGGCCGGCCGGGGTTCGATGGTCGAAAGGAGGTCCAACAGCGGGCCGAAGGAGTCGGCCCCACCTACGGACCGAAGCGAGAGACCGGACAGCGTGGACACCGTGAAGGGGCGACCCTCCTCCCGGTAAGTGAGGAAGAGGGAGAAGGAGGTGGACAGCAGCACCTCGAAGTCGGCCCGCCGATGGACGCCCGGTCGGTCGTCGAGTACCAGCCACGCCCCGACTGGGTCCTCGGGGTCGAAGCGGCGGACCAGCAGGCGGTCGTACCGGGCCAGGGCGGGCCAGTCAACCAGGTGGAGCCGATCTCCGGGCACGTACGGGCGCAGGTCACGGAATTCACCCGACCCCTCGTTGGCGACGAGGGTCACGCCCGGCGGAGAGCTCAGTCCGGAGTCGTGATCAGGATGACGTCCATCTGGAGCCGGTGTGGTCCACGATGTCGGCATCGGTGCCGGCGCCGGATGGACCAGGAGGCTGACCGGCTCCGAGGCGGCAACTGGGACGGCGAACAGCCCGAGGGGATCCCGCACCCAGCCCTGAACCGGTGTCACCACCAACCGTCCCCGGCGTTGGGTGGGAAGGTCCCAGCCCATCCACCGTGGCTGCCCGGCGCCGGGACTGGCGCCGCTCGGGGGCGGGGGCGGCACCTGGACCAGGTTCGCCGCCGAAGGTGCCACGTTCGCCAGCACGCGTGCCCACCACGATTGGATCCTCACCTGTGCGGTGGGGCGCCCCGGTCCGGGTCCCCGAACCAAGTGAGCTCGGCGGAGGGGGATATCCACGGACATGGGTGGGGGATGGCGCAGAAGGCACCCCAGCACCACGACTTCGAGCCGTGCATGCTCGCCGACCCCGACGGCGCCGGGGACGACTCGGACCAGCACCTGCACCGGTGTAGCCCCCGTTACGCGCCACGCCCGGGCCCAGGCGGTGATCGAAGAGACCAGAAAGACGGCCCCAATTCCGACGAGCAGGGGCACGGTTCCCCCCGACGCAGATCGGACAGAGGCCACTGCCAGGACGGCAAACGCCCCCAAGAACCCCAGTCCCCTGGGGGTCAGGGACAGCGCCGGCACGACTCGGAAAGGGCCGGGCGGGGTTCCCACCGGCCGATCCGGAGTCGTAGGGCTCACCGCGGGGACGTCACCGAGCCGGCGGTGCCCGGCACCGGCACGAACCGCAGGATCTCGTCGACTACCGCGCCGGGACCCGCGCCGGTGGCATCGCTGCGCGGATCGACCAGCAAGCGATGGGCCAGGACCGGAACGGCAGATGCCTGAACGTCGTCTGGGACCACGTAGTCACGCCCGGCGCCAACGGCGACGGCCCGGGAGGTGCGTAGGAGCGCCAGCGCCGCCCGGGGAGATGCGCCAACCCGAATGGACGGATGCTGTCGGGTGGCCTCGATCAGATCGAGGACGTACCCGCGGATTGCGGGGACCACATGGGCGCCGGCAGCGGCCTCCATGAGCGCTTCCAGCTCGGCAGAGCTCACTGCGGGTCGGAGAGTGGCGACCCGCAGGGAGTGCCCGGCATCAGCTAGGAGACGGTCTTCGTCTCCCCTCTGGGGATAGCCCAGAGACAGCCGCAGGAGGAACCGGTCTCGCTGGCCGTGCGGGAGGGGCGAAGTGCCGGCTGCATCGTAGGGGTTCTGGGTGGCGATGACGAGGAATGGACGAGGGAGGTCGGCGGTGTGCCCGTCCACGGTCACCTGCTGTTCTTCCATGGCCTCCAGGAGGGCCGACTGGGTCCGAGGAGACGCCCGGTTCAATTCGTCCGCCATGAGAATGTTGGTGAAGATCGGTCCGGGACGGAACGTCGGCCGGTGGTTCTCGAGGTCCAGGACCATGGCGCCGGTGATGTCGGCCGGGAGCAGGTCGGCAGTGAACTGGACTCTCCGGAAGGTCAGGCCCAGGGAGCGGGCCAGGGCCTTGGCCAGCGTGGTCTTCCCCAGGCCCGGGAGATCCTCTACGAGAAGGTGACCCCCGGCAGCGACGCAGCCCACCGCCAGCCGGACCGTGTCGGCGTCGACCAATACCACGCTTCGGACCGATTCGACCACCGAGGCGAAGATCTCAGCCACCGGGCGGACCAGGCCGGGTGGTGCACTTTCCGGGTGACCCGTGTGGCGCGCCTGGGAACCGGAGGGAGCGCCAGGACGCTCGACACGGTGGTCCGGAGGGAAGGTCACGGCGGAGAGCCTACGACGAGGAGGGCGCGCGCGTGGTGCAGAAGTGCCGGGTACGAGGGCCGGAACTGGCAGAATGGCGACAGCGGGGAGCATGCTGTACCCGCGGTGAATCCACGGGATTACGTCGGCAGTCCGAGGAGCGCAGTGGCCCGATCGAGGTACCGATCAGTGAGCTACGACCTTGAAGCCGCGATCGCGGTGGCCCGGGCCGTAGCCGATGCCGGTGGTGACACGTCCCCACCTTCCCTGGCTTCGGCCCTCGGGTACAGCGGGAGCCGGAACGGGGCCTTCGCCAGCCGAATGTCCACCGCTCGATGCTTCGGCTTGATTGCCGGTCGCGGTGACCGCGTGCTCCTCACCGAACGGGCTCGTGAACTGCTCTCCGGGAGCGAGGCCGTGGCGGCCAGGGCCAGGATGGAGGCTTGCCTGTCGGTTCCCCTCTACGGCGCGGTGCTCCGCCGGTATCCCGATGCACGGCTCCCGCCCGACGAGGAATTGGCCTCAGTCCTGGTGGAGCACTTCGGTGAGACGGCGGCGAGGAGCCGGGCAACCGCCATCCGCATGCGGAAGGTGGTAGAGCAGTCGGGACTGGTGACCGAAGCCGGTGCGGGGGTGCCGATGAGGGCGGAAATTACGGATTCCGGCTATCGTAATTTATTCGTACCAGTGGTAAGATCCTTTCCCAGAGGGCGAGAGCTCCCTTCGGGAGCTGGGCAGACCGGGTGGGAGGGTCAGATGACGGACGGATCGGACGACCGGGGACTGTGGCTCGAGGAACCCGGAGAATCGACGGCGGCCGGCCGGCGGATGGGCCGGAGCTCCCGTCGGTGGCGGTCGTACCGGGTAGTCGCAGCCGGCGTCGCGTGCCTGGCCATGGTCGGAGTGCCGGTCGGACTGGTGCTGTCCAGCGGCGGAGGACCGGCGGTGGCCGTTCCATCAGTTGTCCACCATCGTCACTCGACATCGGTGGTCATCGGGAACGGTCCGGCAGAGCAGAGCGTGCTGTCGGCCCTGAGCACGACCACCGCTTCGGGGAGCTTTGACCTCACGTACGCCCTCACCAGATCGGGGCCGACGACGACCCCTTCCACGACGTGCCCCGGGGTCACGACCGTGCCCGGAACCCAGACCACCATCCCGGCCATAACGCCGCTCTCCGTTCCCGCCACCACGGTCCCGACTTGCCCCCCGGTCTCGGCCACAGACCGGAGTGGCCCGGTGGTGTCCGGACAGGGCATCATCGACACCAACCCCCTCTCCATGGTGGTCACCACCAGTGTGGGTCCGACGGTCCGGATCGACTCCACCGACTACTGGGAGGGTGGCGGGAGCGACACGCTGGCACCGACGACAACCCCCGCGGCCAACGGCTCCACGGCGCCCTCGGGTAGTCCGATCTCGGGATTCGCCGGACTGGTGGAAGGCACCCTTGGTCAGCAGGCCGGAGCGGTGGCCATGATCGGGATGGCCAGCCCGACGGGGTACCTGGACCTGACCCAGAACAGCGTGACCGGCGCCGGAGCCGACGGTACCGGCACAGTGGATGGTGTTCCGGTCACCTGGTACGTGGTGCAAGAGAACGTGGCCCAGCTGGCCGACGCCCCGGGGGTGACCGCCGAAGAGGCACAGACCATCCAGGCGGCGATGTCGGTCCTGAACGGCGCCGGGTACAGCGGCACCAGGGTCACCCTCGGGGTGGATGCGTCCGGCTTCATCCGTCAGTCCACGTCGGTGGCCAGCTTCGCCAACGGCGGGACGGTCACGTTAGAGGGGACGTACTCGAACTTCGGCTGTGCCGGGACAGTGCTCATGCCGGGGCAGAGCGGGTCTGGCACGGCACCGACCGGATGCGTCAGCCCCGATACCGGTCAGGCCTGACCGGGTGGTTCGGTCGCCTCCCGCTGAAGACGGCCCGCACACCTGAGCATCGATCCGACAGATGTCGGGAAACGGTGGAGCGGTCAGACGGTGGCCAGCATCTGCTCCAGGGCGACACGGGCCCAGTGGGCGGTCTCTTCGTCGACGGTGATCCGGTTCCGCACCTCTCCGGCCACGAGACCCTCGAGTATCCAGGCCAGGTGCATGGGGTCGATCCGGGACATGGTCGAGCACGGACAGACGAGGGGGTCCAGGCAGATCACCGTCTTGTCCGGGGATTCGTGGTCGAGCCGGTTGACCAGGTGGATCTCGGTGCCCACCCCGATGACGGATCCCCGAGGGGCGGCCGCGACGGCCCGGATGATGGCGTCGGTGGACCCGACCTGGTCGGCCACCTCGACGACCTCGTGGGCACACTCGGGGTGGACGATGACGATCCCGCCGGGGTGCTCCTGGCGGAAGGCGTCTACGTGCTCAGGACGGAAGCGCTGGTGGACCGAGCAGTGTCCCTTCCACAGGAGGAGGCGAGCGCCCTTGATGGCCGCCTCCTCGCTGCCCCCGAGGGGGCGGCGAGGATCCCACAGGACCATCTCCTCAGCCCGGTAGCCGAGCTCGAACCCAGTGTTGCGACCGAGATGCTGGTCGGGGACGAAGAGCACCTTGTCGCCGCGTGGCCGGTCCTTCCCTTCGCCTCCGAGGGCCCACGTGAGGACCGCCCGAGCGTTCGAAGAGGTGCACACCGAGCCGCCGTGCCTCCCCACGAACGCCTTGAGCGCGGCCGAGGAGTTCATGTAGGTGATCGGGACGATCCGCTCCACGTCGGTCACTTCGGCCAGCTCGGCCCAGGCGTCCTCGACGGCTTCGACGTCGGCCATGTCGGCCATGGAGCACCCGGCGTTCAGGTCCGGGAGCAGGACCTGCTGGTGATCGCCGGTGAGGATGTCGGCCGACTCGGCCATGAAGTGGACGCCGCAGAAGACCACGTACTCGGCCTCGTGCTGGTCGGCGGCGATGCGGGAGAGACCGAAGGAGTCGCCGCGGGCATCGGCCCAGCACATGACGTCGTCACGCTGGTAGTGGTGACCCAGCACGAACAGCCGGCTGCCCAGGATGTTGCGGGCGTCTCGGATCATCTCGGCCAGGTCGCCGGGCGTCGCGCCGGTGTAGCGCTCGGGCAGTGGTCGCTGGAGCCGGATCATGCTGTACCCCCTCGTGGGGAGGGCACCGTGTTGGCCGGCGGGGACAGCCTGGTCGCCCATCCGCGGGGTTGTCGGCCTCGGTGCGAGGTGTGTTGCCGGGGTACCAGGCCGGCACCACCACTCTATGTCCAAGGCGAGCTCGGCGCAGCGCGAGAGTAGGGACGTGGTGCTGCGCCCCCCCGCCGGCTCGATCCCCGATGCACCCGGGTCGTACCAGTTCTTCGACGGCGACGGCCGGGTGCTCTACGTGGGCAAGGCCAAGTCACTCCGCCAGAGGCTGGCGTCGTACTGGCAGGACCCGGCCGTCCTGCCACCCCGGACGGCCCAGATGGTGGCCCAGGCGGCCCGGGTGGAGTGGGTGGTGGTGGCCACCGAGGTCGAAGCGCTCATGCTGGAGCACTCGCTCATCCAGGCCCACCAGCCCCGGTTCAACGTCCGCCTGAAGGACGACAAGAGCTACCCGTGGCTGGCGGTCACCGTGGGCGAGCGCTGGCCCCGCCCAGCCGTGGTCCGGGGTAAGAAGCGAAAGGGTGTGCGCTACTTCGGTCCCTACGGTCACGTGGGCGCCATCAGGGACACCCTCGACCTGCTGTGCAAGTCCTTCCCGCTGCGGACGTGCTCGGACGCCAAGTTCCGCCGGCACGAGCGCCTGGGCCGGCCCTGCCTGCTGTTCGACATCGATCGGTGCTCGGGCCCCTGCATCGGAGCGGTGGACGAGGAGCGCTACGCCGAGCTGGTGCACGATCTCATGGCCTTCCTCGACGGGGACACCGCGCCGGTGGTTGGTCGCCTGGAGAAAGAGATGGCCGATGCTGCCGTCAACCTCGAGTTCGAACGGGCAGCCCGGGTGAGGGACCGTCTCGGCGCGGTGCGCAAGGCGGCCGAGAGCCAGCTCATGGTGTCCTCTCGCCCCGAGAACCTCGACGTGGTCGGGATCGCCGAGGACGAGCTGGAGGCCGCGGTCCAGGTCTTCCACGTCCGGCGGGGTCGGGTGGTCGGTCGTCACGGATCGATCGCTGACAAGGTCGAGGAGCTCACGACGCCCGAGCTGGTGGGACGGGTGGTGGAGGCGCTCTACGGTGCCCCGGGAGCCGAGGTGCCCCGTCGCATCCTGGTCCCCGAGCGACCTCCTGATGCCGAAGTGCTCGAGGCGTGGTTGGGGTCGCTCCGGGGTGGTCCGGTGGAGTTGGCGGTCCCTCGGAGAGGGGGCAAGCGGGCGCGCCAAGAGACGGTGGTCCGCAACGCCGGGGACGACCTGGCCCGCCACCGCCTCCACCGAGCCTCGGACCACGCCAGCCGGTCACGGGCCCTGGTCGAGCTCCAGGAGGCGCTCGGGCTGGAGCGGGCACCTCTCAGGATCGAGTGCTACGACATGAGCCACCTCCAGGGCACCGACTACGTGGGCTCGATGGTGGTGTTCGAGGACGGGCTGGCCAAGAAGGCTGACTATCGGCGCTTCTCGGTGAAGACGGTGGCCGGCAACGACGACTACGCGGCCATGGAAGAGGTCCTCCGTCGGCGGCTCCGGGCCCTGGTCGACGAGCGCTCCGCCGCCGGGGCGGAGCCCGGGAGATCCTCGAAGTTCGCCTACCCACCGAACCTCCTGCTCCTCGACGGGGGGAAGGGCCAGCTGGCGGTGGGGCAGCGGGTGCTCGACGAGGCCGGTCTCGCTGCCGTCGGGCTGGAGGGGACCATCGAGCTGGCGGCCCTGGCCAAGCAGTTCGAGGAGGTCTACCGGCCCGGGTGTCCCGAACCTGTGCGACTGCCGCGGGGAGCGGAGGCCCTGTACCTGCTCCAGCGGGTGCGCGACGAGGCCCACCGGTTCGCCGTCACCTACCACCGCCAACGCCGGAACACCCGGATGACCTCGGGCGTCCTGGATGGGGTCCGGGGGCTGGGACCGGCCCGGCGGGCCCGGTTGGTGCGGGAGCTCGGGGGGATGCGTGGCCTGCGGGCCGCCGACCTCGACGACCTCCTCGCAGTGTCCTGGCTCCCCGACGAGGTCGCCCGGAGGGTCTTCGAGCGCCTCCACCGGGGGTGAAGGGGACCGGGCACACGGGGTGAAGGGCACCGGGGCGTGCCCCGGTGGTCCGGGTGAGGGAGACTGGAGGGGTCATGAGCGAGTTCCTCGTCGTCACCGGTATGTCGGGGGCCGGTCGTTCCACCGCCGCCGCCACGTTGGAGGACCTGGGCTGGTTCGTGATCGACAACCTGCCCCCGGCCCTCATCACGAAGGTGGCCGAGCTGGTGGGACGGCCCGGATCGGAGGCCGAGCGGGTGGCGCTCGTGATCGGGCGGGCCGGGGGAGAGGACTTCGCAGACGTCCCCCCGATCCTCGACGCCCTGGGCGAGGCCCGTCACCGGGTTCGGGTCCTCTTTCTCGATGCCGCCGACGACATCCTGGTCCGCCGGTTCGAGGGCACCCGCCGCCGCCACCCCTTGGCCGCCAGAGGGGTCGAGGAGTCAATCGCCGGCGAACGACGCCTCCTGGCCCACCTGCGGGACCGGGCCGACGTGATCCTCGACACCGGAGAGCTGAACTCGAACCAGCTGCGCCAGCGGGTGATCGAGCTGTTCGGTGAAGGGGACGTCGCCGGCAGGGGGCACATGCAGACCTCGGTGGTCTCCTTCGGGTACAAGCACGGCATACCCCTCGACGTCGACCTGGTGTTCGACTGCCGGTTCCTGCCCAACCCGTACTGGGTCGAAGAGCTCCGACCCATGAGCGGCAGGGACGACCCGGTGCGCCAATTCGTCCTCGACCAGCCCGACACCGACGTCTTCCTGGCCAAGGTGGACGACCTGCTCACGACCCTGGTGCCGTCGTTCGCCCGGGAGGGGAAGTCCTACCTCACCGTGGCCGTGGGCTGCACCGGCGGCCGGCACCGATCGGTGGTCCTGGCCGACGCCTTGTCCGCCCGGCTGGAGGCTCACGGCATCGCCGCCACCTCGTTCCACCGGGACGTGGACCGGTGACGGCCGACGCCGCCGGAGTGGGCGTGGGGGCGCGCGAGGGCGTGGGAGCGGGTGAAGGGGTGGGAGCGGGTGATTGCGTGACCGGTGCGGGGCACCGCGGCACTCACCGGGTGGTGGCCATCGGAGGAGGGCACGGGACGGCGGTGACGCTGCGGGCGGCCCGACGCTACGCCGGGCACGTCACGGCCATCGTGTCGGTCGCCGACGACGGTGGCTCCACCGGGCGGCTGCGCCAGGAGCTCGACGTGGTGGGGCTCGGCGACATGCGCAAATGCCTGGTGGCTCTCGCCGAGCCCTCC
Organism: Actinomycetes bacterium; assembly: GCA_021799915.1. The sequence continues at coordinate 9,501 of JAJYZN010000059.1, forward strand.
TCGGTCCTGGCCCGGGCCTTCGAGCACCGCTTCGACACCAGCGCTCGGCCCGGCGAGCTGGCCGGCCACGCCCTGGGGAACCTGGTGCTGGCCGGGCTGATCGAAGCCACCGGTGACCTGGTGGCCGGGATCGACGCCGCGGCCGAGCTGCTGGGTGCCGCCGGGCGGGTCCTCCCGGCGACCACCGAGAAAGTCACCCTGAAGGCGCTTTCCGACGACGGCGAGGTGAACGGCCAGGTGGCGGTGGCCGCCGCCGGGAGGATCCGGAGGGTCTCCCTCGTCCCGGAGGGGTCGAGCCCACCCCCCGAGGCGCTGAAGGCGTTGGCCGGTGCCGACCAGGTGGTGATCGGGCCTGGATCCCTGTACACCAGCGTGCTGGCGGCGGCTGCGGTCCCGGGGGTCGCCGAGGCCCTCAGCGCCGCCCCAGGTCAGAAGGTCTACGTGTGCAACCTGCGCCCGCAGGTCCCCGAGACCGCCGGGTACGACGTGGCGGCCCACGTGGTGGCGTTGCGTGAGCACGGGGTCGACGTGGACCTGGTGCTGTGGGACTCGAGCGCCGGCCTGGTTCCGGGTGCCGTGGACCGCCCGCTCCACGACGTGGCGCTGGCGGGTCCCAACGGCCTGGTCCACGATCCTGTAAGACTGGCGAAAGCCCTGTCCGGTCTGCTGGCATGAGCGGGTGGCCGACCCGGGAGGGACGGGGCGCACGGAGCGCACGGGCGTGGAGTGACTTGAGGAGGGACGGACGGGGATGACGGTTCGGGTGGGAGTGAACGGCTTCGGTCGCATCGGGAGGAACTTCCTGCGTGCCGCCATGGCCTCGGGCGCCGATCTGGACATCGTGGCGGTGAACGACCTCACCTCACCCGAGACGAACGCCCATCTCCTGCGGTACGACTCCAGTCAGGGCAGGCTGCCGGTGGGGGTGGAGGTGGACGGCGACGTCCTCGTGGTGGGCGGCCACCGCATCCGGGTTCTCTCCGAACGTGAGCCCTCGGCCCTCCCCTGGGGCGAGCTGGGGGTGGAGGTGGTGGTGGAGTCCACCGGCCGGTTCACGGCCCGCACAGACGCCGCCCACCACCTGAAGGCCGGTGCCAGCCGGGTCGTGATCTCCGCTCCCGCAGCGGACGCCGACGCCACCTTCGTCGTCGGCGTGAACGACGACACGTTCGATCCCGACGCCCATCACGTGGTATCGAACGCCTCGTGCACCACGAACTGCTTCGTCCCCATGGTGAAGGTGATCGACGACGCATTCGGGATCGAAGGCGGGCTCATGACCACCGTCCACGCCTACACCAACGACCAGAACCTCCTCGATCTCCCACACAAGGACCTTCGACGGGCCCGGGCGGCGGCGATCAACATCGTCCCGGCCTCCACCGGCGCGGCTCGGGCGACGAACCTGGTCCTGTCATCGATGAAGGGGCGGCTCGACGGCACGGCGCTGCGGGTTCCCGTCCCGGTGGGCTCCATCACGGACTTCACCGCGGTCGTCCCCGGCGTGGTGGGCGTCGACGACGTGAACCGGGCGTTCGCCGCCGCGGCGGGGGCAGGGCCGCTGTCGAGGGTCCTGGTCTACACCGAGGACCCCATCGTGTCTTCGGACATCGTGGGTAGCCCGGCCTCGTGCACCTTCGATGCCGGCCTCACGATGGTCCAGCCGCTCGGTGACCGGGCCACGCTGGTGAAGGCCCAGGGCTGGTACGACAACGAGTGGGGCTACTCGAACCGTCTGGTGGACCTGTGCGCCGTCGTGAGTAGCCACGCCGGGGAGCACAGATGACGGGCAGGGAGCTCAGGCAGGCGCTCCCGGTCTTAGAAGACCTGCCCTCGGTCGCGGGGGCGCGGATCCTGGTGCGCACCGACTTCAACGTCCCCTTGACCGAGGAGGGTGGTCGGGTCGAGGTGGCCGACGACTTCCGTATCCGCACGGCCCTTCCGACCCTCGAATGGCTGGTGGACCGTGGGGCGACGGTCACCGCCTGCAGCCACCTGGGCCGTCCCGACGGCGCTCCCGACCAGCGGTGGTCCATGGGTCCGGTCCGGGAACGCCTCGTCGAGCTTTGCCCAGGGGTCGACCTGATGGAGAACCTGCGGTTCTCACCCGGAGAGAAGGCCAACGATCCGGCGTTCTTGTCCTCGCTGGTGGATGGTTTCGACGGCTACGTGAACGAGGCCTTCGGCGTCGCCCACCGGCGACACGCGTCGGTGGTCGGTCCGCCGACGAAACTGCCCAGCGCTGCCGGGAGGAGGCTCGCCGTCGAGGTGGAGGTGCTCGGGAGCCTCCTCGACGAGCCGGCTCGGCCGTTCGTGGCCGTCGTCGGCGGGGCGAAGGTGGCCGACAAGCTCGGGCTCCTGTGCGCGCTAGCCCGGCGGGTCGACGTGCTGGCCGTCGGGGGGGCCATGGCCTTCACCTTCCTGGCCGCTCTGGGGCACGACATCGGAGCATCGCTGGTGGACCTCAGCCAAGTCGAAGCCTGCCGGAAGCTCGTCCATTCCGGAGTGGAGCTGATCCTTCCGTCCGACGTGGTGGCCCTGGAGCCCGGTGGCACGTGCGGTCACGACAGCGGTCCCAGCGGTCCCCGGGGTGACGCCAAGGTGATGGGCCGTGACCTCCCCGACGGGTGGCAGGGCCTGGACATCGGTCCCGAGACCGCCGAGGCCTTCGCCGCAGCGATCGGGGTGGCCGGGACGGTCCTGTGGAACGGGCCGCTCGGGGTCGTCGAAGACGACCGCTTCGCCGGGGGGACGTGCCGCGTCGCCGAGGCCGTGGCCTCGTGCTCCGGCTTCACCGTCGTCGGCGGGGGAGACAGTGCGGGGGCTTTGGAGCGCCTCGGTCTCGTCCAGAAGGTCGACTTCCTGTCGACCGGAGGCGGGGCCTCCCTGGCCTTGGTCGAGCTGGGCGACCTTCCTGGCCTGGCCGCCCTCCGGGAGGCAGTGAACGCCCCGGGCCGCCGGTCGCGCCCGAGAGCCGGCTGAGGCGGCTGACGACCGGTGAGCCACGAGCGCGACGGGCGTCGGTTCCTGCTGAGCGGGAACTGGAAGATGCACCACGACCACATCGAAGCCCTCCATATGGTCCGGGATCTGGGGCTCCGGATGAAGCCCGATGACGTCGCGGACGTGGACGTGTCCGTGCACCCCCCATTCACCGACATCCGCACCGTGCAGTCCCTGGTGGAAGGAGAGGGCATCCCGGTGGTCCTCGGGGCCCAGCACTGCTCGGACCAGGATCGGGGCCCGTTCACCGGGGAGGTCAGCCCGCAGATGCTGGCCCGCCTGGCCGTGCGCTACGTGCTGGTGGGCCACTCCGAGCGCCGCCAGCTGTTCGGGATGACCGACGCCACCGTGGCCTCGACCATAAAGGCGGTCCTGCGACACGGGATGACCCCGATCTGCTGTGTCGGGGAGAGCGCCGACGAGCGGGTGGCTGGTCGGACCGAGGCCCGGCTGCGCGACCAGCTCTTGGGGGCCATCGAAGGCCTGGAACCCGAGCAGGTCGGGGGAATGGTGCTGGCCTACGAACCGCTCTGGGCCATCGGTTCGGGAACGCCGGCCACCCCGGTGGACGCCGCCGACGCCTGCGCCTACCTGCGGGGGCTGGTGGCCTCGGAGGTGGGCCCGGAGCCGGCTCGGGCCATCCGGGTCCAGTACGGGGGATCGGTGACGGCAGACAATGCCGCCGAGATGGCTTCGGAGCCCGACGTGGACGGACTGCTCGTAGGCGGGGCCAGCCTTGATGCCGCGAGCTTTCTCGACATCCTCCGGGCCGTCGCCGGCTGCTAGCGTTCGAGGGCCGTCCCGACGCCGCGGGCGGCAGTCACTTGAAGGAGCGAACCGGGTGTTGACGTGGATCTACATCGTCATCGAGATCCTGGCCGCCGTGGGCCTGATCTTCCTGATCCTCATGCACAGCGGGAAGGGCGGTGGGCTGTCGGACATGTTCGGGGGCAGCGTGGGCGCCGCAGCACAGGGTTCGACCGTGGTGGAGCGGAACCTGGACCGGATCACGGTCACCGTGGCCATCATCTTTGCCTTCACGACCCTGACCCTGGATCTCCGGCTGCAGTGAGCCGGCCGGGCCGGCGACGGGGCCCCCGTCGCCCGGCCGATCGACACCGTCGTCTCCGGGCGGCGACGGGCCTGACCGGTATGGCGGTTCTGGCCTTGGTCTGCGCCGCATGCGGTGGGAGCGGTGCGGGCGCCGGTGGGGCCGGTGGTAGCGGCGCCAAGGACGCCGGGCCGGCGGGTGGTGGGTCCTCAGCCCAGACCACCGACGCCCCATGGGTGGCCGGGGTGGGAGGCACCATCACCGTCGGTATCGACCAACCCCCGAGGAGCTGCAACCCGAACGCCGTCGCCGGTGGGACACTGGCGGCCGAGACCGTGCTCGAGCCGGTCCTCCCGAGCCCCTTCGTCGTGAACCCCGACGCCGAGTCGGTGTACGACTCGGCCGTCATCACCCAAGCCGAAGTGGTGAACACCACGCCCCAGACGGTCGTCTACTCCATCAACCCTTCGGCCGTGTGGTCCGACGGGACGCCCGTCACCGCGGCGGACTTCGTGTACACCTGGCGGCATGAGGTCGGTTCCACTGGGGCGGCAGTGGGGAACGGGACCACTGGGACAGGGAACGCCAGCGCGACTGCGGGTGGGGGAACAACTGCGGGTGGGGGAGCGACTGGGATCGGGACAGGGTCGGGAGGGACGTCGGAGGCGGTGC
>JAJYZN010000060.1 GCA_021799915.1 Actinomycetes bacterium
CGCGCCGCCTCCGGGCGGCAGCCCGATCGCGCCACCACCCGTCGGGTCTCGAGCCGATCACGTTCATTCCGTCGACGATCCAGCGCACCGACCAAAGCATGGCATCACCCGACCGTTCCGGGACATGGAGCACGCTTCCGGGCACCTCGTGCACGCCCTCGGCCGGCCGTGACGGGTACCGAAGGCCTTCCCGAGGCCGCCTTCGGCGCGGCACTGGCCTCGATTGCAGGGATTGGCCCACGCCGGCTCCGCCAGCTCCTCGTCGGACGGGCGGCGGACGAGGCGTGGCGCTCGGTACTGCTCGGGTGTGAAGAGGATCCGGGTGGACAGTGGCGCCGGCTCGCTCAGGGCACCGATGTCGGTGCCCTGTGGCGCGCCCACAGCGAAGCGGGCGTCGAAGTGCTGCTCCTCGGGGAGGACCGGTACCCCAAGGCACTTGATCCCGACAGCGAAGCACCGGCCGTGCTCTTCTCGCTCGGCGACGTCGGCGTGGTGGATCGCCACCCCCGGGTGGCCATCGTGGGAACCCGCAGTGCCACCCGCTACGGTCTCAGCATCGCGGCCCAGCTCGGCCGCGATCTCGCCGCCGCCGGCACCATCGTCCTGTCGGGCATGGCGCTGGGCATCGACGGGGCGGCTCACGAAGGTGCCGTGGCCTCGTGGTCGTCGGCACCCGACGTCTCGGCGCCGCCCGTCGGCGTCGTCGCCGGAGGCTTGGACCGTCCGTACCCCGCGGCGCATGCAGGTCTGTGGAAACGTGTGGCCCGTGCCGGAGCCCTGCTCTCGGAGTCCCCGATCGGGTGTCCGACTCCCCGCTGGCGCTTTCCCCTGAGGAATCGTCTCCTGGCCGCACTGGCCCAGACGGTGGTCGTCGTGGAGTGCCACCACCGGGGAGGTTCGCTCCACACCGTGCACGCCGCCGAGCAGAGGGGGATACCAGTCGGCGCGGTGCCCGGTTCTGTCCGAAGCCCGGCATCATCGGGGGCCAACGATCTCATCGCTGACGGATGCTTCGTCGTGCGCGACTCCACCGACGTCATGGTTGCCGTGGAGCTCCATCGGGCGGATATCCGACCAGTGCACCGTCGCCGGGGGGACTCGGGAGTTGTGGCGGATCCCCGGTGCCTGCCGATGTCTCCTCTCTCGAGCTCGGGAACCGGAGCCGGGAGTCCCGAGGCCGTGGACCGGGCATCGGTCACCGCTACGCCCCGTGAGCTCAACCCGAATGTCGACGGAAGCAGGTTGGTCGACCGCTCGGTGCTCGAAGCAATCGGATGGGAGCCCTGCTCGATGGAGGACGTGCTCAGGCGGACGACGCTCTCCCTGGGCACAGCGTCACGAGCGCTCGAGCGGCTCCGACGGGAGGGACGTGTGCGGGAATCGGCGGGTTGGTGGGAACGGTGCTGAGGACGAACCGGTCCAGGGGACCCGTGACCGCTCCGGGCCACCGGCAAGGCCGGGCTTGCTCCCGCTGAGTGTCGTGGGACGGCTGAATCGGTAGCCCTTCATGGCTGAGAGCTCGGCGGTGGCCCGGAACCGGTCTCCACGCACTGACGTCCGACGGACCTCGACGGGCACCTCGACGGGCACCTCGAGGCGCAGCCGATCCTGGCGCTGACCTCCACTGCGACCACCAGTGCGATGGCGAGTTCGACGCCCAGAAGCGAGCGCTGGCCTTCGTCAGCCACCACGGTCCGGATCGACCCGTGACCACCGGTCACGCGGCAACCGACTCGGGCGACTCGAAGACACCTGAACCCAGGACCGGGTCTGGCAGTGGGTCTGGCAAAGGGTTCAGCGGGCAGGACCGAGCCGCTCTCCGACACTCCGGCGGCGGCCTCCCCGTCCGGCCGTCGGATCCCGCCATCCTCGAGGCCATCTGATGTCCCGACGTTGGGATACCATCGGCAGCAACAGCACCAGGACGGGGCTGGAAGGGAACGCGCCAGTGCTCAGTGTCGAGGTGATCAGTACCGAGGAGCTCGGCGACCGGAGCTACGTAGCCCACGACGGCGAGCTGGCCGTCGTGATCGACCCCCAGCGAGACATCGACCGAGTCGAAGAGGTCCTCTCCGACCGCGGGTTGACGTGCGAATTGGTGCTGGAGACGCACATGCACAACGACTACGTGACCGGAGGGCTCGAGCTGTCACGACTGACCGGTGCGCGCTATGGCGTGGCGGCGAGCGAGACAGTCGGTTTCGAGCGGCTCAGCGTGAGCGACGGGGACGAGCTCACGGTCGGATCGCTCACGGTACGCGCCGTGGCTACCCCTGGGCATACCGACGGGCACACCTCCTACGTCGTAACCGATATCGAGGGAAGCTCGGCCGTGTTCACTGGTGGATCGCTGCTCTACGGGAGCGTCGGACGGACCGACCTGGTGGACCCGAGCCGCACCGAGGAGCTCACCCGTTCCCAGTACCGGTCCGTGCGGAACCTGGCCGACCAGCTCGACGAGAGCACTCCGGTCTTCCCGACCCATGGCTTCGGCAGCTTCTGCTCGTCGGGGGCGGCGGTGGGAGGCGAGCAGAGCACGGTGGGCGTCGAGCGCCGGCGCAACGACGCCCTGGTGATCGACGACGAGGATCAGTTCGTGAAGGCTCTGGTGGCCGGGCTCACCGCCTATCCGAGCTACTACGCCCGCATGGGACCGATCAACCGGCGAGGTCCCGAACCGGTCGACCTCTCGTTGCCCGAACTGGCCGACGCCGCGGTCCTGGTCCAGCGAATCTCCGCCGGTGAATGGGTCGTGGACCTCCGCACCCACACCGCTTTCGTCACCGCTTACCTCGGGGGCACGATCGGGATCCCCCTCGGTCCGTTCTTCACTACCTACCTGGGATGGTTGCTCCCCGACGACATGCCGCTCACGCTGCTGGGCGAGTCCGTCGCCCAGATTGCCGCCGCCCGGCGCCAGCTGGTTCGCATCGGTATCGACCGACCGGGGGCGTCGACGGAGGTGAGTCCCGAGCGACTCGCGGCCCTGTCGGGTCTGGGGCAGTACGCGGTCAAGACGTTCGACGACCTTCGCGGCGTGCCCGAGGCGGTGGTCGTCGACGTCCGGCTCGACCACGAGCGCCAGCTCGGTTTCGTCGACGGCTCGCATCACATCCCGTTGCACCAGCTCTTGGACCGTATGGACGACCTGCCCGAGGGCGTGGTCTGGGTGCACTGCGCCGCAGGCTACCGGGCGGCCATCGCCGCCAGCCTCCTGGACCGCTCCGGACGGGACGTCGTATTGATCTACGACGACGCCCTGGCGAGCGGCCTCGCCCCAGGCGGGTCGGGGAAAGCGAAGTAGCGCCTCCGAGCCCGTGTGCACCTGGCCCTGCCGGGCGATCACACCCCGAGCCAGCGTGGCCGCCGTGGTCGCGGGCTATCCGTGGCCTCGGGGGAGGCATCCAGGGCACGGGCCAGCATCGGCTTCTACGCTCGACGGCGAGCTCATCAGACCTCACCCACACCAGCAGCGACCTCGACCCCGAGCGGAGGATCCCCATGACCCAGCAGACCGCAGTGTACGTACACGTCCCGCACCCACGGACGACGGCCATTCTCGAGCATCTCTCGGGAGGACCGGTGAAGACGAAGGACGTGGCGGCAGCCAAGATCGCCACCAAGGTGAACTCCTGGCTGGCGGTGAAGATCACCGACGGCGTCGGCACGATGTGGTGTGCCTATGTGTTCGCTGTCATATCGCTCATCGGACTGCCGGCCGCTCTCAAGCCCGGAGGTGAGGGGATCATCGCGTGGATCGCCCAGACGTTCCTCCAGCTCGTGCTGCTCTCCATCATCATTGTGGGTCAGAACATCGCTGCCGAAGCGTCTGATCGTCGCTCGGAGAACACCTACAAGGATGCCGAAGCCATCCTGAGCGAGGCCCTGGCCATCCAGAAGCACCTCCAGGCCCAGGACCGCCTCCTGGTCGCCGCCTTGGCCGCCTTGAACACCGGCGATCCGGGGGCGGATGGTGTATCGGTGACGCCCGCCGAGGTGTCCGAGGGGACACCCGAACCACCGACCGCCACTGGCGGGTCCACGCCTGGATCGAGCGGCTCGGCACCGACGGCCTGAACAGCCGGGACGGCCACAAGCACTTTCGTAGGCACTACCGGGAGTACATCTGGTTCAAGCAGCCACTGAACCCGGTTCCTGTCGCCAGGCCCCGGGCGATGGTCGTGCTCGTCGCTCCGGCCGCGACGGCGGTCGGGGAACCTCGGGGACGGCTTGGCGGGACCAGGGGGGCCAGAGCCGGTGGGTGGCGGGACCAGGGCGACCACGATTCGGAGGAAAGCTGATATATTCACATGTACGAAACAATGGGAGAGTCACGATGCCTGAATCTTCGAGGACCGAGGACCGCCGCCGTGAACCCACCGGCTCCGCCCTACCGGAGCCTCCCGCTGCGGAGCCGACCCGGCGGGACCGCAAGAAGGCCGCCACCCGCTCCCAGATCCTCGACGCGGCCACGAAGCTCTTCTGGGAACGCGGGTACGAGGCGACCTCGATCCAGGACATCGCCGACGCCGCCGACGTAGCCTTTCGCACGTTCTACCTCCACTTCGCCACCAAGGCCGACGTGGCTATCGCCCGCTTCGAAGAGTGGCTCGCCGAAATGGTCGACGCCATGGGCGCTCGCCCTCCCGGGGAGCGCCCAGACGCCATGCTGGCCGCGGCCCTGAAATTGATGGACGAGAAGGGGTACGCCGGGGACACCCTCACCTCCGAAGGGATGCCGGTGTCCCCAGTGCCCTTCGCAGTGTTCCTGGCCGAGAGCTCGCCGGAGGTGGCCGGAAAGCTCTTCCAGGCCATGACCCGGTCCCACCAGAAGATGACCGAGATGTTCCGAAAGCGCCTCGGATTCCCCGCCGGATCCTTCGAGCCTCGGATCGTGGCGGCGTCGCTCTTCGCCACCTTCATTTCCACGGTCTACGGCTATGCCGAGGCCTCCGCCCGTTCGGCTCGCCATCCCTCCTCCAACTCGTTCGCTCTCCGGGCCATCACGGCCTACGTGAACGGTGTGGGTGAGATCGTCGACAGCGCTCCAGCCTCCGCAAAAGGCTGACACCACGGCCGCTCGGGTGATCGTGGAGCCGGGCGTCGAAGGCTCGCTCCCTCAAGACTGATCCGGAGCATCCGCGACGGCCCGGCCGGCTCGCAGCGCCAGTGCCTCGGCGACGTGGTGCTCGTCGATCGGTCCGTCGACCCCGTCGAGATCGGCCACGGTGAGCGCCACCCGACGCACCCGGTGGAGCCCTCTCCCGGTCAGCCCTCCGGCTCGGACCCGTGCCTCGAGGAGCTCCCGGGCTCCTTCGGTCATCGGGGCCGTCCGGTCGAGCACGGAAGCACCGAGAAGTGCGTTCGAGGGAGCACCACGACGCCGTGCCGACTCCCGTACCGCAGCCACCCGGACGGCGACCGCGGCCGACGGCTCCCCGCCCTCGGTGGCGAGGAGCTCGTCGGGGTCGGGACGCGACAGGGGCACGACGAGATCGAATCGATCGAGCAGCGGCCCCGAGAGCCTCCGGGTGTAGCGGGCCCTCGCCGACGGCAGGCACCGGCACGAACCTGGAGGACCACCCTGGCCGCACGGACACGGGTTCATGGCGCCCACCAAGAGGAAGCGGGCTGGGAACGTGACCGAGCCCCGGGCTCGGCTCACGCGCGCCACCCCCTCTTCGAGTGGCTGACGGAGCGCGTCGAGCACCACACTTGGGAACTCCCCCATCTCGTCGAGGAACAGCACGCCGTGAGTCGCCAGGCTGATCTCTCCAGGACGCATGGACCAAGTGCCGCCGCCGATGAGCGATACCGCCGATGCCCCGTGGTGCGGCGCCCGGAACGGGGGGCGTCGGAAGATGCGATCGGCGGGAAGCGGGATCCCGGCGGCCGAGCGGATCCGGGCCACCTCCAGGGCGGCGTCGAGACCAAGCGGCGGGAGCAGACCGGGTAGCCGTTCGGCCAGCATGGTCTTGCCCGATCCCGGTGGCCCGACCAGGAGCAGATGATGGCCACCGGCCGCGGCCACCTCGACCGCACGGCGGCCCACACGCTGCCCCTTCACCTCGGCCAGGTCGAGCTCATGGTCACCGTCGGCGCGGGCAAGGGGCACGCAGGTATCGGCGACCTCGTCACCAGGCTCCGACGCCAGGAGGGTCGGTGCCGGCCACGGGGTGCACCCGGTGAGGATCGCCACCAACTGGCGCAGCGACGCCACGCCGGCCACGGACTCGGCGCGCACCAGCGCTGCCTCGGCGGCGTCGGCCACCGGGACCATCATGCGGTGGCCCCCGGCGGCGTCGGCCAGACCGATCATCCCCGGCACGTGGCGCACCGAACCGTCGAGACCCAGCTCACCTACGAAGGCCACGTGCGAGGTGCTCCCGGCCGGGAGCGATCCGGACTCCGCCAGGACGCCTACGGCGATGGGAAGGTCCAACCCGGATCCTCCCTTACGGACCCCCGACGGGGCCAAGTTGACCGTGATGCGCCGCATCGGCCAGGCGAGGCCGCTCGAGAGGATGGCTGCCCGGACCCGGTCCCTCGACTCGCGCACTTCGGCATCGGGCAGGCCTACCACGGTGAACGCGGGAAGCCCGGTGGAGATGTGCACTTCGACGCTCACCGGCCGCCCGGTAGCGCCGACCAGGGTGGCCGAAGAGATGATGGCGGTCATGACGACTCCGTTCGCTGGATCGGGACCTCCCGGGACACTCGGGGAGCGCCGCGGTAGCCCAGGCTGGCGTGCGGAGGGTCCATCACGGTCCGCGCCGTCATCAGGGCGGGACCGGGGCGCCGACACCTCGAGGCGCTCGAACCATCGTACGCCCCGGGTGTGTCCCCGCCTCTCAGCTGACCGGTGCCACCTCTACTACCAGGCCCTCCCATGCGGCGAGGGGAACGACGCCTGTCACCCGCTCGCCGTCACGGTCCCGGTCGGTGCCGATCTTCACCCACCCGGTCGGCGCATCCCACCCGATCGCGGCGTCGTCGAGGTTGACCACCACGACGTGACGGGCACCGCGCTGCCACGACCACGCTCCCGCCGGTGCTCCCCTGGTGGCATAGGCTCCCGAGCGGAGATCAGGCGTCCGTCGGCGGAGCGAGATGAGGTCCCTCACCAACGTGAGCACCGACCCGGGGTCGTCGCTCTGACTGGCGACGTTGCACCTCTCGGGATGCCCGAGGGGCAGCCAGGGTCGGGCCGTGGGATGGGTGAACCCTCCTCCGGGTCCAGACCGCCAGGGCAACGGCGTCCGCATGGCGTCGCGCCCTTCGTAGTGGGGCCAGTAGCGGACTCCGAGCGGGTCCTTCAGGTCCTCTCGGTCGACCGCTCCGTTCCCCAGGCCGATCTCGTCACCCTGGTACAGCACGACGGTGCCGCGCAGGCAGAGCAGCATCACGAGGGCGGCCCGGACCTTGTGGGGATCGTCTCGGGCCCAGCGCGTGGCGAGACGCGACATGTCGTGGTTCGACCCGGTCCACACCGGGCACGCGCCGGCCGGGAGAAGCGACTCGACCTCTTCGACCACGGGGCGAAGGTTGCCGGCAGACAGTGGTGACTCGATGAAGGGAAAATTGAACGCCAGGTGAAGCTCGTCGGTGCCGTCGCCGTAGTAGCGGGCCAGCTCTTCGGTCCGGACCGGGGTCTCGCCGACCAAGATCCGAGACGGTTCGTAAGAGTCGGCGATCCGCCGCCATCGGCGAATGACCTCGTGGACCTCGGGACGGTTGGCGTTGAAGACCGGTCGCTGGCCGAAGAGCTGCGCCTCGGCATCGTCGTCGGCAGTCGCCGGAGGGTTGTCCCGTAGTTGCGCATCCTTCACGACCATGTTGCACACGTCGATTCGGAAACCGGCGATCTCTCGATCCAACCAAAACCGAAGCACCGAGTCGAACATGTCACGTACCTCATCGTTCCACCAGTTGAGGTCCGGTTGCTCGGTGAGATGGTTGTGGAGGTAGTACTGGCCGGTGGTGTCGTCCAACGTCCACGCCGGTCCCCCGAAGCTGCTGACCCAATTGTTGGGTGGCCCACCCCCGACCGCCGGGTCGGCCCACACGTACCAGTCTCGCTTCGGGGAGGTTCGCGAAGACCGGGACTCCACGAACCACGGGTGTTGATCGCTCGTGTGGTTCGGGACCAGGTCCACCAGGACTCGGATACCCCGGTCCCCGGCGGTGGCCACGAGCTCGTCGAGGTCCTCCATGCTCCCGAGCTCGGGGTGCACCCCGAAGTAGTCGGCGACGTCGTAACCCCAATCGGCGTTCGGGGAATTAGTCACCGGCGAGAGCCAAATCCCGTCGACTCCCAGCCTCTCGAGATGGTCGAGGTGGTCGATCACGCCCCGGATATCCCCGATGCCGTCGCCGTTCGAGTCGGCGAATGAACGGACGTAGATCTGGTAGAGCACCCCGCAACGCCACCACGACCCGTCGTCACGTTCCCGTGGTCCGAGTCCTCCTGTCTGTTGCCCCCCGGTCATCACCTGGCTGGGGTGCGCTCACCGGCCGGAACGGCGCTGGCCTCGGTGGATCCCGTGCGGAAGGCTGATCTCCAGGGGGACATGTCGAGACGGGGGTAGCGAGCTGACACTCCGGCGAGCGTCTCTTCGCTCCAGTAGTCGTCACCGGGCGCGGGAAACCCCAGGACGCAGAGCTGACGTACCGACAGGTGGGGCACCAGACGGTGCCAGGGCATTCCCTCGGCCGAGAACGGCCAGGACTGATAGCCGAGCCAGTCCGTCCCCGGCGACTTGAACGCTACGTGGAGCATCACCCTCCACGACCTTGGTGCGGTCATCGCTACTCCACGATGGAAGGTGTCAGGACGGTACAACAGCACCGAACCCGCGCTCCCTGACGCAGGCTCTTCAGTCGCGTACAGATCGGCGTACTCCTCGAAATCCAAGTACGTCCGCTCGACCGGGATCCCCGTCGTGCGCTCGAGGGACACCATGCGGGTGGCGGCCGTCTCGGCCGTGACGTCGGTAAGGTAGACGAACATCTCGAGCTGCTCGTATCCCACGTCGTGTCGAGGCACGACCAACGTGTGGTTGCCGTAGTCGGCGTGGAGCAGCTGTTCGTCGTCGGGGGCCCCGTCGGAGCACTTGGCGCTGAGGAGACCCTGGTAGAGGCGGAGATCACGGCGTTCGAGGATCTCTTCGGCCAGATCGATCAGCACTTCGTGCACGGCGAGCAGGTTGATGCTGTCGCTCTCGAACGGGAACCGGGGGCGTACTGCATCCCCTCTGACCCGGAAGGGGCGGTTCCTCTCGGGGTCATGGTCGCTCGCAAACTCCTCGGCGCTCGGAAAGAAGTGCCCGAGGTCCGCCTGGGCGGCAGCCAGGGCCACATCGGGGATGACCCCTCCGAGCACGCACCATCCTGTGCGCTCCCACTTGACCTTGGCGGTGTGAATGGACATCGAAGCGTCCGTCATGGCAGCGGCAGTGGTTCCCATGTCTTCACCACTATCCAACACCTCCCCTGGGGTATGTGGTCCTTGGGCATCTTGCATGCCGCCGAAGGTGGCACGTTGTTGTGGAGCCTAACTACTCGGTACTCCGTGGGTCCGTAGAACTTGTCGGGACCGTAGGTGAGCGTCGGCGAGAAACCTCCGGGGAAGTCGGTGATCTTCGACATCGCCTCCACGAACGACCGTCGGTTCAGATCGGGCCCAGCAGCCCGGGCGGCGGCGGTGAAGAGGCGGATCACCGTGCACCAGGCCTGCACCGGTCCCTGCTCTTCGATGTAGAAGTTCTGGTTCCCCTTGGGCACCTGGGGGTAGGCCTTGTGCCACGTGTCGAAGCAGCTCCGGACCCCCGGGTCGTACCCCCCCTGGCTCTCGGGCCGATTGTCGTCGATCCCCCCCAGGGTCTCGGTGGTGACCCCCTCCTGGCCGTTCAGCGCCCGCTCGTAGGGGATGGGCAGCAGGCCGAGTGCCGACTCGATGGACGACTGGTAGTCGGAGAGGAGCAGGCGAGGGAAGTAGTGCTGCTGGGTCTCGGCCCCGAGCACAGGGAAGAACACGTTGAACGGCATGAGCGGGATGACCGAGGTCACCCCTTCGGACTTCAGCTCTTGGACCACCAGAGGTGCCTCGGCATCGGTGGTGGCCGTATCTGTGGGGTTGGCGTCGATGGTCTTGACGATCGGCGACACCCCGGCACGCCGCAGGTCCGGGAGCAGATAGTCGCTGAAGGCCAGCTGATCGCTTGCCCCGTTGCCGACGATGACGGCCACCCGCTGGTCTCCACCTATCAGACCTGTGGCCAGTCCCCAATCCACCGTGGCCTGGAGGATCGGTGCCTGGTCGGGTCCGATCCACCACAGGTAGGGAGCTCCCATGGTGGTCCACTTGGTCACCGTGGACCACGCACTCAGCAGTGGGGTATGCCCTTCTTGGGTGATGCAGAGCTGGTTTGTCCCGGTCCAGGTGCCGAAGCCATCGAGGACGGCGAAGGCCGCCGGGCTCCCCTGGGTCCAGTCCTTGCAGAGCGCCCGCATCTCAGATGTATTGGCCGGTGTGAATGTCACCACGATGGGGTTGATCATCCGTCCGTGGATCCCACCCTCACGGTTGACCTGGTTGACGAAGAGGTGGATGGCCTTGGTCTGCTCACCAAATTCCACGTCCTCGGCGAACCCGATCCTGCCGGCCAGGGAGTTCAGGGAGACGACCGGGAACACCACGTTGATGGTGTTGCCGACGATGCCTCGAGTGCTGGTGCTCGCCCCGGTGACGGCACCGGGTCCCGCGCCGGACCCACCACTCGACCCGCTGGCACCGCGGGCCCCGGCCGCCTGGGAAGATGCTGCCGGCGCCCCGGCGACGTAGACCCCGAGCCCCACTGCCACGGCCACCAGCACCGCCAGGGTCCGGAGCTGCACGGCGGTGGAGCGCCGGCGGAAGCGACGCAGACCCCGACCTAAGAGACCTGACCGCCCGCGGAGTCGCAGCCGGGAACCCACTACCCGGTCGTTGGACCCGTCCCCCATCGCCGGCGACAGTACCAGGACATCTCCTGTCGGCGTCCCCGGCCGTGCCGGTGCGAGGAGCTCAGCCCGACGGCGTGGGCGAAGCCGATGGTGGACCTGACGCCGGGACGTTCCCGTTCCCCGACCCGGGACCGCCCGCTCCCTTCAACACGTCGACCAGCACTTCGGCTCCCCCCACCAGGCCGGCAGCCTCGTAGGGGACGACCACCTTGGAGTTGGGCGCCGAGGCGATGTCCTGCAGCGCCCGGAGCTGCAACACGGCCAAGGTATTGGGACGGATGGTGGCCTGGTCGATGGCCGAGAGCGCCGCCGCCTCCCCTTCGCCCCGCAGGAGGCGGGCCTTCTTCTCTCCTTCTGCCCGGAGCTCCAGGGACTTCATCTGGGCTTCGGCGGCCAGGATGGCCGCGGCCTTGGCTCCTTCGGCTTCCAGCACTGCTGCCTGCTTGCGCCCACCGGCGCTGTTGATGGCCGCCTGCTGCTCGCCTTCGGACTTCAGTATGGCCGCTCGCTTGTGCTGCTCGGCTTCCTTCTGCTCCGACATGGCCTGCAGAACGTTGTTCGGAGGGGTGATGTCGAGTATCTCGATGCGGTTCAAGCGCACGCCCCACTTCATGGCCGCGTCGGCCATGTGGTCCTGCATCCTGGTGTTGATCGTCTCGCGCTCGGAGAGCGACTGGTCCAGGGTCAGCTCGCCGAACACCGCCCGCAGTGCGGTGCGGGAGAGCTGGTCGACGGCCAGGGAGTAGTCGGCGATCTCGAACAGGGCCGCCTTCACGTCGATCACCTGGCAGAAGATGGTGGCGCTCACCCACAACGACACGTTGTCCTTGGTGATGACCGCCTGCTGGTCACCGGTCATGGGGAACTCACGCATGTCGACCTTGACCATCCGGTCCACGAAGGGGATCATCAAGTGAAGCCCGGGTTGGCGCACAGTCTTGAACTCTCCGAGGCGCTTCACCACCCCGACGCTTCCCTGCTGGACGATCTTGAGGCTTCGTACGAGCAGGTAGAAGATCGCCACGACCAGGACGGCCCCGACGACCACACCCAGGACGGCCGCGGTGGCACTGGCGTTGGCGAGCATGAGGTCCTCCCTCTGTCGAACTGATCCTACGCTTCCTGGGCGGCGGTGGCGTACACAACGAGCAGGCCCCGTTCGACGTCGGCCACCACGACCGTGGCCCCGGCCTTGATCGTCTCGTCGGGGTCGAGCGGGATGGCCAGCCAGTCCTCCCCCCTGGCCCGGATCGAGCCCGGGTGGTGCGACCCCGAGATGTCCTTGGTGACGAGGGCCGTCTCTCCGATCATGCCCTGCACTCCGTTGAGCATGGTGCGCACCTCCCTTCGGCACAGCCGGCTCGTAGCGGTCCCAGGACAGCCCCGGCCCTTCTACGGACTATACGGCCGTTCTTCGCTGGGGAGGCAGGCCGGCGCCCGGTCGGCGCCGGGTGGGTGTGCCGCCAGGCACCTCGGCCCGGAGGTGGGCGGTCAGCGTCCGGTGAATTTCGGCTCGCGCTTCTGGGCGAAGGCGGCCAAGGCCTCGGCAGTGTCCTCGGTAGCGAAATTGACGGCCTGGCAACGAGCCTCGTCCTCCAGGGCTTCGGCCATGGACATCGACGCCGCGGCGTTCAGCAACGTCTTGGTCATCGACAGGGCGAGGGGTGGCCCGGCCGCCAGGCGGCGGGCCCACTCGTCCACCGCCTCGTCCAGCTCATCGACCGGCACTACCCGGTTGACCAGGCCCAGCGACAGCGCAGTCTGGGCGTCGAGCATCTCGGCGAAGAACGCCACCTCCTTGGCCCGGGCCAGCCCCACCAGGCGGGGCAGGAGCCACGATGCCCCGTTGTCCAGGGTCAGCCCCCGTCGTGCGAAGATCATCGACAGGCGGGCCCGGTCCGAGACCACCACCAGGTCACAGCCGAGAGCCAGGCTGAAGCCGGCGCCGACGGCCACGCCGTCGACCTTGGCGATCGCCGGCTTGGTGAGGCGGTGGAGGGCCAGCGCCACGTCCCCCAGCCGGCGCATCCGCACCACCCCGGGGATCGAACGGTCCGAGGCCGGCCCGTTCGGATCTCCCAGGTCGGCGCCTGAGCAGAACGCTCCTCCGGCGCCGGTCAATACCAGCACCCGGTCCGTGGCCGTCCTCTCGACTTCTTCGAAGGTGGACTGCAGCTCTTGGAGCATCACGCCGTTCACGGCGTTCTTGCGTTCGGGGCGGTTCATGGTGACCGTGACCACCCCGTCGTCCCGTTCGATGATCAGCGTCTCCACCTTCACTCCTCTCTGGTCGGCGCCGGCACCACCGCCCACTGGAACGCACCCGTGTCCATGGCGCTCGGGAGGCCACCGACGCTCCCGACCCTCGACACCCGTGGGCCGCCACCCTAGGACCGGGTGACCCGGAACCGCCAGCGAGGCCGGTCCCGGTTCAGAACGCCCCTTCGACCACTTCCACCCGGCCGCAGGCCACGCCGACCACGTCGAAGCGGACGCAGTCACAGGACACCGCGTGCTCCCGGAGCCACCGTGCCCCGAGGCCCCGCAGCCGACGGCGCTTGGACGCCGTGACCGCCTCGAAAGGGGTCCCGAACGCCGTCGAAGCCCGGGCCTTCACCTCACACACCACCACGGCGCCACCCCGCCGGCACACGAGGTCGATCTCCCCCTCGTCACACCGCCAGTTGCGGTCCAGCACCTGGTACCCCGCCGCCAGGTACCAGGCCGCGGCGGCGTCTTCACCGGCCACGCCGAACCGCCGTCGGGCGCCGCTCACGGCGCGGCCCCGTCCCGCCCGAAGATTCTGCCCACTCCGAGGAACGGTCGGCCGGAACGGCCTTCCGGGTCAGAGCCGGTCGAAAGCCGCGCCGCCGACCACCGGGGCGTTCAGCTTCTGGCCTCCCATCGAGCCCTGGAAGCCGGCCTGCCCGAAAGCGAACACCCCGCCGTCGGCGGCCACCTCCCAGTAACCCTTGCCTGTGGGGGTCGCGGCCATGCCCACCACCGGGGCGCTCAGCTTCTGACCCCCCATCGAGCCGTAGGACTGGGCC
>JAJYZN010000213.1 GCA_021799915.1 Actinomycetes bacterium
TCAACGTGTTCACGTTGTTCTGAGCGTTGCGCACTTGGAAGTACTTGAAGACGCCGAAACCGAGGAGCAGGACGAGGACGGCACCGGCGACGGCCAGGGTCCTCCCTTGGATCTGCTTGATCTTGGTCCGCTTGGCTACCTCGGGCGGGATGAGGTTGAACTTTTTGACAGCGGGATTGACTTCGGGGAGTGCCAGGCCGATGGGGGCCGACAGCACGGCTCCCACCTGAGCGAGCTGCTCGGCGGACAGCCCCACCTTGCTGATGTCCATGCGGGCCAGCGGTGACGCCGCGGATACCGGGAGATGGAGCTGGGCCTCGAGCATCGGGAGGAATCCGTGGAGGTACGAGCCCCCGCCGGTGACCAGCACCCGAGAGACCGGCAACCGCCCCGGCAGGGAGGCGAAGTACTGGATGGAGTTGCGGATCTCTCCGACCAGCTCGAGCATGGCCGGTTGCGCCGAGCGCTCGCCCGCCTGTACCTGGGGGGTAGGGTCGCCGAGACGCCTTTTGAGAGCCTCGGCGTCGGAGAGCGGGAGGTCGAGTGCGGCGGCGATGGTCGCGGTAGTGGCGTTCCCTCCGGAGCCGATGGTGCGGACGAACTGCGGCCGTCCCTGCTGGTGGACGACCACGACCGTCAGTCCGGCCCCGACCGAGACGATCGCCTCGGGCTGCTCGGTGGAGTTCCCGTCGGAGAGCGCCCGGACCAGAGCCGACGAGATGAGGTCGACGCCTTCGATGTTGATCCCGGCGCTCTCGATGGCGGCGACGACGCCGTCGACGAGGTCGGCGTGGGCAGCGGCGACGAGGACCCGGCGCATCTTGTTGCCCTCCGGCGACGTGTAGTCGGCGAGGACCTGCGAGGAGAGGATGGTCTTGTCGGGCGGGAAGGGGATGACCTCTTCCGACTGGAAGCGCACTGCGCTGTCCACCTCGTCATCGGGGACGAACGGGAGGTCGATCTCACGGGTGATCGCCCTGAGGCCAGCGATCCCGACGATGACTGTGGCACGCGAGAATTGCCCCCCCGCCCACAGGCGCTTGACCGCTTCGGTGACGGCACTCTGGTCGGCGATCTCGCCTTCGACGATCGAGCCCGGCGGCAGTCCGACCTGTCCGTACGTGATCAACGCAGGTGGCATGCTGCTGACGTCCACCTCGGCGGCCCGCACCGCACTGGTGCCGATGTCGAGACCTACGATCAACTGCGCCATTCCGACACTCCCCTCGCACCACTCCAGATCGCGTCTCCGCCCGCCTTCGGCAGGGCACAGGTCCCCCGACAGTCCGACCTTCCGAGGCCTGGACGCGAATCACCATAGCGCGCGCTCATGTCGGATCTGCGGTTTCGCCCACCATGGATCCGAGACTCGGTCGCCCGATCATCGGATGCACCAGGCATGGGCGACTGGCTCTCTGTCGGCTGCGGGAAGCACGTGCATTGCGTTCTTGACATCGGGTGAGTCGGTGCGTTCCTTGAGCAACGGCTCCGTATCTCCCGGGGTCACACCCTCGCACCGGTCCGGAACTGCTGGAGCCGTTGCGTGCTTCGCCAATCCGGCAGAGGCAGGCCCCCGGTATTCCTCCGGCCGGGAAGGGAGGGACGGACTTGATGGCGACAGCGAACCCCGGGCGCTCCGCCCTCCTCGCCGAAAGTGTCCTCGACGGGATCAGCCGAAGTTGGTCGCCGCGAACTGGCCGGTCTGGATGACGCCCCGGCGTTCGAGGAGCACCTTCAGATCGTGGGGGTTGGTGGCGGTGTTCATCGCTTCTTGGAGGTCGACCACGCCGGTCGCCACCAGGTCGACCAGGGATTGGTCGAACGTCTTCATGCCGTAGTACTCGCCTTCGGCCACGATGCCCTCGATGTCCGAGGTTTGCAGCGGGTCCAGGATGGCCTGCTGGATTCGGCCGTTCATCACGAGCACCTCGAGGACCGGTACGCGCCCCTTGCCGTCCGCAGTGGGAATCAGCCGCTGGCAGATGATGCCCTTGAGGGAGCCCGCCAGGCTCACTCTCGTCTGGCTCTGCTGGTGGGGAGGGAAAAAGTCGACGATGCGGTTGATGGTCTCGGTCGCGTTGATCGTATGGAGTGTCGAGAGCACGAGGTGGCCGGTCTCCGCCGCGGTGAGCGCGGCCGATACGGTCTCGAGATCGCGCATCTCCCCGACCAGGATCACGTCTGGATCCTGGCGGAGCACCACGCGCATCGCGGAGGCGAAACTGTCCGTGTCGAATCCGACCTCTCGCTGGTCGATGGCGGCGAGGTCGTCCCGATGGAGATACTCCACCGGATCCTCCACCGTCACCACATGGCATGCCCGCGTGTGGTTGATGTGGTCGACCATGGCGGCCAGCGTGGTCGTCTTGCCGGAACCTGTGGGTCCGGTGACGAGCACGAGCCCGCGCTGCTCTTCGGAGAGCCGGGTCACCGAATCTGGCAAGCCGAGGTCTTCGACTGTCGCTGCACTGGTTCTGACGAGCCGCATGGCCAGTGCTACCGAGGATCGCTGGTAGAAGGCGTTGACTCGGAACCGCCCGGTTCCGGGGACGCTGTAGGCGAAGTCGACTTCGTGATGGGTCCGGAACTGATCGAGCACCCGTGGGGTCATGATCGACTCGGCGAGCTGCTCTGTCTCTTTCGCGGTGAACCGGGGCTCGTCCGGGAGCAGGCGCAAGGCACCCGCCACGCGCACCCTCGGTGGGGCGCCCGCCTTGATGTGGAGATCCGATCCGTCCAGTTCGGCCAGCAGGATCAACAGGCGGTCGAGGTCACCACTGTCCATGACCCCACTCTA
>JAJYZN010000061.1 GCA_021799915.1 Actinomycetes bacterium
GCGGCGGGCGTACCCGTCGACCAGGCGGGCCAGCTTCGAGAGCCCGGTGATGCGGCCGTCGTCGCCGGGGATGTAGGCCACGTGTGCCCGGCCGATGAACGGGATCAGGTGGTGCTCGCACAAGGAGGCGAACGGGATGTCGCGCACCATCACCATTTCGTCGTGATCCGCGGCAAAGGTCACCGTCAGGTGCCGAGCCGGATCGTCGGTCATGCCCGCGAAGAGCTCCTCGTACATCGCCGCCACCCGCGACGGCGTCTCGGTCAGCCCGTCGCGTGCGGGATCCTCGCCGATGGCCTCGAGGATCTCGGAGACGGCTCGGCGCACCCGCTCGACGTCCACCGCCGGCGGCCGATCCGTCGTGGCGCCGGAGTGGTCGAGAGGGCGCGGGTCGCTCACGATCCGTCCCTCACGATCCGTCCCTCACGATCCATCGCCCAGGTACAGGTGAACCCCGGCGAGGTTGCGGTAGCGCTCCGACACGTCGAGCCCGTACCCGACGACGAAAGCCGACGGGATGGTGAACCCGACGTACCGGAGATCGAGATCGACCCGCTGCTCACCTTCTTTCACCAAGAGCGCGCACACGTCCACCGATGCCGGGCGGCGCGCGTGGAGGTACTTGCGCAGGTAGTTCAAGGTGAGCCCGCTGTCGATGATGTCTTCGACCACCAGCACTCGCCTGCCCGTCAGCTCCGCGTCGAGGTCCTTCACGATCCGCACCACTCCCGAGGTCCGGGTCGCGCTCCCGTACGACGAGACGGCCATGAAGTCCACGTCGACCGGCAGCTCGATGGCCCGTGAGAGGTCGCTCATGAACGTCATGGCTCCCTTGAGCACCCCGACCAACAGCGGCGGCTCCCCGGCGAAGTCGGCCGTGATCGCGGCACCGAGCTCGGCCACCCGATCGGCGATCTGCGATGCGCTGACGACCACCGGCCCGACCACAGGCGACGCCCACGCGGGGGCCTCTTCAGCGACCCCCTGTTCGGGTACCAGGTGCTCGGAGACCACCTGGGCCATCTCCTCGGTTGGCACGGCGCCGACCTTACCGGAACCGGGAGCGCCCACCCCCAACCGCCCGGCTCGACGGCGGACGCGGCGACCACCGGTCACCTCGGTCGCCACCACGCGGCCACTCGCCACATCGAGCACCCGCTCCACGTCGGCCAACGTCGGCGGGTAGTGCTCCCCGGGGCCCGCGCTCCCCCCGATCTCCGCCGTCATCGCCTCCTCGCGCAACCACCGGCGCACCGCGCGCCGGGCAAGCGGACGTGCCGCAGCGGCAAGGGCGCGGGCATCGGTCGGGTCCGCGATCGCGTCGGCCGCCAGGCGATCGAGGTAGACCGCCTCCTCTCCCACCACATCGGAGAGGCGTGCCAGCAGGGGTACGGGGTCACGCCCCGCGATCTCGGCGCAGAGCGGGAGCAGCTCGTGGCGGACGCGGTTGCGCAAATAGCGCGGATCGTCGTTGGACGGGTCCTCGATCCAGGAGAGACCGGCCTCGGTGCACACTCGCCGGGTGTCGGCCCGGCGCAGGCCGAGCAGCGGATGGGTCGGGCCCCGGCGCATGGCCGCCAGCCCGTCGAGCCCGGTGCCCCGCAGCAGGTTCGCCAGGACCGTCTCGGCCTGATCCTCCATCGTGTGACCGGTCGCCGTTCCAGGCGGCAGGACGCTGAAGCGCGCTGCGCGCGCCCGGGCCTCCACGTTCGGCCCGTCGGCCACCGTCACCCGTTCGCTGTGAAAGGTCGCGCCCAGCCGGGCCATCGCTTGGGCCACCACGTCGGCTTCGCCGGCCGAACCGGGACGTAGCCCGTGGTCGACGTGGACCGCATCGACCGAGCAGCCCGCCGCCGTCGCCAGGACCACCAGGGCCAGCGAATCGGCACCGCCCGACACCGCGCACGTGAGCCTGGTGCCTGCCGGCGGGAAGTCGCAGTGCCCGAGCATCGAGACCACCACCGGCGGCAGTGCGGGCGCGGAGGTCACCCCAGCGACGGGAGGGCGTCCACCCGCGCGATCCACTCGGCGGGCGCGCGGATCTCGGCCAGGGTCGGCAGCCACTCGGGCCCGCGCCAGACGCGGTTGAACATGTCGGCACCGCCGGCCCGCTCCACCGTCTGGACGAAACGCTCACCCTCGGCGTACTGGCGCAGCTTGGCCTCGAGACCCAAGAGCTGCTGGAGGAGGCGGGCCGGCCCCCGGACCTGCTGGCGGCGCTCCCGCAGCACCCTGCTGAACCGGGCTGCACCGGGGACCATGGAGGCACCGGCCCGATCCATCGTGACGTCACCGTGCCCTTCCAACAGGCTCATCAGCGCTTGGACCCGTTCGAACGCGTCCATCTGGTCGGGAGTGGCGACCAGCCCAAGCATCCCCACCCCCTCCATGGGGTTCCTCCCGGCCCGCAGCTCCTCTGCCACCCGTCGCAGGACCTCGGTCATGCGATGCGGATCGCTCACCATGGGCTCCAGGCCCCGGTCGACGAGGGAGAGGAAGTAGTCGCGGAGCCACGGCACGGCGGTGAACTGGCAGCGGTGCGTGACCTCGTGCAGGGCCAGCCAAAGTCGGAAGGGTCGCGGGGCGAAACCGAAGCGCGACTCCATCGCCACCACGTTCGGCCCGACGAAGTACACGAGATCCTGGTCGTCGGTCGGTTCGTCGGTGACGAGGAGGTCGTACTGGCCGAGGACCCTGGTCGACAGCCAGGCCAGGACCAGCCCGATCTGGGTCCCGTTCGCCGTGCGGCCGGCCCCGGCGATCGTGCGGGTCAGCGAGGGCGGGAGGCCGGCGAGGACCCGGCTGCCGTGCTCCTGGCGACGATCGTCGAGAGCCCGCAGCGTCGGCCCGAGAAGCCGCTGCATCGACGCCACGTTGGCCTGGACCCAACCAGCCCGATCAGTCACCCGGGCCCGGGCAGGGGTCGGGGCGTAGAGCCCGGTGCTCCGGGCGACGAGCTCTTCGGCCTGGGCCGTCATCTCGTCGAAGTCTCGCTGGACCGCCGCCGGGCGGTACCCCGCAGGCAGCCGGCTCCTCGAGGCGGCCCAGTCGGCCACGCGCTGAGCGGCAGCCCAGTCCACCGCGCCGCCGTGCTCGGGCGCAGTGGGGCGGGGCCGCGCGCTCACGGTGCAGCCGGGTCGCGATCCCCTGCTGCCCCCGCCTGGCGGGCGGCCTCCAGGTGGAGGGCGTCGGCGATCCGGGCCTTCAGCGACTCGGGCACCCTGTCGCGGCAGCAGTTGGCGATCACCATCCTCAGCTCCTGCTCGAATTCGGCAGCCTCCCCGCACGAGCCGCACAGGTCCAGGTGGAGAGCGATCGCCTTGCGGCGCTCCTCGGTGAGCTCGCCGTCGAGATAGTCGTAGAGCTGGTGCACGGCGTCGGCGCAGTCGACGACCGGCGGAACTTGCGACGCCCCCCCGCCCTCATCCACCCCTCGAGCCCCCTTGCTCACCGCGATCCTCCTGTCACTCGGCGGGACCCGGGCTCGTGACCACGAGCCCGCGCGCCTCACCGAATTCGTGCAACGCCTTCTGCAGTGCCCTTCTTCCCCGGTGGATCCTGCTCATCACGGTGCCGATCGGCACGTCGGTGATCTCTGCGATCTCCTTGTACGAGAACCCCTCGACGTCCGCCAGGAGGACGGCGATGCGGAATGCATCGGGGAGCGACTCGAGGGCCGCCTTGACGTCGTCGTCGGTGAAGCGCTCGAGGACGAGGTCCTCTGCGCTGCGGCCCGGGTCACCGCCAGGGACAGAGGCCAGCCGGCGGTAGAGGTAGAGGTCCTCGACGTCGTCGACGTCGGCGATCTCCGGGCGCCGTTTGCTCGCACGGTACGCGTTGATGTACGTGTTGGTCAGGATCCGGTAGAGCCAGGCCTTCAAATTGGTCCCCTCGGAAAATCCGCCGAACCCGCGGTAGGCCTTCAAGTAGGTCTCTTGGACCAGGTCCTCGGCGTCCGCCGGGTTCCGGGTCATGCGCAGCGCTGCACTGTAGAGCGCCGGCATGTACTCCATCGCCTGCTCGGTGAACCGGGCCTGGTCAGCCATGACCAGACCCTAGCGCCCGGTGTCATCGCGCTAGCGTTGGGCCGCTTCCACCATCGTCACCGCACGGCACCGCCCGCCGGAGCCGCACCGGACCGCAGGAGAACCGATGACCCGTCCACCCGCCGAGCTGGGCATCGACTTGATGAGCGGCGCGTACTTCGGAGGGGATCCGTACCCGGCCTTCGCCTGGATGCGTGAGCACGAGCCGGTGTTCTACGACGAGGCGAACGAGTTGTGGGCGCTGGCCGCCTACCGCGACGTCAAGGCCGCGTCGACCGACACCGCCACGTTCTCGAGCGCCGGAGGCATCCGGCCCAAGTTCCCACCGCTGCCGATGATGATCGACTTCGACGCTCCCGAGCACGTGCGGAGGCGAAGGCTGGTCAGCGCCGGGTTTACCCCGCGGCGCGTGCGCGAGCTCGAGCACCCGGTGAGGCGCATCTGCGACGAGCTCCTCGATTGCGTGTGCGCCCAGGGGTCCTGCGACTTCGTCGCCGACGTCGCGGCGCCCCTCCCGCTGGCCGTGATCGGCGACATGCTCGGAGTGGACCCCTGCGACCGCGACGACCTGCTCCGCTGGTCCGACGACATGCTCAGCTCCCAAGGGGTCCCGACCGACGAGGCGATCGCCAGGGCCGCCGAAGCCTTCGTCGAGTACTCGGCGTACATGGAGCCGGTGATCGAGGAGCGCTTGCGCTCCGGTTCCCGAGACGACCTGATCGGGGTCCTGGTCAATACCGAGGTGGACGGGGATCGTCTCGACCACGACTCGCTCGTCCACGAGACGCTGCTCATCCTGGTCGGCGGCGACGAGACCACCCGCCATGTGCTCAGCGGTGGGATGGAGGCCCTCCTCGCCCACCCCGATCAGCTCGAGCGGCTCCGCCAGGATCGCTCGCTGCTGCCCGGCGCCGTCGAGGAAATGCTGCGCTGGGTCTCGCCCATCAAGAACATGGCACGGACCGTCACCACCGACGTCCAGATGCGGGGTCGAGAGCTGCACCAGGGAGACGAGGTGCTGCTCCTCTACCCCTCCGCCAACCGCGACGCCGAGATCTTCTCCCAGCCCGACCGGTTCGACATCGCCCGCAACCCCAATCCCCACCTGGCGTTCGGCTTCGGCGCGCACGTCTGCCTCGGCAACCAGCTCGCCCGGCTCGAGCTCCGGGTCATGGTCGACCGCATCCTCACCCGCCTGCCCGACCTCGAGCTGGCCGCGGACGGGCCGCTCCGGTACCGCCACTCCAACTTCATCACCGGTCTCGAATCGATGCCGGTCCGGTTCACGCCGACGCCGCCGTGAGCGGGGGGCTCGAGGGGATGGCTGCCCTGGTGACCGGCGGGGGGAGCGGTATCGGCCTCGCGACCGCGGCTCGCCTGGCAGCCGACGGCGCCACCGTGACGGTGTGCGGCCGGACCGAGAGCAAGCTGGCCGACGCCGTGCGCGCCATCGACGCGGCTGCCGACGCAGCCGGGCGAGCGGGGACCGATGGAGGCACACCGCACGGAGGCCGGGCGCGCTACGTCGTGGCCGACGTGACGATCGAGGAGCAGATCAGCGCCGCCGTCGACGCGGCGAGCGCCGGTGGCGGCTTGGACATCCTCTTCGCCTGCGCCGGGGGCGCCCACCACATGGGACCCCTGGTCGACGCCGACGTCGGGGCGGTGCGCGCCACCATCGAGCTGAACATGGTGGGATCGTTCCTCTCGCTCAAGCACGGCGCCGCCGTGATGCGCGAGTGCGGCGGGGGCTCGATCGTGCTCATGTCGTCGGGAGCGGGACATTTCCCCCACCGCTGGCTCTGGGCCTACGGCATGGCCAAGGCCGGGATCGAGGCCCTGTGCACCTCGGCCGCCGAGGAGCTGGGCGAGCACGGGATCCGGGTGAACGCCGTCCAACCTGGGATCGTCGACGACGCGTTGATGGCCCCGATCACCGCCGGGGGGGCCCTGCTCGACGACTACCTGGCCCAGATGCCGCTCGGGCGGGTCGGGACCGTCGACGACGTGGCGTCGGCAGTGCGCTTCCTCTGCGGTCCGGAGTCGAGCTGGGTCACCGGTGCGTGCCTTGCCGTCGACGGGGGCCACCACCTCCGCCGCGGCGCCGACTACTCGCTGCTGTTCGGTCACTGAAGGTGACCTCGCCTGGCGAGATCGGCGAACCGGCGCTCTGCCGGCGTGCCGGTATCGAGGTCCTCACCTGGCCGGCGCTCGACGAGCTCGGCGTCGACGCCGTGGTCACCACCCGCCACGGCGGGGTCTCGACCGGCCCCTACGAGTCGCTCAACCTGGGCCTCGGGGTGGGCGACGACCCTGACGCGGTGGTCGAGAACCGCCGGCGGGCGGCCCGCGCGCTCGGCGCGTCGCTCGGCGACCTGGTCGTCGCCCAGCAGGTCCACGGCCGGCGGGCGACCGTGGTGGGACGCGGCGATTGCGGTCGGGGGGCCACCGTCGAGCGCGCACCGCTGCCTTCCACCGACGCCCTGATCACCGACGAGCGCGGCCCGGTGCTCGTCATCGTCGTCGCCGACTGCGTGCCGGTGCTCCTCGTGGACCCTGCGGTCCCGGTGGTGGCCGCCGTCCATGCCGGGTGGCGGGGTACCGCCGGACGGGTCGTCGACGCTGCGATCGACGCGATGGCCGGCCTCGGAGCACGGCCGGCCCGCATGGCCGCGGTCATCGGACCCGCGGTCTCCAAGGACGCCTACGAGGTGGGAGACGACGTCGCCACCTCGCTGCGGACCGGGACCGGGGCCGACGGTGCCGTGCGCCGGGTGGCGAGTGGCCGATGGCTGGCCGACCTCCCCGGGGCGAACCGCCAGCTCCTGGTCGCCGCCGGCCTCCGTCCGGCCTCGATCTCGGTGGTCGAACGCACGACCGGTGCCGGAGGAGCGTTCTACAGCCACCGAGCGCAGCAGCCGTGCGGACGGTTCGCCCTACTGGTCCGGCTCCGGCCCTGATCGCGGCCCCGTAGCATGGGGGGACCCCGTCGGGTCGCCGACCCCGCGAGGCGGGGCACGAAAGGATGCGATGACTCCCACGCCGGCCTCGGCCGACCGCTTCGTCTACGACCGCTTCGAGGTCGACCCCGGGCCTGGCACGCTCGTGTGCCACTACCGCCTCGGGCGCCGGCGGTTCAAGGAGCAGTTCACGTTCGGACCGGGCGGCGACTGGTCGCCCGCGGCGTTGGCGGCGGCCCGCATCGTGTTCCTCCTGGCCGGCGTCTCGTACTACAAGACGTCGGCGCCTGCGCTGATCGACCTCGGGGAGCTGGCGACGACCGCCGACGAACGTCGCTTCCTGCGCCGCTTCTACGTGGAGGGTCTGGCCGAGTTCTCCTACCGCAACGACGTCGACCTGACGGGGCTCGAGGTGCGCGGTCCGGACCTCGGCTCGCCGGAGCCGGCGGGCTACCGTGGCGAGCCCGGGCGCCCGCTCGTGCCCTTCGGCGGCGGTATCGACTCGATCGTGACGAGCGAGATCGTGAGCGGCGAGCACCCCGGCGCCACCCTGTTCGTGGTCAACCGGACCGGTGACCGCTTCGACGCGATCGAGCGGCCGGCAGCGCTGACCGGCCTGCCGGTGGCGAGAGCCGAGCGCGAGGTGGACCCGAAGGTGCTGCGTTCGGCCGAGCTCGGCTTCATGAACGGCCACATACCGGTGACCGGGATCATCTCGTCGGCTGCCGTGCTGGCAGCGGTCTTGGGCCGCCACGACGCCGTGGTGATGTCGAACGAGTGGTCTGCATCGATCGGGAACCTCGTCGTCGACGGCCGCCCGGTGAACCACCAGTGGTCCAAGAGCCTCGACTTCGAGCGGGGATTCCGCTCGCTCGTCGCCTCTTCGCTCGGCGCGGGCCTCGAGTACTTCTCCCTCCTGCGCCCCCGCTCCGAGCTGTGGGTGGCCCGGCGGTTCGCCAAGCTGGAGCGCTACCACCAGGTGTTCCGGAGCTGCAACCGGGCGTTCCACCTCGACCCGGCGACGCGCCTGGACCACTGGTGCGGGACGTGCGACAAGTGCTGCTTCGTCGACCTGGTCCTCGCTCCTTTCCTCACGCCCGCGCAGCTCGAGGAGGTCTTCGAGGGGAACGAGCCGCTCGCCAACCCCGAGCTCGAGGGGCGCTTCCGCGCGCTCCTCGGGAACTGGCCGGAGACCAAACCGTTCGAGTGCGTCGGCGACGTCGACGAGTGCCGGGCCGCCCTCGCCATGGCGGCTGCCCGACCCGACCGGACCGGCACCGCGATGCTCCAGGACCTTGCCGCCGAGTCCGGGCCCTTCGAGCTCGACCCGGCCACCCTCTTCGAGCCGATGGGCGAGCACTGCATCCCCGATGGACACACCGCCGAAGATCTCCTGGTCTGACCTGGCCGGACATGCGGTCGGGCTGTGGGGCCTCGGCGTCGAAGGCGAGGCGAACCTGCGGCGCGCCCGCGCCCTCGGGATCGAGCCGGTCCTCGTCGACGATCACCCGCCCTCCCCCCACGTCCTGGCGACTCGGGCGGGCGGGCTCGAGGCGCTCGAACGCTGTGACGTGGTGGTCAAGACCCCGGGGATCAGCCGGCACCGGGCCGACGTCGTCCACCTGGTCCGCAGTGGGGTGGCCGTCACCGGGGGCCTGGGCCTGTGGATGCAAGAGGCGGACCGCAGCCGTGTCCTGGTCGTCACCGGCACCAAGGGCAAGAGCACGACCGCTGCCGTCGCCGGACACCTCATCGAACGCCTGGGCCATCGGTGCATCGTGGCCGGGAACATCGGCACGCTCCCCTACGACCCCCAAGTCGACGGCTCGGGCTGCGAGTACTGGGTCGTCGAGACTTCCAGTTTCCAGGCGACCGACTTGGCATCGGCACCGCCCGTGGTCGCCGTGACGTCGCTCCATCCCGACCACCTCGACTGGCACGGCGACGTCGAGACCTACTACCGGGACAAGCTCTCGGTCTGCACCCGGCCCGGGGCCCGGGTCACCGTGGCCAATGGCGACAGCGAGGTACTGCGCGCGCATCGGCCGCTGCTCGGTTCCGAGGTCCGCTGGGTGACCTCGGGTGGGTCCGCGCCGGGTGCGGCAGAGCACGGCGCCGACGGCTCCTGGGCAGTTCACCTCGGGTTGCCGGGTCGCCACAACCTCGTGAACGCGCTGGTTGCCCGTACCTGCCTGGTCGAGATGGGGGTGCCCGGCGCAGTCGACGAGGACGCGCTACGCCGGGCGGCCGGCGGGTTCCACTGCCTGGCGAGCCGCTTGGCCCCGCTGGGATCTGTGGCGGGTGTCCGCTTCGTCGACGACAGCCTGGCCACGAACGTCTTGGCCACGCTGGCCGCCCTCGACGCCCACCGCAACGAGCCGAAGGTGGCGCTGATCGTCGGGGGCTTCGACCGTGGGATCGACTACGGGCCGCTCGCTGAGGGCATGTCGAGGTGGCTTGCCGCGCGAGAGCCGGCACCGCATGGCGATGCCGTACCGGCGCTGCTGGTCCTGGCCCTCCCCGGCGCTGGGCTCCGCGTCCACCAAGCAGTCGACCTCGGGCCGCGGCCGGCACCCGAGGTCCTCGACGTCCCCGACCTCCAATCGGCCACCACGAGAGGGTTCGAGTGGGCGAAGCCCGACGGCGTCGTCCTGCTGTCGCCGGCCGCGCCGAGCTTCGGGCAGTTCCGCGACTACAAGGAGCGCTCGGCTGCGTTCGCCGCTGCCATGCGCACGTGCGGTCCGATCGAAGAGCCTCCGGGCGGGTCGTGATCGAGTCAGTGGGCGGGTCGTGATCGAGCCGGCGGGCGGGTCGTGAGCGAGTCGGCGGGCGGGTGAGTATCAAAGCTCGGGCAGGAGAACGTGGGGGTTCAATATCCCTGCCGGATCGAGGGCCCTTTTGATCGAGGCGAACGCAGCCATCTCTTCTGCCGAGCGGTTGAGGTGCAGCCACCGCCGCTTGGCAGTGCCGATCCCGTGCTCGGCGCTGATGCTCCCCCCAAGATCGGCGACGACGCGGAGCACCGCGTCGTCCGGCCGGTCGTCGTCGGGCGCGACGCCGGTGATGTTCACATGGACGTTCCCGTCGCCGACGTGCCCCCACAGCCAGGTCTCCGCCTCGGGAGCGACGTCGCTGACGATTCGCGGCACCTCGTCGACGAACGCCGCGAGTGCAGCCTGCGGAAGCGCGACGTCGAGCTTGTGAGGAGCACCGAGGCTGTTCACTGCCGATGGCAGCTCCTCGCGGTACGCCCACAGATCGCCGCGACGGCTCGACCCTTCGGCCACGGCGACGTCGACCACCCCGCCGGCTGCGCCCAGTGCGCCAGCCAGGTCGTCACCCGGGTCGACGCGAGCGGCAGCTTCGACGAGGAGGTAGGCCGGGTTGGTCACGTCGAACGGCAATGGCCGCCCCCTCAGCGCGCACACCAGCTCGAGGCTCCGGCCCACGATCAGCTCCACCGCGTCGAGCGAAGAAAGCGTGCGACGAAGACCGTTGGCTGCGTCCACCGCCGATCGCACGCTGTCGAATGCGGCAAGCGCCGTGACGCGGCGGTCCGCCGCCGGGACCAGCCGAAGGCGGACGGCCGTCACGACCCCAAGCGTTCCCTCGCTGCCGCAAAGGAGTGCGGGGAGTGCGTAGCCCGTGTTGTCCTTCAGCAACCCTCCCAGGTGCGACACGATCGCCCCGGTTCCGAGAACGGCCTCGATCCCGACCACTTGGGCGCGGGTGTCGCCGTAGCGCAAGACCCGGAGACCTCCGGCGTTGGTCGCCACTGACCCACCCACGGTC
This sequence comes from Actinomycetes bacterium, assembly GCA_021799915.1. Next base: position 10,799 of record JAJYZN010000061.1, read on the forward strand.
GCGCTGCCCCGGCTGGCCAGATCGACTCCGTACGCCCAGCCGACCTCAGAGGCCGCCATATGAACAGTCTCGATGGTGACACCGGCGGCTGCGGTGAGCTGGCCACCCGCCGCGTCGACGCCGTCGATCGCCACCAAGCGCGACGTGCTGAGCACGACCTCCCCGTGCAGCGGCACGCTGCCGCCCACCAGTCCGGTGTTGCCGCCCTGGGGGACGATGGCGACGCCGAGCTCGGCGCAGCAGGCGACGGCGGCGGCCACCTCGGTGACATCCCCGGGGCGGACGACGGCCGGCGTCCGTCCGGCGTATCGACCGGTCCAGTCGACGCATGAAGTGGCGGTGAGCTCGGGGTCGGTGAGCACGTGGCGCCGGCCCACCACGTCGACCAGACGGCGCACGGCGGCGGGATCGATGGCCGCCGCCGGAGGGGTCCTGGCCGAAGCCGTCCTCCGCCGGCTCATCGCGTGAGCGTATCGCCCGCAAGAGCCTGAGCCGAGGCTCCCGGTGGCCGGGGGCGGAGGGACGGGAGCCACGCTCTATGCGATAAGTTTGCAATAGCGATCTGATAGCAAACGGGCGAGGTCAAAGGGGAATGGTGCTGCGAGAAGATCCCGCCGCCGGTGGCCGATGACGCAGATCGAGGGTCCCCCCCGGGCTCCCGGCCAGGGCTCTTCTCGAGCTGAGGGAGTCGCGCCCGTCACCGGCAGCACGGTCGCCGGCGCGGAGCCCGCCCGTCTGGCCCAATCCTTCCGGCTCCGGGACCTCGTGCCGCTGTCGGTGTCGAGCGTGGGACCGATGTTCTCGGTCGCGGCGACCGGCGGGGTGATGGCCGCGGAAGCGGGGTGGTGGACCTTGCCGGCCATTGCCATCCTCGCGGTCCCGTTCGTGATCTCGAGTTTCGTGTTCCGGCTCCTCAATCGCCACTTCCCCCAAGCCGGCGCCTCCTACCACTGGTCAGCGCGGGTCATCGGCAGGAGCGCCTCGCGCTACCAGGCGTGGGTCCTGCTCCTCGCGTACTTCTTCTCAATTCCCCCCATCGCCATCCCGGCCGGCTCCTACACCTTGGCGCTCTTCTTCCCGCATCTGCGGAGCTCTCCTGCGGCAGTGCTGATCGTGGCCCTGTTCTGGATCGGGTTCGCCGCCGTCCCCCTCCTTTTGGGCGGGCGCCCCACTGCCCGGATCACCCAGGTCTTCTTCGCCGTCGAGATCGTGTCGGTGGCGGCGTTCGGCTTGATCGGCATCGTGCGATGGCACGCCCTGGCCCAGCCGATCCACTTCGGCCCGCCGCCGATCGGCGGGATCCTGATCGTGGCCGTCGTGGCGGCCACGATCCTCGACGGCTGGGAGATCGACAGCTATGCCGCCGAGGAGTCGGTCCGCCCGAGGACCCACCCCGGCGTGGGCGGGATCGTCGGTGCGGTCGGTGCCCTCGTGTTCTACGCAGTTCTGTACCCCTTGATGCTGGGAGAGACGCCGCTGCACTCGCTGTCGGGGTCGGTCGACCCGCTCGCGGTCTGGGCAGGGCGTTTGGTCCCCGGTGCACCGTGGCTCATGGTGGTGCCCATCCTCATGTCGACGGCCGGAGGCCTGTGGCTCACCAGCTTCATCCTGACTCGGGCGATGTACGCCATGGGCCGAGAGCGCCTCCTGCCGGGGGGCTTCGCTCGCCTGAACCGCCGCCGGGTCCCGCACGTCGCCATCGTCACGAGCCTCGGCGCCGCGGCGGTCGTCGTCGGCCTCGAGCTGTTCGTCTCCTCGCTCGGGTCGTTCTTTGCCCTGCTGCTGTCCGCGGCAGGGTTCTTCCTGTTGGCAGAGTTCTTCCTCGACTCGATCACCGCAGCCGTGTTCCTCGGCGTCGGACACCGCCGGCTCCCCGACGTGCAGCTCCAACCGCACTCCCATCGCGTCCTGTTCGTCGGTTCGCTGGTGTCGAGCTCGATCATGGGATCGCTGCTCGTCGCGTTCTTCGTCGTGGGTCCGCGGGCAATCGGGGGTGGTATCGACGAAACCATCGCCGCGCTCTTGGGGCTTGGCATCGCGTTCGCCTGGTGGACCAGACGGCGGACCACGACGCCGTTCGTCTTCGCCGGGACGAACGCCGACCAGGGACCGGCTCAGGTACTCGAGAGCGGAACGGCTGCGAGCCCGGTACCCGACGGGCCGGGCGCGGGTCCGACGATCAGGACACGCCCTGCAAGTCGACCACGAAGACCAGAGTCTCGTTCGGCTTGATGGTCGATCCCGAGCCCCCGGCACCGTAGCCGAGCGCGGGGGGGATCACGATCTCGCGACGTCCGCCGACCTTCATGCCGACGATCCCCTCACGGAACCCCGGCACCACTGTGCTCAACGCGAAGGTGGAAGCCTGCCCAGAGGTCCAGGGGGCGGCTGTGAAGTCCTCCCCGCTTGTCTAGGCGGCCCCCACGTACTTGACCACGACCGTGCTGGATGTGGTGGCCACTGCGCCGGTCCCGACCACAAGGTTCTTGACGACCAGGGTGGTCGGTGCGGGCGACTTGCCGGGGCTCACCACCGGCTCGGCCGAGAGGTTCGTCGCGTTGGCCACTGCCGGGACGCCTGACGACGTCGACGCGGGTGAGGTGGCAGCGGCTTTCGAGGCCGTGGTGCTCGACGACGCGCTGCTCCCGCAGGCAGAGGCGACCAGCGCGACGGCGCCGAGCATCAGGAGCGCGAGCGAGCCCCGCCGCCGCGTTCGCGCCGAGCGAACGGCAGGCATCGTTCGCGACGAAGGTTCGTGAGTCGGCAAGTGCGCAGTAGACATGGGGGGAGAGGATAGACGAGGGGCGTGTCGGGGCTTCGCTCGGCCGGGGGGGCC
>JAJYZN010000062.1 GCA_021799915.1 Actinomycetes bacterium
CTCGTATCCCATGACGAGCCCGAGCTTGCACGCGACCTCGACGCCGATGATGTAGGCCTCAAGGAGGTGGCGTCCGCCGGCGCCCACCTCTACTGGAGCGAGAGCCGGCCTGAGGAGGGAGGTCGCCAAGTGGTGGTCCGGTCGACCCTGGACGGCGTACCTGAGCTCGTCACGCCGCCGGGCGTGAGCGTGCGTTCGCGGGTCCACGAGTACGGGGGCGGCGCCTTCTGCCTGGTGCCCGACGGAGCTGCCGACGTCCCGCGAATCGAGGCGTCCCGGTGCGCCTACGTGGACCAGGACAGCCAGCGGGTGCACGTTCTCGACCCCGGTCGTGACCCCATGGCCCTCGGGTCACCACCTCCCGAAGGCGTCGACTGTCGCTACGGCGACCTTCGGGCGACCCCCGACGGCCGTTGGGTGCTGGCGGTGCGTGAGCGACTGGTCGACCGCACTGCGGTGCGTGACCTGGTGGCCCTGCCCGTCCCCGAAGGGCCGGCCGACGGCCGGGGCCAGTGCGTGCTCCGTTCGGGCCGTGACTTCTTCGCCGCCCCCCGGGTGGACCGGTCGGGCCGGTGGCTGGCCTGGATCTGCTGGGACCATCCGGACATGTCCTGGGACGCCTCGGAGCTCTGGGTGGGCGAGCTCGAAGAGGAGGGCGGTGCCCTCGGGGTGCGCCGGGAGCGTCGGCTGGACGGCGGTCGGGAGGCCGGTGTCTCGGTCGGCCAGCCCCTCTGGTGTGGAGACGGGGCGTTGGTCTACGTGTCGGACTCGGCGGGGTGGTGGCAGCCGTGGCGATGGCGACCGGGCTCTCCGTCCGAACGGCTCTGCGACGACGAAGGCGAATTCCACGGGCCCGACTGGCAGCTGGGGCAGAGCACGATGGCCGAGCTGGGGGACGGGACGATCGCCTGTCGCCGGCGCTCCTCGGGCTTCGACCGGATCGGCGTGCTGGACCCGGCGACGAAGAGGTTCGCTCCCCTCGGGGCGGCGTGCGTCTCGGTCAGTGCGGTGTGCACCCACGCCGGAGGTGTGGCCTGGTTGGGTGCGACGGCGGACCGTCCGGCGGAGCCGTGGTGGGCGCCACTCGGCGCACCCGAGCCGCCGGAGCCTTCCCGCCCGGTGCTCGGGGGGGGATCGGGCATCCTGGCCGAGGCGAACGTGTCGGCGGCCCGGCATTTCTCGTTCACGGGACGGCGGGGGAGCGTGGTGCGCGGTCTGTACTACCCACCCCAGCTGGCCGGGGTGAAGGGGGACCCGGGACGGCGGCCCCCCCTCGTCGTGACCTGTCACGGTGGTCCCACCGGGGCCGCCGAGGCCGGGTTCGATCCCCAGGTCCAGATGTTCACCACGCGGGGTTTCGCCGTGGTGGCGGTGGACTACACCGGAAGTGCCGGCTACGGCCGGGCGTACCGCCAGGGGCTCCTCGGGGCCTGGGGCATCGTCGACGTCGACGACTGTGTGGACGCCGCCGTCCACGCCGCATCTCGCGGCTGGGCCGACGCGGGACGCATGTGCATACGGGGCAGCAGTGCCGGCGGTTTGACCGCCCTCGGGGCGCTCGTCCGCTCGGAGGTGTTCTCGGGCGCGGTCTCCTGGTACGGGGTCACCGATCTTCTGGCTCTCGCCGCGGTGACCCACGACTTCGAGTCCCGCTACACCGAACGGTTGGTGGGGGCGCCGGCGACCGACGCCGACGAGTACCGTCGCCGCTCGCCGGCCTGCCGGGCACAGGATATGACCGGATCGGTCCTGGTCCTCCAAGGGCTCGAGGATCCCGTGGTTCCCCCGAGCCAATCCGAGGCCCTGGTGACCGCTCTGCGTAACCGGGGCCGCCCGTGCCGGCTGGTCACGTTCGCCGGAGAGGGGCACGGCTTCCGGAGGGCCGACACGATCTGCGCTGCCCTCGAAGCCGAACTGGCCTTCGTCGACGGGCTGCTCGATGGCTCCCCCGACCGTTCCTGACCGCACTCGCGTGACCGTCTCTGGCTGCTGCGTGATTGGTACCATGCGCCGGACCAGCGAAGGCGGTCCTGGGGGAGCTGGGCGCCGGTGTCCGCCGGGCGCCAGATGAGGAGTCCGAGTGCGTGACCTCCGCAAGACGTGGGGCCCGTGGGTGGCGACCTTGCCCCCCGAGACCGTCGACGCCGGCCTCTACGGGATCTCGGCCGTCTTCGCCGCCGTCACCGCCGGCTTCTCCACGCTGGCCCTGTACCGCGCCTGGGGCGAGATCGCCGTGGGGCCGTACCTGGTGGTGGGCGCAGTGTCGGCCCTTCTCGGACGGCGCCGGCGATTGCCTCGGCCCACTTCGGAGACCAGGGCCGGTGGGGGCGCCACTCGTCTGAGCGGGGTGCGGATCTGGCTCCTGGTGGTGACGCTCATTGGCGCCGTGGTGGCGCCGCTGGCCGTCGAAGTGGCACTGCGCGGGCACGGCAACCCGCCGGCCCACGTCCAGCCCGAAGTGGTGGTGATCGAGCAGGCCGGCGAGCGCCTGGCCCAGGGGAAGGACCCGTACCACGCCACGGTGAGCCACGGTCACGTGCTCTCGGCCGTTCCTGGCGAGCCCGCCTACGAAGCCTTCTTCCCGTACCTGCCGCTCATGGCCGTCTTCGGGCTCCCGGCCAGCACGCACGCCCCGGTGGGACTCAGTGATGCCCGGGTCTTCTTCACCCTGGTGACGTTGGTGGTGGTGGCCCTGGCCCTGGCCCTGGCCCGCGGTCCGACCGAGCCGCGCTTCCGGGTCCTGCAGTTCGCCGCCGTGCTGCCCACGGCCGCCCTCCCGTTGGTCACCGGGGGCGACGACATGCCCATCGTGGCCTTCCTCCTGCTGGCGATGGTGCTGGCCCAGCGACGCCGTCCGGGATGGAGCGGCGTCGTGCTGGGTGCCGTGTCGGCCATGAAGTTCACCGCCTGGCCCCTGGCCGCGCTGGCCCTGTTCGCGGCCCGGGACCGCTCGGGTCGGCGGGCGCCGTTGCGCATGCTGGCCGGGATCTTGGTCGTGACCGTCCCGATCGTCGTGCCGTTCATGCTCCGCGACGTCCGGGCCTTCGTCTACAACGTGGCCCTGTTCCCGCTCGGTCTGGCCGGGGTCCCCTCCCCGGCGGCCAGCGCCCTGCCGGGGCACATCTTGGTCTCGGTGTTTCCCGGCATCCATCGGATCCTGCCCGTGGCGCTGGTGGTGATCGGAGCGGTCGTCGTCGTCCGGGTCCTGGTGCGCCACCCCCCGTCCACCCCGGCCCAGGTCACCTCGCTGGCGGCGTGGATCATGCTGGTGGCGATCCTCTTCGCCCCGGCCACCCGGGTGGGCTACCTCCTCTACCCGGCCGACTTCTTCGTGTGGGCCTACATGTTCCGCCGCCAGGACCGGGCCGACCGCTCGGTCGTGGTCCCCGAGCCGGCGGTGGCCGAGCGCTGAGCGCGTACCGGGCCGGCTGGATTCGCCGATCAGCTGGCGTCGGGCACTTCGAACAGGCGTAGCTGGAACCGGGTCGACTGGTGGACGCCAGCCGGGCCGGTGAATCGGGTGGGGGAGACGACGGCGCCGACCTCCCAGTACCACCCGTCGGAACCGGCCTGCTCGGAGAGGACTTCGACCCCTTCGGGTATGCCGGTGGCCGGAGCCACCCCGACGATCTTCCACCCGTGGCGGTCCAGCTCGGACCGGTAGAAGGCGACGAGTGTGGCCTCGGTGGACGAGGCCGTGAACGCCATCTGACCGTCGTACTGGTTCGTGTTCGAGACCGAGTGTCCGTGCGGAACCGGAGTGGAGCCGACTGGGAGGGTGAGGGAGTCGAGAATGTTGGCCGGCGGTGTGTCCGCCTGCTCGATGGGACCCAACCCGGTGACCGCGGGGACCGCTTTGAGGGAGGACCCGGCAACCGCGACCGGCCTGGTCGACACCGAGGGCGACGTGGTCGTGTGGCCCGTGGAGACGACGGAGAGGACCCCGAACACGAGGATCAGGCCGACGGCGATAGCCCCTACGACCAGGGCCGGTCCGAGTCCCGGACCCCTCCTGGTCGGGGGGAGGGGCGCGTCGGGTCCCTGGTCGGGTCCCGTCGGCCGATCGTCCACGTTGGCGGTGTGGAGATCGGGACCCGGGTCGTGTGCCGTCGGAGTGCGGGCCACCGCCTCCGAGCATACGGGCCGAGTCGGCTGTCGAGGCGGCGAGGGGTCGGTGGGGCTCGGGTGCCACGCCCGCCTCGGGCCGCCAGAGCGTGCGCTAGGTGGAAGGACCGGTCGGAGGCTCCCAGCCGAAGTGGTCGATGGGGCCTCGACCGGCCCCCAGGGTCCAGGTCCGGGCGCCGGCGAGGGCCGCCAGCACGAAGTGCTTGGCCCGCGCCACGGCCGGTTCGGGCTGTGTGCCGAGCGCCAGTGCCGCGGCGATGGCCGCCGACAGGGAGCAGCCCGTGCCGTGGTCGTTGGTGGTCGGGACCCGGCGAGCGGGCAGCACCGTGACCCTCCGAGGACCGGCCACCACGTCGGGGGAGCCCCCCGAGCGGCTCAGGTGCCCACCTTTCACCACCACGACCCGGGCGCCGAGCGCCCTCAGCTCCTCGGCCATCTCGGTCATCTCCTCGACGGTGGTCACCGTGCTCGGGTCCCGCCCGGTGAGCGCGGCTGCTTCGGTCACGTTCGGCGTGAGAATATCGGCGAAGGGGATGAGGTGCGCGCGGTAGGCGTCGACTCCGCCGGGACCCATGAGGATCGACCCGCTGGTGGAGATCAGCACCGGGTCCACCACCACGGGCCCCAGCACCCCCGATGCCGCCAGACGACCCACGGCGGCGACGGTGTCGGGGCGGGCCAGCATCCCGGTCTTCGTGGCCGCCGGGGCCAAGTCGCCCACGACCGCCTCCACCTGGGCGACCACGAACTCCGGATCGATGTCGAGCACCCCGGTGACCCCGAGCGTGTTCTGAGCGGTGACCGCGGTCAGGGCGCTCGTCCCGAACACCCCGAAGGCAGAGAAGGTCTTGAGGTCTGCCTGGATCCCGGCACCTCCCCCCGAGTCCGAGCCAGCAACGGTGAGGGCCACGCGGGGCGTCACCCGGCGAGGGTAGCGTACAGGACGGCCACGAGTCAGCTCTATGAGCCGAAGCTCTACTGGAGATCGAGATGAAGCTCTGGTACACCTCTAGGTGCGAGACGTCACGTGACCGGGTGCGGTCCGGCGCTGGACGGCCTCTCCCGAGGGCTACCATCACGGGTATGTCCCTCGACCCCGACGTGGCGGTCGATCAGTTCGTGATCGCCGGCGAGTCGCTGTCGTCCCGGCTGCTGATGGGTACCGGGGGGATGGGGAGCCTGGGAGAGCTCGACGCCGTGTTGGCGGCATCGGGGTCGGCGATGGCCACCGTTGCCGTCCGCCGGATCGAGCGATCCACCCAGAGCTCGTTGGTCGAGACCTTGGAACGGCGGGGGGTGCGGGTGCTGCCGAACACCGCCGGGTGCTTCACCGCCGGTGAGGCGGTGCTCACGGCCCAGCTGGCGCGCGAGGCGTTCGGGACCCCGTGGGTGAAGCTGGAGGTCATCGGAGACGAGAGGACCCTGTTGCCGGACCCGGTGGAGCTGCTGGTGGCCGCCGAGCAGCTGGCCGGCGACGGCTTCGTGGTGCTCCCGTACACGACGGACGACCCGGTGCTGGCCCGGAGGCTCGAACAGGTCGGGTGCGCCGCCGTCATGCCCCTCGGGTCGCCCATCGGGAGCGGCCAGGGGATAGGGAACCCCCGACGTATCGAGCTCCTGGTCGAGGCCGTGGAGGTGCCGGTCATCCTCGACGCCGGCATCGGGACCGCTTCGGACGCCGCGCTGGCCATGGAGCTGGGCTGTGACGGGGTCCTGAGCGCCACCGCGGTGCACCGGGCCCACGATCCGGTGGCCATGGCCACTGCCATGCGCCTGGCCGTGGAGGCTGGCCGGCAGGCCCGGAGGGCCGGGCGGGCGCCCCGACGCTCCCACGCGTCGGCCTCGAGCCCGTGGGAGGGGATGGCCGACCTGACGGGTTGAGGTCGTCACACCTGACCGTGCCAGGTTCGGTCGCCGCACCCACGTGGTTCCACCCGGGTGGGATGGCGCGGGTGGGATGGCCCTGGGAAACGGTCGTCGAGGGCCTTAGGATGGTCACGGTGGAGAGGGGGACGCCGGTGGACGTGGCGGGCAGTGCACGGGGCGTTCCGAAGGGTCGTCGGGTGACGAGGGCACCGGGGCGGCGGCGTGGCGACGACGGGCTGACGCTGATCGAGGTCATCGTGGCCAGCGTGATGATCCTGCTCATCTTCGTGCCGGTCTCGAACTTCCTGGCGTCGGGGGATCGGGTCATCGCCAACTCCCAGAGCAACCGGGTGCTGGTCGCCGTCGCCAACGCCGAGGTGACCTCCGTGCTCCAGGGGAAGTTCCCGCCGCCCAACTTCCCGGCCAAGTGGACAACGTCGGCGGCCTGGCCCTCGACGTCGACGTGCACGGCGCACGCCGGTCTGTGCCCGTCGGGGACACAGGACTCGGTCAAGTGGAAGGCCCTGGTGACCGGTGGATGGTGCGCCCTGATCAAGACAACAACGGCCCACCCGGGAACATACAAGTGGGGGAACGGCAAAGTGCTGCCGAACACGGTGCCCACCTACCACGTCGCCGTGAAGGTCACGGCTCCCGAAGGCCAGAGCGGGACCGGTCGGGCCCTGGCCCAGGGCGAGTTCGCTCAGGCCACCGGAGGACCGTCCGCGACAGAGACAGTGAGCTCATGTCCGCTCGGGCTGTCGTAGCGATGACCGCCGGCCACCACCCACGGGGCTCCCGGGTCGCGCCGGGGACGGAGAGACCGTCCCGGCGACACGGCGACGAGTCCGGGTTCTCCCTGACCGAGCTCATCGTGGCCTCTCTCATCCTGTCGATCATCTTGGGCGTCACCCTGGTGATCTCCACCAGCGTGTTCCAGCAGGCGTCGCTCGAGGTGGCATCGGGGCAGTCGGCGTCGACAGCGCAGTCTGCCGTCGACACCATGTCCCTCTACCTGCGCGGCACGGTCTCGCCAGCCGACTGGGCCACCTCGAACGACTCCAGCACCACAGTCAAGGGGTGCTGGAACAAGACAGCAGTCTCCGACCCGACATCGAGCGGGGCGACGCCGCCCACCCCCATCTCTTACTACCCGCCGGTGACCAGTCCCACAGGGACGGGGGGCGGTGCGGTGTTCAAGGGAACCACAGGCAAGTACACGGTCCCGGCTCCGGCCAACACCGCCATCATCGTGGCCCACCCCTTCGACATGGTCTTCTGCGCCTACCAGCCCGAGGCTCCTGCCGGGACAGCGCCCCACGTGTACCGGCTGTGGATCGACCCCGCCACCTGCCGGGCTGCGGCCGGGGCCCCACCCGGGGGCGGGCTCACAGACGACGTCTGCACACTGCTCCTCGAGGATCTCGGGACCGCGGCCACGTGCTCGACGTGGACACCGCCCGGGACGCCACCGCCGGCCGGGTCGAAATCGGGGGGGACGTGCACCCCGCCGGTCGGCCATCGGGTGCTGGCCCGCTCGGTGTGGTGCACGTTGGCCTGCCAAGAGGAGATCGAGGGCACGCTCCCGGCGGGGACGGTCGTGAGCACCCCGGCCCTCTTCACCTACTACGCCACAGGGTCGGCCGGCACCTCGCTCGCTCCGTCCATGGACGACCGGACGGTGGTCGGTGGGAACGCGCTGGTCGACATCCACGACGTGTCCATGAACGTCTCGGTGATCACCGACGCCGTGTCGCACGCTCCCAACGGGAGCGGCCGGGTGATGTCGAAGGCGACGGGGAACCTGTTCCTCTCGGGCACGGAGACTTCGTCATGACCGTCGGTCGAGACGGCGGGAAGGGATGGGTGACATGAAGACCGGTTCGCAGTCCTTGCGGGGTCGCCCGGACGAGCAGGGCCAGGCCCTGCTGGTGGTGATCGCCATCACCGCCGGAGTCGTCTTACTGCTGGCCGGGGTCCAGCTCTCGGTGGTCGGCCAGACCCAGATCGCCAGCCGCACCGAGCTCTCCCAGAAGGCGCTCCAGGCGGCCGAGGCCGGGGTGAACGACTACCAGGCCTGGGTTGACGCCTCGACGGGGAAGTGGGCGTACGCCGAGGACTACTGCTCCTCAGGTGTCCACTGGTCCGAGACAGCCACCAACCCTCCTACGCAGTGCTCGAAGACACCGGACCCGAACAATCCGGCGTTCTCGGGCAAGTTCGACCCCAAATGCACCACGAGCACAGCGAATTTCCACTCGGGATTGCCCGGCCAGAAGACATACATCGGCTGGGAGGTCGACTCCACGGCCACAGGGATCAGCCAGGAGTTCCAGTACGTGGTCGACTCCCGGATGGCCTCCTCCACGACGAAGCCGTACGTGCACGTCTTCGTGACCGGACGGGCCGGGCAGTCCGACCGGTACACGTGCACCACGCTCAAGCTGGGGCTGACCGGGCCGGTGGACCAAGTCCTGGCCAAGCCGGTGACGATCCTGCCGGCCGTGAGCTGCACCGGCACAACCAAGAAGTTGGCACCTCCGCACACAGCGAAATACATGGAGATCCAGGCGACGGGGGGCAACGGCGCCGAGGGCGGCAACGGGGGCGGGCTCTTCACCACCGGAGGCGGGAAGGGAGGCAACGGAGAGACGGCCACCGCAATCTACAATGCGACCACAGTTTACGTGAACGCCGGCTGCCAGGCCGGGAGCACGTCGCAGATCACCGAAGGTGGCGGTGGCTTCGCACCGGGGGGCTCGCTGCCCACAACAGGGGACGCCGGCGGCGGCGGCGGGGCCTCGGCGGTGTGCACGGTGACACCGTGCAAGGCCACAAACCCGAACATCACGTCGGCGAACCTGGCGTCGACGGTATACATGATCGCCGGCGGCGGGGGTGGTGGGGGTGAGAGCTTCCTGTTCGCCACAGGAGGCAACGGCGGGAACGGGGGCAACACACACACCGTCGGGACACAGTTCAGCAAGGGCAACGGAGGCACAGGTGGGTTCTTCAGCTCTGGAGGTGGAGGCGGGACAGGCACAGCGTTCTCCCCTCAGGGAAAGCCGGGGACAAAGACCGGCCTCGGTGGCGACGGTGGTGGCGGTGGCGGCGGGTACGTCGGAGGATCAGGAGGAACGTCGGGGTGGTCCGGCGGTGGCGGCGGGGCCGGGGAGAGCTGGATCAACACCAGCGCCGCCGTCGGCTACAGCGGCACAGGGACCTTCACCCATCCGGCCGCGTCCTTCGGGCACGTGACCATCACCTGGCTCAACACACACCACAATCAGATCTCCCAGTCGACATCGGGGATCTGCGGGGTCACAGCCCAGCGCAGCGTCGCCGTCGCCCCTGGGGCCACCATCGTCCTCTCGGTGGCCGGCGGGGGAGGTGGGCGGGGCGACACAGACGCCTTCTTCGGTGGGGGGGACGGGCTCGGGGGCACAGGTACCTCGATTAGCGCGGCCTTCAAGAACACCTCCACAGCCACAGTGTGGATCTCGGCGGTCCAGGGCTGTGACGGCACGATCGGCCTGAAGCGGGGCGCGTTGCCCGGCGGCACAGGACTAGGTAAGGGAGGAGCGACCGGCAACGCCTCGGGGGCCGGTGGGGGGGCCAGCGCCATCTGCGTGGGCTCCTCACCGACGTCGAGCAAGTGCGGCCGGGCCCCTGGGGACTCGGCCAACGTCCTGGCCGTGGCCGGCGGTGGCGGCGGCGGCGCCGAGACAGTCACCTGCACCCCGACAGCCGGTCCCGGTGGGAAGGCCGGCTCCGGGTCGAACTGGTCCGGAGGTTCCAGCACGGGCCAACCTCAGACGACAATCGTGTACGGGACACACGGCGCCGGGCCCGGGGGCACAGGCGGGGGGAAGACATACTCACCCACAGGGGGCAACGGGTCGACGGGCACATCCGACTCCGGAGGTGGAGGTGGGGGCTACCAGGGCGGGAAGGGGGGGAGTACGGGATCAGCGCGCTTCATCTGCATTTTCGGTGGGAGCCAGCCGGGCAGCGGCGGCGGCGGCTCCTCGGACCTGAACCCGGCACTGGGGGGACTTACCCTCCAGTCCTGTGCCGCCGGCAAGGCGCTCACCACAAAAGCATTCGCGAAAGGCTGCCCGGTCCTGGCCGGCGAGTACCCGACCGATTCCACACCACTCCCCACCGCGATCAAGGAGGTATTGTGGGGGAGGACGGCCCCGGGGACGAACGGGTCGGTGCAGGTGACACAGATCACGCAGCGGGTTCCTCCCGGGGTGAGCGTCCAGGGCGTTCCGACCCGTCTCGACACAACGACATGGTGAGGATTGGCGGCGACGCCTGGACTTGACGATCCCGAGGTGATCGGGTCCCCGTAAGCTGGGGCGGTGCACGGAGATCCCGGTGGCAGCAGGCGGGCGGCCGCCGGGACGTCGTGAGCCCGTGCGAGGCGACGTGAACCGCCTGGTGGTCGCTGGCCTGTGGAAGTCCTTCGGTCCCCAGCCGGTGCTCGCCGGTCTCGACCTGGAGGTCCATCCAGGCTCGCTCACGGCCATCCTCGGGCCCTCGGGCAGTGGGAAGACGACGTTGCTGCGGATCCTGGCCGGCTTCGAGCGGGCCGACCGTGGGACGGTGTCGATGGGCGAGGTGGTCCTCGACGGGACCCGTCACCACGTGGCCCCCGAGCATCGCCACATCGGCTACGTCCCCCAGGAAGGCGCCCTGTTCCCGCACCTCACCGTGGGGCGCAACGTGGCCTTCGGGGTGACCCGGGCCGAGCGGCGCTCGGGCATGATCGGCGACCTCCTCGAACTGGTCGGCATGCGGGGGATGGGGCACCGCTACCCTCACCAGCTGTCCGGCGGCCAGCAGCAGCGGGTGGCATTGGCGCGAGCCCTGGCCGTCAAGCCCGAGCTGGTCCTGCTGGACGAGCCCTTCTCCTCGCTCGACCCGACCCTGAGGGCCGAGGTGAGGGCCGACGTCCAGGCAGTCCTCCGGCGGGCCGGGACCACCGCCCTTCTGGTCACCCATGACCAGGACGAAGCCCTGAGCTGGGCCGACCACGTAGCCGTCATCCGACACGGACGGATCGCCCAGATGGGCACCCCCGAGAGCCTCTACGCCCGTCCCGGCGACCCTGAGGTGGCCCGGTTCGTCGGTGAGGCCAACCTCATCGGCGGTCGACTGGCCCCCGGAGGGCGGACGGTGACCACCGCCCTCGGGACCCTGGAGGTCTCGACCGATGCCCCCGGATCCTCGCGGACCGGCGGGGAGGGGGCGGCGACGGTCCTGGTCCGTCCCGAGCAGGTGGACCTGGTGGCCGACCCCGACGCGGGGATGGTGCGCGGACGGGTGAAGGAGTACGAGTACTACGGGCACGACGCCGTCGTCCGGGTGGAGGCTGACGACCCTTCACGTCTGGGTGAGGTGGTGGTCCGGATCACCGGAGGGGTGTCGTGGGCTCCGGGCGCCCGGGTCGGCCTGGTGGTGCGGGGCCCGGTCCTGGCCTGGCCGGAGACGACGCCGGCGTAACTACGCGCCTGTGATCCCGGGCGGGTAGCATGGCGGTGTCGGATCGGGTGTCCACACGTCGGGAGGGCCGGATGCAGCGCCAGCAGCGCCAGGGGACCACAGAGCGGAGCGACCGGGTGGCAGAGCGGAGCGACCGGGTGGCAGAGCGGAGCGACCGGGTGGCAGAGCGGAGCGACCGGGTGGCAGAGCGGAGCGACCGGGTGGCAGAGCGTAGCGACGGATTGGCAGAGCGGAGCGACCGGGTGGCAGAGCGGAGCGATCGGTCGCCGACCCAGCCGGACGGGGGCTGGAGCGGCCCCCAGGTCTGCTCGCTGGTGGGGATCACCTATCGCCAGCTCGACTACTGGGCCCGGACCGGCCTGCTGCGACCTTCGGTGGCCGAGGCCCGGGGGAGCGGGTCGAAGCGCCGGTACTCCTACCGTGACGTCCTCGAGCTGAAGGTCATCAAGCAGCTCCTCGACGCCGGGATCTCCTTGCGGTCGGCCCGGCGGGCCGTCGAGTGCCTGCGACAGGACCTGGGGACGGACCTGGCGTCGGCGAACCTGGTCATGACCGGTGCCCGGTCGGTGCTGGCCCGTTCGGAAGGCGAGGTGGTGGACCTGCTCGCCGGGGGACAGGGCGTGTTCAACATCGTGCCCCTGTCCGGTGTGGTGGGTGAGCTGGACGCCGACATCGCCGAAGTGGTGCGGATCGAGAGCGGCCACGAGACCCCCCGCCGGTCCGCCGGGCGGCCGGGACGCCGCGCCGTCGGCGAGTGACCGGGCGCGATCACCACCCCTCGGGGGGTCGGGCCGGACGGGTGCGCTTCGCCCACCCGTCGGAGCGGATGTTCGCCGCCCTGCTCGACGTCCACGAGATCGCCTGGGAGTACGAGCCGGTGGAGTTCGCCCTCGACTGGGACCGCACCGGCGCCCCGTGCGCCGGGTTCCGTCCCGACTTCTGGTTGCCCGAGCACCGGACCTTCGTAGAGCTCACCACGGCCGACCAGCGGCTCGTGACCCGCAAGAACGCCAAGGTCCGGCGCATGCGCCAGCTCTACCCCGAGGTCCCGGTGACCGTGGTCTACCAGCGGGACTTCCGGGCCCTCGTCGCGCACCACGGGCTGGCCTGCCCCCCCTCAGCCGCCGCGTAGGCTGCGGGCCGTGCCCGCCGCGTCGCTTCACACCTCGCCGCTGGACCGGGTGCACGTCGAGCTCGGGGCCAAGATGATCGAGTTCGGCGGTTGGCACATGCCCCTGGCCTACGAGGCGGGCACGGTGGCCGAGCACCGGGCGTGCCGGACCGGGGCCGCCGTGTTCGACGTGAGCCACTTGGGGACGGTGGAGCTGTCCGGACCGGGTTCGGGGGACCGGGTGCAGGAGACCCTCACCAACGACCTCGCCCGCATCGCTCCGGGCCGGGCGCAGTACTCCCACCTGCTCGACGCGGACGGGTCGGTGGCCGACGACGTCATCGTCTGGTGGCTCGACGTCGATCGGTTCCACGTCATGCCGAACGCCTCCAACACCGACCGGGTGCGGGCTGCCCTCGGGGGAGAGGACGTCACCGCCTCCCGGGCGGTGCTCTCGGTCCAGGGTCCCGACGCCCGTCGGGTCCTGGCCGAGGTGAGCGGGCCGGCCGCCGCCGTGGGCCACTTCGGGGTGTCGCCGTTCGTCTGGGCGGGAAGGGACTGCGTGGCCGCCGGCACCGGTTACACCGGCGAGGACGGGGTGGAGTGCGCTGTACCGGAGGCCGTGGCCGAGGAGCTCTGGGCGGCGGTCACCGCAGCCGGCGCCGTCCCCGCCGGCCTGGGCGCGCGCGACACCTTGCGCCTGGAGGCCGGGCTTCCCCTCTTCGGGCACGAGCTGGGTCCGGGGATCACCCCACTCCAAGCGGGTCTGGGCTGGGTCGTGGCCTGGGAGAAGCCGACGTTCGTGGGTCGAGATGCTCTCTGGCGCGAACGGTGCGACGGTCCCCGCCGGCACCTCGTCGGACTGCGGTTCGACGGGCGCCAACCGGCCCGCCAGGGTGATCCGGTGCTGTCCACAGGTGAGGTGATCGGGGAGGTCACCAGTGGGAACTTCTCGCCGATGCTCGGGATCGGCATCGCCCTGGCCCTGGTGGGCACCGACG
>JAJYZN010000063.1 GCA_021799915.1 Actinomycetes bacterium
GTCACCGGCATGGCGTTCTCCCAGGTCAGCGGCGGCGGCCCCGAGAGCACGCCATCGAGGACCGGGAGGGAGCGCGCCGCGCTGGCGGTCCTGGACGACGTGGGGGTCGGCGACCAGTCGGCGCCGGTGGCCACCCCAGGGGCGCTGGCGGCCGTGCGCCAGGCCCTGGCCGCCTGGGGGGTGACGACAGTGGTCGTCCCCACACTTTCGGGTCAACCCCTCGTCGTGGCCGGCGGCGACTCCCGGTTCGCCGCCGGGTTCATGACCGACGTGCTGGGCCGCCGACCGGTGTACACCCACCACGCCTGGGTGTGGTCGGGTCGGCTCCTGGCGGGTGCGGCCCTCGATGTGCCGGCGTCGGCCATCGCCGCCTGCACGTCACGGGCCGAGCTTCGCCACCGAGGGCCGGGCGCCGTCCCCGCCTGCGTCGAGAAGACGGCGACCGGGCTCCGCTCAGGCTGACGGCCCCGGACACGGCCCCGGAGACCCCGCTCGGAGGGTTCAGGTCGGCGTGGGCCAGCTGATGCGGGACCGGCGGGCCGGCCTTACGTAGCCGTGGTCCACGAACCAGCGGGCCGAGTCGGTGATGGCTTCGATCGCCGGACGCGACGAGTAGCCGATCTCAGACCGGGCCCGTGAGTCGTCGAAGATCATGCTCGTGGTCGACATGCGGGCCGCTTCCATCGAGACGAACGGCTGCCGCCTGAGCAGCCGTCCTTGGAAGGATTCGGAGACTGCGCCGGCCAGGAGGGCCAGTGCCCTGGGGAACCGGCGCGTCGGCGCCGGCAGCCCGGTCACGGCGGCCAACGTCGCCAACAACTCGGCCATCGCCATGTTCTCCCCACCGGCGATGTAGCTCCGCCCGGTCCGTCCCCGCTCGGCAGCCAGGATGTGGGCCTCGGCCAGGTCGTCGACGTGGGCGACGTTCAAGGACGTGTCGACGAAACCGGGGATCTTGCCGTTGAGGAAGTCCAGGACCAGTTGGCCGGTGGGGGTAGGGCGGGTGTCTCGGGGACCGAGGGGGAACGTGGGCAGGACCAGCACCACCGGGGCCCCCTGGGCGGCGGCGCGCAGGACCTCGTGCTCGGCGACGTACTTAGTCCGCTTGTAGTGGCCGAACAGGTGGGCGATATCGGCGTAGCAGTTCTCGTCGGCCGGAGCTCCCGATCCGGTGTGATGGAGGCCCACCGTGCCGACGGTGCTGGTGTAGATCACCCGCTCGCATCCCGACTGATCGGCCGCCTCCAGGACGTTGCGCGTTCCCTCGACGTTCACTTGGGAGAACACGCTGGGGTCACGAGACCAGAAGCTGTAGAGCGCCGCGGTGTGGAACACGAAGCGCTGCCCGTCGAGCGCGTCCACGACGGCGTGGCGGTCCCGAACGTCGACGGTGCGACGCTCGACTTCCAGCCCGTCGAGGTTCCGCGTGTCGCCGCCAGGCTCGATCAGCGCGGTCACGACCGCACCCCGATCCAGCAGGCGTCGGGTGATGGCCGAGCCGATGAAGCCCGCCGCTCCGGTGATCGCCACCGGGTCGCCCGGCCGAACAGAGCACCGTCCCGCGTCGCCGTCGTGAGTCATCGGGGCGCTCCCACCGGTCTGGGCGCACCACGCCGGAGCGAGCTCCTGGCCATGGTCCGACCGAATTCGAAGAAGAGGCCAGAGCCGTGGTGAGCGTCGGCGAGGACGTCGTCGAGGGCATCGACGAAGTACGAGATCTCTTCTTCTCCGGCGATGAGCGGGGGGAGGAGCTTCACCACGTTCATGTTGTCGGCGGCCACTTGGGTCAGGATCCGGTGGCGATGGAAGAGCGGCACGACCACCATCTGGGAGAACAGGGCCGTTCGCATGGCCTCGATGGCGTTCCAGCGCATTCGGAGGCGGCGGGACGTGGGCCGACCGAACACCAGGCCGACGATGAAGCCCTGGCCCCTTATGGCGTGGAGCATCTCGTAACGGTCGACCAGGGGAGCGAGGCGGCGTTCGAGCTCGTCGCCGTCGCGGCGGACCGACTCGACGATCCCTTCCTCGTCGAACGCCTGGAGGGTGGCCAATCCGGCCACCATGGCCAACTGGTTGCGACCGAACGTGGTGGAGTGCACCATGGCCCGCTCGAGGGAGCTGTACGTCGGCATGAACGCCCGTTCGGTGCAGAGGACCGCTCCCACCGGCACGTACCCGCCCGAGAGCGCTTTGGAGACGGTGATGATGTCAGGCTCGACTCCCCAGTGCTGGTGGGCGAAGAACTTGCCCGTGCGCCCCATACCGACTTGGACCTCGTCGGCGACGAACAACGTCCCGTGACGGCGACACAGCTCGGCCACCGCGGGCCAGTACCCGTCGGGGGCCATGTTCACACCTTTGCCCTGAATGGGCTCGGCGACGAAAGCCGCCACATCCCCTCGTCGAAGCTCCGCGGCCAGCCGGTCGATGTCACCGAACGGCACCTGGGAGGTGCCGGGGAGGAGCGGGCCGAACCCCTGGCGGAAGTCGGGACCACCGTTCAGGGCCAGCGCTCCGGTCGTGAGCCCGTGGAACGCGTGGTCGCAGTAGACGACGCGCTGTCGCCCGGTGGACCGCCGGGAGAACTTCACGGCCGACTCGACGGCTTCGGCACCCGAGTTGCAGAAGAACACGCGCCGTATCCCCGGGTGGACCCGAGCGACCAGTTGCTCGGCCAGCAGACCGGGGAGGAGGGCGCAGTCCATCTGGACCATATTGGGCAGGTCCATCTCGATGGCCTGGTGGAGGGCCTGCTTCAGGGCCGGATGGCTCCGACCCAGGGCGTACACCCCGAACCCCGAGAGCAGGTCCAGGTAGCGATCGCCCCGATCGTCGTACAGGTAGCAGCCCTCGCCGCGTTCGTAGAAGCGATCGAACCCGATGGTCTTGAGCACCCGTGCCAATTGGGGGTTCAACAAGTCGGCGTGGAGTTGGAAGTTCTCGCCACGGCGTTCCTCGAGGGCGCGTGCGACATCGAACGGCAAGGGGACCTCCGGTGGATCAGTGATAGTACGATGCGGCGTCCGACGTAGAAGGGCGCCGCGGGTGGAACACGTCGACAGTAGCGTCCGTGCGGAGCGGGAAAACCCACACGAACGCTCGTTCACGTCGCCCTGCGGACCTTCTCCAGGCGGGACCAGGTACACCGTGCCGGTGCATCGCGATGGCTACGGTGGCACCGTGAACCCCGAGCCCGAGACACGACCGGGGGACCCCGGAACGGAGGGTACAGGGGTGCCGAGGCGAAGGCAGCGGGCGGAGCGGGCGGAGCCTTCCTCGCCTCAGGAGCATGGCCACCGGTCGGAGTCGACCGGGCCGTCGGGGACGGGCGCGCCACTCCGACGCGCCGGGCATGCCGTGGGCACGGTCGAAGCCATCGAGGCGACGGTGGAGGGGGTGCCGGCGGCGTTGTCGCTGGGCCCGAGCTCGGTCATGCCGGCCCTCGGGGGCGAGCTCGTCCTCCCGGCCGGCGGTCGCGGTGGCGCGGCCGGCCCGGGATCCCCGGTGCCGCCGGCCGAGGTGACCGCCGACACGGTGAGGTCAGGCCTGCTCCAAGCCGGACCGTTGGCTCTGGCCGGGGTCGGGGCCAACGGGTTGAACGTCATCGTGACGGTCCTGCTGGCCCGCCTCCTCACGACCCGTGGGTACGGAGAGCTGAACCAGCTCACCGGCCTCTTCCTCATTGTCTCGATGCCCGGTTCGGCGGTGATCGTCGCCGTAGTCCGCCGGCTCACCACCTGGCAGGGTGGGGGAGCCACCGATCTGGCCCAGCGATGGGGCCGGCGCCTCCACCGGTTCGGCGCCGTCGCCCTGGTGATCTTCGGTGCCGTTGTCGTCGCCCTGGGGCCCCTCTCGTCGCGTCTCTTGAGGCAGCGCTCGGCCGTCGGCGTGGACGCCATCGCCATCGCCGGAGCGGTGTGGATCCTGCTCTGCCTCGATCGGGGGCTGCTCCAGTCCCGACGGAACTACCGCGCCCTGTCGGTGAACTTGGTGGTCGAGGGCGCTGTCCGCAGCGTGGCCATGGTGTGCCTGGTGGGGCTGGGGCTCGGGGCCCCAGGAGCGGCGCTCGGCGTGCTGCTGGGAGAGGTGGTGACGGCGGTCCACGCCCGGACCTTCGCCGACCGGACGTGGGCTCGGGAGGAGGATCGTCGCGCCTCGGCCCGCCCACCCGGTCCGGGCCGTCGATGGGCATTGGGGTACCGGTGGGGACTGAGCTGGCGACCCGCCGAGCAACGTCGGCGATGGGCGACCGCCTTGAGACGCGAACGGGTGCTGCAGGCTCCTGTCGAGGAGCGACGGGGCATGGTCACCGACCTGGGGGCGGCTCTGGTGGCGCTGGCCATGATGGCCGTCCTCCAGAACATCGACGTGATCGTGGTCGGCAGTGACGCCCCCTCGGTCAGCGGCTCGTACGCCGCCGTGTCAGTGGCCAGCAAGGCGCTCGTGTTCGGCGCCATCGTGCTCGGTGGGGGCTACCTGCTCCCCGAAGCGGCGATCCGGTGGAGGGAGGGAGGACATGCCCTGCGCCAGTCGGCGGTGACGCTGCTCCTGCTGGCGATCCCGGCCACGGCACTCCTGGTGCTGGCCCTGGCCGCACCCCACTTCCTCCTCTCCCTCGTGTTCTCGTCGCGGTACCTGGGCGCCGAAAGTGCCTTCGCCCCCCTGGTCCTGGCCATGGTGTTCCTCAGTGCCACCGTCGTTCTCACCATGTACCTGCTGGCGGTGGGCCGTCGGTGGATCACCGTCGTGCTGGTGGCCGGGGCGGCGGCGGCAATCGTCGGCGTCCTCTCGGCCCACGGCGTCCCACGGACCACGGCCGAGGTCGACTTGGGGGTGCAAGCGGCACTGGCCCTGACCGTCCTGGGGGGGTTCATTGTCGTGCACCAGGGGAGGATCCGCGCCGACCGAGATTGAGCCGACCCCTGGCGTGGGTGCCCACGCAATGGCACACGAAGGTGGGCACCACCGGCCAGATCGGATCTCGTACCTCCGTTCAAATTGCATAAGCTGTGCATGATGTATTCGTCGGGCGGATCCGAGTCTCGGCTCCGGGCAGCGGGAGGTGCGATGACGTTGGCCGATTGGGCCAATTGGGAGGCCCCGGGGAGGTGCCCAGCGGTGGGTGGGGGCGGCCAGGGCTACGATCGTCCGATGTGCTCGACGTCGGAACCGCCGTGCTGACCCGCCGGGGACCCAGCCGAGGTCACCGGGCGTGACCGTCGGTCCGTCGAGCGATCCCACGCGAGCGGTGATCGTGCCCGGCGCCCAGCCGGCGGGCACCCAGCCGGCCACCGTCCGGCATCCCCGAGCGCACCCGGTGGTGCGGGTCGAGAGCACCGAGCTCCTGGCCGGCATCGCCCGGTCCGCCGGGCTGCGCCGAGCGCACTTCGTGGCGTGGCGCGACCTGGAGGATCCCGAGGCCGGCGGGTCGGAGCTCCACGTGCACCGGATCGCCTCGCTCTGGGCGGCCGCGGGGATCGACGTCACCGTTCGCACGTCGGCAGTGGCCGGGCAGTCGGCGGAGATCCGCCGGGACGGGTACCGGGCCATGCGGCGTTCGGGCCGCTACGCCGTGTTCGCCGACGCGGCCTGGAAGGGGCTCCGCACGAGACGGGAGCCGGGTGACGGGCTGGTAGAGGTCTGGAACGGCATGCCGTTCTTCTCCCCGATCTGGCATCGGGGGCCCCGGATCGTCTTCCTGCACCATGTGCACGCCGAGATGTGGCGGATGGTGCTGCCCAGCTCCCTCGCCCGCATCGGCGAGCTGGTGGAGAGCAGGTTGGCGCCGCCCCTGTACCGTCGGAGCCGGATCGTGACCCTCTCCCAGTCGTCACGTCGGGAGATCGTCGAGATGTTGGGACTGCCCGAGGAGAGGGTCACCGTGGCCGTGCCGGGCGTCGAAGATCGCTTCTCGCCCGGACCGGGACGATCTCCGACTCCGCTGGTCCTCGCCGTGGGTCGCCTGGTGCCGGTGAAGCGCTTCGACCTGCTCATGTCCGCCCTGGTGCAGGTCCGACAGCACGTCCCGAACCTGCGGGCCGTGCTCGTTGGCGAGGGCTACGAGCGCCCGGCGCTCGAAGCCCTCAGGCACCGGCTGGGAGCAGACGACTGGATCGACCTCCCCGGAAGGCTGGGTGACGAGGAGATCGCCGAGTGGTACCGCAAGGCCTGGTTGGTGGCCTCGGCGTCCCAGCGGGAGGGGTGGGGGATGACCCTCACCGAAGCGGGGGCCTGCGGCACGCCGGCGGTGGCCACCGACATCGCCGGCCACCGCGACGCGGTCGTGGACGGCCGTACGGGCCTCCTGGCTACAGGGGTCGACGGGTTGGCCGCGGCCATGCGCCAGGTCTTGGGCGACGAAGCCCTGCGGGCCCGGCTGGGCAAGGGGGCGCTCGAGCGCTCGCGCTGGTTCACCTGGGAGGCCACCGCCCGCAGCGCGCTCGAGGCCCTCGTGGCCGACATGGGGCGTTCCTCGCCCCCGGGCTGAAGCCGCCTACGGGCCGGCCCCGCATTCGGGCCCGGGCTCCGATCGTCGCCGGGCGCCCACCCGGCGCACCGTCTCCACCACGGCGTCGACCCCGAGGAAGACCACGGCCGTCCAGGTGAGCTCGGAGGCGACCGAGTATGCCGCCGGCCAGTTCGAGCTCTCGGGCAGTGGGTGCACCCACTGGCCCACCACGACACTGGCGGCGGCGGCCACGAGGAAGCCGACCGCCAGCACCGCCGTGACCACCCGGAGGCGGTCCACCACCAGGGCGAGGGCGACGACCACGGCGGCGGCCAGGCCGACCAGGGGGTACGAGATGGCCCCGGCGACCACACCGGTCAGGACGACGACGGCCACCATGGCCCGTCGGCCCGGGCGGGGTGCCGGCGCGCACCACGGCGGTGCCAGCTCCGGACGGTCAGTACCCGGCCCCGAAACCCGGACCGCGCCCGGGAGGCGACCGCGGCTCCCACGCCTAGGAGAGGCGCGGTCGACATCGCTGCGGGAGGCGCGGTCGACATCGCTGCGGGAGCCTCGGTCGGCATCGCTGCGGGAGCCGCGGCGGGAGCCCCTGGTGGCACCGTCGGTCTTCCGGCGGCGGAGGGACTTCTTCCAGGTCTCGGGCAGGAACCCGAGGACCGCGCAGACGACCACGGTCACGCCCGATATCGCCAATGCCGCCCATACCCGTTCCTGGGGCGTCCACGACAGCTCGACGTCGAAGCCGCCGGTCCCGTGGGGACCGGTGACCCCGAGGGCGGCAAGCTGCCCGGCGGTGACCGGCCAGCCGTTGGCGAAGCTGTCCACCAGCTCTGGCGGGCCGAGGTCGACGCTGTGGGATCCAGCTGGAGCGCCTGGCCGGGGGGTGGCCACGGCATGCCACCCGGCGTTGATGCTCTGCCCGAGGACGAGCTCGAACGGCCCGTGGGCGTCGCTGACGGCCACGTGCTCCGAATCGATAGCGCGAGAACCGGTGACCACCTTGGGTGCCGGGCCCGGCGAGGGGGCGGGAACCTTGCCGCTCGAGGTGGTGGGCTCGGGACCACCTCCGGGAGCGGAGTCCAGTGTGAGCTGGTCGATGTTCCAGCCGTTGCAGTCGGCCGCGGCCATGCAGTTCACCCCGCTCGGCCGATGGGCGACCGCCGTCTGGAGAATGTGGGTCCCGGCCGAGAGGGTGATGCCCGAAGCGTCGGCGCCGCAGGGCACCACCGACAACGTGCCGTTGGCCAGGGCGGTGGCCGTGCTTCCGGTCACCCGGACTGTGATCGGCCGGCCGTCGATGGAGACGAGGTTGGACTGGCAGACGCCAGGCACTGTGGACGGGTACGGGGGGATGCTGAGACCGGGAATGCCGAGCTCGGCGATGCCCATCGGGAGGGCGGTGGGGGACTCGGCGTAGTAGTTCGTCGTGTACTCGAGGCGTACCCCGGTCACCGTGACCCGGATGCGGCGTCCGGTCACCGCCGGGAATGTGAGGGGGACGGTCGTCGTAGCCCCCGGCGTGCGGCTGTCGGCGATCGGCGGGAGCGTGAGGTCCCGGGTGGCGGTCACCTGACCGGTGGCGTTCTCGGTGGTGACCGAGATCGACGTCGGGACCGAGTGGCGCCCGTCGGCGATCACCTGGAGGTTCATGTGGTGGAACGTCAGTGTGGAGGGGAGGTCGTACTGGAGCGAAGCGCCTTTCTGGTACGACGCCTCGAATCCAGGCTGCCAGGCGGTGGCCGGGTTGCCGTCGATGGCGGCTCCGGCCGTCGACGCCAAGCCGCCGGGGAGCCGACCTGAGGAGTAGGCCACCACACCGCTGCCTGTGGACCCGGGCACCCCGAGCAGCCGGTCGATCTCGTCGTCGGGGATGAGGGTGGAGAGGCTGGCCGTGCCCGACAGCGAGAACGTACGGGCGGTCGGCAGTGTGAACTGGCGGGTGATCGTCGTCTCGGGGTCGGAGCGAGGCGGGAAAGGGGACACCCGCTGCCGGCTCATGGAAAGGTCGAGTCGGTCGGCGAGCGACCTCGCTCCAGCGGCGGCGAGGAGGTCGGTGGGCATGACGATGACCTCTTGGACAGCTTCGCCGGGCACGGCGACCTCGGAGAGACCTACGGCAGAGGCTGTGGCCGGCGACGCCTGGTCGTCACTGGTGGCGTCGATGGTGACCCGAAGAGTTCGGAACGTGCGCTCGGGGAACGTGACGACCTGTCCTCCGGGCCTGCGGGAGGCGGCGGTGAGGCGGACGGTGACCGGTGAGTGGCCGTCGAAGGTCAAGGTGGCCCGGGTGATCCAACGCTTCCGTGTGCCGGTGAGCGGCTGGGTGAGCGTGACGTGGTCGGTGGCGGCCGGATTGGTGAATTGCACTTGCCACCACTGACCCGAGGGGTTGGGGACGAAGGTACCGGTCTCCCAGCTGGTGTCGGGGTTGCCGTCGATGGCCGCGTAGGCGCGGTCCTCGGGCGTGTAGGAGACGGTGTTGCCGTAGGAGGAGGCGGTGACGTTCACCGCTCCGGCGTAGGAAGCCACCGTACGGGCGCCGGCGGGAGCTCCGGGGAACAAGTCGATCGGACTGTCGCTCAGTGTGGTCTTGGCCACGTCCTGGCTCGGCGTCTCGGTGTAGCCGTAGTTGGCGGTGAGGGTGTCCCAGCGGAAGGCTTCCTTGCGGTTGGTGTCGGTCACCACCAGGGTCGCTCCGCCCTTCAAGAGCTCGGACAGCTGGGAGGAGTGGGAGTCGAGGGTTCCGGAGTAGTAGATGGCGCTCCCGGTGTCGAGCAGGCCGGAATTGGCCAGGTTCTGCAGACCGGTGGCGTCCCCGGCGACGACGATGGCCCCTGCGTTCGACTCCCCTCGGGTCATGGGACGGGGATGTGTGACCGTGTAGGTGACCAGAGGTGACGGCCAGGTCGGGTTCGGTGCAGAGGCCAGGTCCTGCTCGTCGAGGGTCGAGATCGACGAGACGTTCGGCACCGGCGCGCCGAACGAGACCGGGTGGCTGAGCCCGGCAGGGGTCTTGGCCAGCTGCTGGGCCAGGATCTCGGGCTGGGGTACGCCGTAGTGCTCGTAGGCCTGGTCGTACTCCACCAGGACGTCCCCGGCGCTCAGGAGGCGGGCCATGGGCGCCAGCCCTGTCCAGTCCTCGATGCCTGTCTGGACCGGGAGGTCCATGGCCGCCAGGGTGTCGGCCGTCGCCATTGACCCCATCACCTGCTGCTCTCGGGTCACGAATGTCCTGGTGAGGAACGCCGGCTGGGGGGTGTCGACCGTGTTCCCCCACCGGTACGCGGCGAAGTCGTTCCCGGGGATGGCCAGGACTCTCGTCCCGGGGTGGGTGGCGTTCAAGTGGTCGATGGCCGCCATCTCGTAGGAGGGGAGCGAGGCCGGCTGCTTGAACGTGCTGGAGACCTCGGCATCGCCGTTGAAGACCGCCGGGTTGTTGGCGATGACCAGCCCGGCGATGACCGCGGCGGTCACCAAGCCGGTGCGTGGCAGGCGTCGCCAGAGCGCCGTCACACCCGTGCCGGCCAGCATGGCCAGTCCGAGGAGGACCAGGGGAGTGGCCCGGTCGGTCGAGCGCAGGGCCAGCCCGGCCGTGGTGTCGGTCATGAACGCCTTGAGCAACCCTCCGACGGCGGTCGGGTGGCTGATCGGGTTGGCCCCCACCGACAGGACCACGCCGAGGACCACGAGGAGGACGAAGTAGGCCCGGTGTCGCCATCGGACCAGTACGGCCGAGGCGAACGACACGACCGGCACGAGGTACGAGAGGACCAGGAGCCAGATCTGCTGGGTGAAGATGACCGCCGACGCCGTCCACGGACCGAGCCGGTCTCCCCCGTAGAAGTACCAGTACCCCAGGCCCCGGATGACCTCGGCGGCGGTAGAGGTCTGGCTGGTGGACGGGATGGTCTCGGTGTACTTGAGGACGTCGACGCCGTACGCCGCCTCGACCTGGAGCCCGGCGATCCACCACAGGCTGCACAGGACGGTCAGCACTCCGATCCTGAGGGCCGCAGCCACTGCCTGCCGCCAGGTGCCCTCCCGTTCGACGGCGGCCGCGTACACCAGCCACAGGGCCGGGGCCAGGCCCACGTAGAGGATGGCCGTGGCGTTGATGCCGCTCACGAGGGCCACGACCACGGCGAAGAGGGCCGGGTACCTCCAGCCGCCTCGGCGCAGGGCGAGGACGGCGAAGGCCACCATCCACGGGAGACCGGCCCAGGGCAGGAGGATCACCGAGATCCGGCCGGCGTACTGGAGGAAGTACGGCGAGAGCATGTAAGCCAGGGCGGCCACGAAGCGTCCGGGGCCGTCGAGGGACAGGACCCGGCCCAGGTAGAGCATGCCGGCGGCGGCGGCGAAGAGGATCGTCCCGAGCCACAGGCGCTGGGCCACCCAGATCGGGACGTGGGCCGCGGACAGCCCGGCGTAGAACGGCCCCATGGGCAGCAGGTACCCGATGTACTCGTGGGTCACCGTCCCGAGGGCCACCGTCGGGTTCCACATGAACGCCACCTGGCTGAGGAAACGGGCCGGGTCCAGGTAGAGGTACGTCTTCGTGTCCGACGTGACCACGCCGGGCTCGACGGACAGGAGCGGGACGTAGGCGATGAGGGCGAGGGCCAGGTGGGCCAGTAGCGACCAGGTGCCCCCACCGCCGGTTCCGGCACGGGCACGGGCACCGTTGCCGATCGGCGGCGGCTCGGGGTTCGTCGAAGGGGTCGTCGGCATCGTCTCGGTCCGGCGGGAGCGGGCCACGGTACTTCCGGCCACAGCACCGGAGGACCTGCTGGGGACCGGGACGGTGCTCCGTTCCGTTGGTTCGTACGGACGCAGCCCCGTCGCCGCCGATTGCCACGGTAGTGTAGGCAGCCGTCGTCGAGCAGGGATGGCAGGTCGCACGTGGCAATCGGGATCGAGGGAAGGCGAGGGGCGAGGCTGACCGGAGAGCGGCCCCAGCCCGGGGTGACGCCCGACTCGCTGCTCGCGTTGCACGCCGCCGGGTACCGGTCGGTGGTGGAGCGCCTCGGCCCGGGCCGGCTCCTGGACGTGGGCTGCGGTCACGGGTTCGAGTCGGTGGGGCTCGGGGGGCCCGACCGCCCGGTGGTGGGGGTGGACTACAGCGCCGAGGCCACCAAGACGGCTTCGGGCCAGTTCGGCGGTGCCGGGCTGCGGGTGGCCCGGATGGACGCCCTCGAGCTCGGTCTGGCTCCGGCCTCGTTCGAATGGGTCTGCTCGTCGCACTTGATCGAGCACTTCGTCGAGCCCGAGCGGCACGTGAGCGAGATCGCCCGGGTCCTCTCGGAGGCCGGGGCGGCGTTCTTCCTGACCCCGAACGCGCCCGCCGACTTCGAGAACCCGTTCCACGTGCACCTGTTCGGTCGAGCCGAGCTCGACGAGCTCCTTCACCGGCATTTCGACGAGGTCTGGCTGGGAGGGGTCGACGCCGCGGCGCACGTGAAGGCCGACTTCGCCGCCCGGCGGGAGCGAGGCAACCGTTTCCTCGCCCTCGACGTGCTGGACCTCCGACACCGGATCCCCCGGAAGTGGTACGTGGCGGCGTACACCCACCTGCTCCCGCTGGCGTACCGGCTCATGGCCCGGAGCGACACCGGGGGGACGACCGGGATCACCGCCGACGACTGGTTCGTCACCGAGAACCCCGACGACACCACCCTGGTGCTGTTCGCCGTGTGCCGGCGACCACGGCGGGGGCCGTCCGAGGGACGTTGATGTTCGCCCTCGGGCTCACCGGTGGGATCGGCTGCGGGAAGTCGGCCGTGGCGGACCTGCTCGTGGCCCGGGGCGCAGTGCTGATCGACGCCGACGCCGTGGCCCGTGAGGTGGTCCTCCCCGGACAGCCGACGTACGCCGCCCTGGTCCAGCGCTTCGGGCCCGGGATCGTCGGGGTCGACGGGACGATCGACCGGGCGGCACTGGCGGCGTGCACGTTCAAGGACCCGGCGGCGCTCGGCGACCTGAACGCGCTCACCCACCCTCCGATCGGGATCGAGATGCTCGGGCGACTGGCGGCGGAGAGGGACACCGACCACGTGGTGGTCCTGGCCATCCCGTTGTTGCGAGCCGAGCACCGAGAGACCATGGGTCTCGACGCCGTGGCAGTAGTCGACTGCCCCTTCGACGAGGCCCTGCGCCGGCTGGTGGAGATCCGAGGCATGGATCCGACCGACGCCCGGTCCCGGATCGCCGCCCAGCCCTCCCGGGAGGAGCGGCTGGCGGGGGCCGATGTCGTCGTGGACAACTCGGGCCCCCCTGGGCAGCTGCCGGCCGAAGTGGACCGGCTGTGGCGCTGGATCGACGAGCGCCGCCGGGTCACCGTACGCCCCTGAGCCCGCCCCGCACCCCCGGACACCCGGAGCGGTACGCTCGGGCAGGTGCCCCGACTCGAAGTGGTCTCCCCCTTCCGACCGGCTGGCGACCAGCCGGAGGCCATCGCCGCCCTGAGCGCCGGCCTCGGACGGGGCGACCGGTTCCAGACGCTGCGGGGGATCACCGGGAGCGGGAAGACGGCCACCATCGCCTGGATGGTCGAAGCGGCCCAGCGGCCCACTCTCATCATCGAGCCGAACAAATCGCTGGCGGCCCAGCTCTCCTCGGAGCTCCGTGAGCTGTTCCCGCGCAACCGGGTGGAGTTCTTCGTCTCCTACTACGACTACTACCAGCCCGAGGCCTACCTCCCCACGACGGACACGTACATCGAGAAGGACTCGTCCATCAACGACGAGATCGACCGCCTCCGGCACGCCACCACCTCGTCACTGCTCATGCGCCGGGACGTCGTGGTGGTCGCCTCGGTGTCGTGCATCTACGGACTGGGGTCCCCCGACGAGTACCGGGACCGCATCCTGACCCTGGCCGTGGGGGAGGAGCACGACCAGCGCCAGGTCCTGCGGCGTCTGGTGGAGCTCCAGTACTCGCGCAACGACGTGAACCTGGTCCGCGGCACCTTCCGGGCCCGGGGGGACACCCTGGAGATCCACCCGGCCTACGAGGAGATCGCCCTGCGGGTCGAGTTCTTCGGTGACACGGTCGAGCGCATCGTGACCTTCGACGTCCTCACCGGCGAG
>JAJYZN010000064.1 GCA_021799915.1 Actinomycetes bacterium
CGTGGACGACGAGAAGCTCGCCTTTGGCTCGTCGAGCCATCCTGGCGGCGCGTCGCACCACGCCGTCACTGCCTGGAGCACCGGTTACGGCCACGAGAAAGCGCTCGGACGTCTCCCATACGGTCTGGGGATGATGCGACTCGAGAAATCGAAGCATTTCTTCTTCGGTCTCGTCAGCAACAAAACGAAGAGCGAGCTCACGAAGCGCCACGAGGTTCTCGGTGCGGAAGAAGCCGTTGAGAGCGGCAGGTACCGCATCGTTCGAATAGACGTTGCCGTGCAGTATGCGCCGACGAAGCTGCTCGGGGGAGGAGTCGATCAGCTCGATCTGGTCCGCCTTGCGCACGACCCAGTCGGGCACGCGTTCGAGGATCGCCACGCCAGTGATCGCTTCCACTGCATCGGCCAAGCTCTCAAGGTGTTGGATGTTCACCGTGGTGACGACTGCGATACCCATCTCGAGCAGTTCGAGCACGTCCTGCCATCGCTTTTCGTGGCGACCCGAACCGGGCACGTTCGTGTGTGCGAGCTCGTCAATGAGCGCAACTTCGGGATGGCGTGATAGCACGGCGTCGAGGTCCATCTCCTCGAATGTCCGTCCCCGGTACGCGACCGTCTTTCGAGGAACAGTCGGTAGGTCTCGTATGAGCTCTGCCGTTCGAGCTCGGCCGTGGGTCTCGATGAAACCGATCACGACATCGGTACCTCGCTCGTAGCGGCGCCATCCCTCGTCGAGCATGGCCGAGGTCTTGCCGACACCGGCCGCGGATCCGAGATAGACACGGAATCGACCGGCTGGTTTGACTGCCGTAGGATCCAGGGCGTTTTCGCTGCTGAGCACTCCCCTATTGTGCGTCAGCCGGCGTTGAGCCCGCCTACGGCCTTGCGTACACTGGATCGAGCGAGGTACGAGAGCGAGGTCCCGTGAGCAGGAAGGCGGTCGGGGCGGCAGCGTCTCTCGCAGGGATTGCCCTGCTGAGCGCCGTGATGATGCCGCTGCGCGCGCATCTGTCGATTGCCACTCCCGCGTTGATCCTGGTCGCGCCCGTCATTGCCGGGGTGGCGATCGGAGGATTGGTGAGCGGCGTGCTCGCGGTGGTGGCTGGCTTTGTCGCGTATGACGTCCTGTTCATCCCGCCGTACGGCACGCTCAGCGTGGGTGCGGCGCAGAACTGGGTGGCGCTCGTCGTTTACGTCGTCGTGATGCTTATCGTTGCCCGCGTGGTGAGCTTTCTCCAGCAAGCCCGCGCCGTTGCCCACCGACATGAAGAAGCGACCCGACGGCTCTATGAACTGACGGATCTTCTCATCGGTGACAAACCGATCGACGAAGTCTTGAGCATCGTTGCTTCCACCGTGCATCAACTCTTCGGTGCCCGAGGGGTTGCGGTTCTTCTCCCCCAATCCGACGCTCACGAGGATGGCTGGCAGGGCCTTCGGGTGGCGGCTGTCGCCGGAGCTCCCCTGGGTGAAGATGCGATCGCGCTCGCGTCTGCACCAGGCCAGGTCGAGCATCTACGGCTGTCACATGGAAGCGAGAGCATCACTCGGATCGCCCTTTCTGCGCGAGGTCGGGCCATCGCGATGATTGTGATCGCCGGTCCCGAGCTGGATCGCCATGGCACCGAGCTCCTGACGATCTACACGAGCCAGGCTGCTCTTGCCCTCGAGCGCGGTCAACTCCGCGAACAAGCTGTGCGAAACGAGCTCCTGACCGAGGTCGACCGCCTGCGTTCGGCGATGACGGGGGCAGTCTCGCACGATTTGCGCACCCCTCTCGCATCGATGAAGACGGCAGTGAGCGCGCTGCGACAGCCGAGTGGCGAAACGGGACCAGGGCTCAGTATCGAGAATCGCAACGAGCTCCTTGCGCTTGTCGAAGACCAGATCGACGCCCTCGATCGCCTGGTTGCCAATCTGCTCGACATGACGCGCATCCGGTTCGGCGCACTCGACCTTCGTACTGCCATCGTGCCGATCCCTGAGATCGTCGACGGAGCACTGCGTACGAGTGCAGTTGCGTCGGCACAGGTTGTCGTGCAGTTGGACGTGGAGCTTCCCCCCGTCGAAGTCGACCAAATTCTTGTCGAGCAGGCTGTGGCGAACCTATTGGACAATGCTGCTCGCTACTCACCCACAGGTGACCCGATCGTGGTCACGGCACGTCAGAAGTGCGGTGTAGTGGTTCTCAGCGTCGCCGACAGCGGTCCGGGCGTACCGCTGGCCGAACGTGAACGCGTGTTCCAGATGTTCAATCGCGCGCCTGGAGGGGGCCGGGCCGGGTTGGGACTCTCGATTGTGAAGGCCTTCGTCGAAGCTCACGGCCAGGACGTCTCGGTCGACGACGCGCCAGGCGGCGGCGCCCAGTTCTCGATCACTCTTCCTGCAGCGCAGGTACCCGCACAGACCGCTTGAGGGAAGCAGGACGTTTGTGGCCGTGATCTTGGTGATCGACGACGACGTTGCCTTGCTCCGAGCTGTGCAGATTGCCCTGACTGCCCGGGGCCACACGGTGGTCACGTCGCGTACCGGTGAGTCCGGGATGCAGCAAGTGTCGCTTTCTCGTCCGGACGTCGTGATCCTCGACCTGGGCCTCCCCGACATCGATGGCGTCGAAGTGGTTCGACGAGTTCGCCAGTGGTCTGAGGTACCGGTGCTGATCCTGTCTGCGGCCGGGACCGAAGCGCGCAAAGTCAGTGCCCTCGATGCCGGCGCCGACGATTACGTGACCAAACCGTTCGGAATGGCCGAGCTCGAGGCGCGCCTGCGCGTCGCTCTGCGTCGCACGGCCCACGTGGGCCAAGACGACGCACGTGAGCTCGTGATTGGGCGGTTCCAGATCGACCTTGTCCACCAGACCGCTCTGCTCGACGGAGCAGCACTGGATCTCACGCCGAAGGAGCTCGCGCTCCTGGCATACCTTGCTCGCCATGCAGGCAAGGTATGCACCCATCAGATGATCTTGCGCGACGTATGGGGTTCTGCCTATGGCGCCGAGGCTCACTACTTGCGCGTCTATGTCCATCGCCTGCGACGCAAGCTCGACGACGCTGGTCGGCTGTTGCAGACCCAGCCCGGGATCGGTTACCGGCTCCTGGAGGAATGACGGGAGTTGGACTCACCTCTCCGTCTTGACGGCATCCGTGAACCGGTAGAGGGGATTGAGCAGTCTTCGGCGTCCTGCGTGCTCCGACACAGTGCCTTCCACGGTCACAGATGCGCCTGGAGACATGCCTGGAATGCTGGTGCGACCGGCCCAACTCAAGGAGATGACGCCGGTTGCGTCACGGAGGTCGGCTTCCAGCAGGATCGTTGTCTCGGGTATCTCTCGCACGTGCAAGGAGCAAATGACCCCGGACAGCACCGCCCGGGCGCGCGGGATCGCGTCGGCAATGCTCCGAGCCACAGGTCGTCCCGACCATTCCATCTGTCCCTCGGGCAGCCAAGCGGTCATTGCAACTTGGCCAGGGCAGTGTTGAGCTGGAGCACGTTCACGGTGGACGAGCCGAGAAAACCCAGCTCCGGTCCGTGGGTCTCACTCGAGATGAGGGCCCGCAGCCGCGCGGACGAGAGGCCCGTCGCCCTGGAGACCATTGGCACCTGCACCAGCGCGTCGGTGGGGGTGATGTCTGGATCCAGCCCGCTCCCGGATCCGGTGACCAGGTCTTCGGTCGGCTGGACGCCGACTGCGTGCCACGCCTCTACGAGGCGCTTCGTCTCTGTGAGCAGGGCCTTGGAGCGCGGTCCAAGGTTACTCGCACCCGAAGTACCCGGCTTGCCGTTGGCCATCAGCGGATCGTCGGGATCGGGACGTCCGTGGAACCACTGTGGGTCGAGGATCTTGGTTTGCGAGTAGCCGTTCCAGTTCTGCCCGATGAGCAATGAGCCGTTCTTCGTGAGAGAGCCGTTTGCTTGTGAGGAGAAGAACGCCTGCGCGACGCCCGTACCTACGAATCCATAGGCGAAGCCAAGCAGCCCGGTGAAGACGAGCACGAGGAGGAGTGATCGTCGAAGATAGGTAAGCACTCGAGATCTCCTCAATACCAGTGGACAGCAGTCAAGAAGAGGTCGATCATTTTGATGCCGATGAAAGGCACGATGATGCCGCCGATCCCGTAGACGAGGATGTTGCGCCTCAAAATTGCCTGGGCGCCACTTGGCCGCCAGCGGACACCGCGAAGGGCAAGCGGGATGAGGGCGACAATGACGAGGGCGTTGAAGATGACAGCAGAGAGAACGGCGTCGGCTGGACCGTGGAGCCGCATGACGTTGAGCGTTCCGAGTTGCGGGTACGTGACGACGAAGAGAGCTGGAATGATGGCGAAGTACTTGGCGATATCGTTGGCAATCGAGAACGTCGTCAAGGAACCTCTCGTGATCAGCAGTTGCTTGCCGATCTCGACGATTGTGATGAGCTTCGTCGGGTTGGAGTCGAGGTCCACCATGTTGCCGGCTTCCTTGGCCGCGCTCGTCCCGGTGTTCATTGCCACTCCGACGTCAGCCTGCGCGAGCGCCGGCGCATCGTTGGTGCCGTCGCCCGTCATCGCCACCAATCGTCCGCCTTGCTGCTCGGCTTTGATGAGAGCGAGCTTGGCTTCCGGGGTGGCTTCGGCAAGGAAATCGTCGACACCCGCCTCCTGAGCGATGGCTGCTGCCGTGAGCGGGTTGTCACCGGTGATCATGACGGTGCGGATCCCCATGGCCCGCAGATCGGCAAAACGCTCTTTGATGCCGGTCTTCACGATGTCCTTCAACTCGATGACCCCGACGATCTCGGGACCGTCGGCGACAGCGAGCGGCGTCGATCCCTGTCGGGCGATGTCGTCGATCACGCCATCCAGACCAGCGGGTAGGGTACCGCCCAGCTCGGTCACCCACCGCCGTACGGCCTCGGCCGCGCCTTTCCGGATCTGCCGTCCTTCGAGATCCAGTCCGGACATCCGAGTCGTCGCCGTAAAGGCGATGAATTCGTGTCGAGCGCTCAGCTGGCGCTCCCGAATGCCGAAGCGCTCTTTGGCCAGAACGACGATCGAACGCCCCTCGGGCGTCTCGTCGGCCAGCGAAGCGAGCTGGGCGACGTCGGCCAGCTCGTGCTCGCTATGGTTGCCGACCGGATAGAAGGCTGCCGCCATGCGATTGCCCAAGGTGATCGTCCCCGTCTTGTCCAGAAGGAGCGTCTGGACATCGCCGGCGGCCTCGACCGCCCTACCACTCATGGCCAGCACGTTTCGTTGGACGAGCCGGTCCATTCCGGCGATCCCGATGGCCGAGAGCAGGGCACCGATCGTGGTCGGGATCAAGCAGACGAGCAATGCGACGAGCACCACGACCGAGACGGGTGCTCCGGCATAATGGCCGAAGGGACGCAGTACCACCACGACCGGGATGAACACGAGCGTCAGCACTGCCAAGAGGATGGTCAGCGCGATCTCATTCGGAGTCTTCTGCCGGTTGGCTCCCTCGACCAGGGCGATCATCCGGTCCATGAACGTCTTGCCGGGCTCGGCGGTGATTCGGACAATGATGCGATCCGAGAGCACCTTGGTGCCACCGGTGACCGCAGAACGGTCCCCTCCCGATTCACGGATTACCGGTGCGGATTCTCCCGTGATGGCCGACTCGTCGACGGAAGCCACACCTTCGACGATCTCGCCGTCTGAGGGGATGACGTCTCCGACTTCGCAGACCACGAGGTCTCCCCGCACCAGGGAGGATGCTGCCACTCGATCCTCTACTTGATCGGCTCCGAGCCGGCGAGCTTGGGTCTCGGTCCGCATCCGGCGCAGCGTGTCGGCTTGGGCGCGTCCCCTGCCCTCGGCCATCGCTTCGGCGAAGTTGGCGAAGAGCACGGTCAGGAACAACCACGCGGTGATCGACCAGGAGAACAGGGTGGGGTGCGCGATGGACTCGGCAAAGGTCACCACGGTGCCGATAACGACAATGAACATCACTGGATTCTTGATCTGTACCCGTGGATCCAGCTTGGTGACGGATCCCTTCAGCGCATCGGCCAATATCGTCGGGTCGAAGATGCTTCGTTGACCGGCGACGCCATGGGACGAAGAAACCCCAGCTGTGCCCTGGGCATCAGGGGGCATGGCAGAAGTGACCGCGGTGTCGGTGTTGCTCACGGCAGGAGCCTCCACGAGGCAGCATTGGAGAAGTGAGTGAGCACGGTCCCGAAGAATTTGCCATGGGAGAGCTGTTCGACGATCGGACCGAGCGAGACCGCAGGAAGGAACGTGAGCCCACCGACCACGAGGATCACGCCGAGCACCAGTCCGACAAACATGACAGTGTCGGTACGAAAGGTCCCCGCCGATGCCGGCACGGTGCTTTTCGCAGCCAGCGCGCCGGCGAGTGCCAGCGTCGGCACGATGATCGCGAATCGGCCCATCAACATGGCGATTCCTCCAGCGACGTTGTAGAACGCACTGTTGCCAACGAGACCGGCAAAGGCCGAGCCATTGTTGTTGGCCTGCGACGTGAAGGCGTAGAGGATCTCGGTGAAGCCATGCGGACCTCCGTTGAGTGGACCGGCTCGCCCTGCGTGGATGGAGACGGCGATCCCGGTAAGGACGAGCACCGTGATCGGCATGATGAGGATCCCGAGCCCGGCCAGCTTCACTTCGCGAGATTGGATCTTCTTTCCCAGGTACTCGGGCGTTCGTCCGATCATCAGTCCGCCGAGGAACACGGCGATGATGGCGAAGAGGAGGAACGTGTAGAGGCCGCTGCCGACGCCCCCCGGGCTCACCTCTCCGAGCATCATCCCCGTCAAGAGCCCAAAGCCACCGATCGGGGTGTAGGAGTCGTAGGAGCTGTCGGCGGACCCGGTGGAAGTCTGCGTGGATGCGGCCCCGTAGAGCGCCGATTGCGTGTCGCCGAAACGGACTTCCTTGCCTTCCATGTTGCCGGAGGGCTGGTGGGCGATACCGGCTGCGGCGACCGCAGGGTTGACCTGATGCTCGGCATACACGATGATGGTGGTCCATGCGCCGAACAGGATGAGCATCGCGGCCAGCACAGCCACTCCCTGGCGCAAGGCTCCAACCATCTTGCCGAACACGTAGGTGATCGCGACCGGGATGGACAGGATCAGGACAATCGAAAGAAAATTCGTGAGCCCGGTGGGGTTCTCGAACGGGTCGGCACCGTTGGCATTGAAGAACCCGCCACCATTGGTGCCAAGCTGCTTGATCGTTTCCATGAAGCCCACGGGGCCACGAGGGATCGTCTGCGTCACCTTGTCGAGAGCGTCTTTGACATGGACCGGACCTGCCATCGTCTGGACCGCCCCCTGGGCGACGAACACGACTCCGAACACGAACGCGATCGGCAGGAGCACGTAGAGACACCCTCGGACGGTGTCGACCCAGAAGTTTCCGATGGTCGAGGAACCCTTGCGGGCGAAGCCGCGGATGAGTGCGATGGCGACCGCGACTCCCACTGCGGCCGAGACGAATTGCTGGACCATCAGCGCACCCGTTTGGGCGAAGTACGACATCGTCGACTCACCTGCGTAGTTCTGCCAATTCGTGTTCGTGACGAACGAGACGGCGGTGTTCCAGGACAGTGCCGGTGAGATCGCCCCCAAGTGCTCAGGGTTGAGCGGGAGTGAGCCTTGGATGCGAAAGATCAGGTAATCGACGAGAATGAACGTGGCGGAGAACACGAGCAAGGAGGTGGCATAGCGCCTCCAACTCTGCTCGCGGTCCTGTGCAGTGCCGATGAGCCGGTAGATCGGACGTTCGATGAAGCCGAGAAAGTGAGCTCGTGTGTCGTAGACGGCAACCATGTAGGCACCGAGGAAGCGCCAAGCCAATGCCAACAGCACTACCAGCGCCACAACGGTGAGGGCGAAGGCCATCGGCAGGGAACCTCAGAACCACTCGGGCTTGAACAGTGCCACGCAGAGGTAGCAGAAGGCGACGACAGCCACAGCCAGGAGGAGCCCGTCGGTGACGCTCATACTCGATCGAGTGCCCAAGCGAGCCCTGCCATCACGGCGAAGAAGACGATGGTTCCGATGACTGCCAGGAGATCGCCCATATGATCATTGTGGGTGCGGAGATGTCAACGGAGTGTCGACATGTGACCCGATGGCGTCAAATTTTCGTCAACGTGAGCTTGTCGGGGAGCTCGCAGTTCGGTTCCCTCGGCACGACGCGCGGGTGGAGCTCGAGATGGCGCCGGAAAGCGCGCTCGAACGTGTTCGGCGACCCTGAGCAATCAACCAGGATCATCGAGGGTCGTGCAGTTGGTGTTGCCAGGCGCGCAGCGCAGGCACGGATGCGAGAACCACGACTCCGGCCGCGGCAGCGAGGAGGGCTGCATACCCGTAGGCATAGGCCGCCCCGATGCCGTAGAGCAGTCCCATCGCGAGGTTGGCGACAAACGTCCCGACGCCTCTGGCAGACGAGAGCGCACCCATTCCCCTCCCGGCCGCGGCCCCGGAGCGGAGCACCGACATCGCGGTGGGCTCGAGGGTCTCCACGATCCCGAGAGAGAAGCCGATGATCGCCACTCCCACGAAGAGCACCCCGGTCCCCAGGTGCTCTCCATACCCTGCGGCCAGGAGCACGGCGCCCGCCGCCGCTCCCAGGTAGCCCAGCGAACCGAGCCGCATGAACTGCGCCGCCGGCCCTTGTCCGAGCCGACCGCCGAGCAGGTACCCGGTAGCCGACGACGTGGCCTGGAGCACGAGGAAAGCACCGAGACCGTCGACGAGCCGTCCGCTCCCTTGGGCGACGGTGAGCACGGGGAACCCGACGCTGTAGAAGGTGAAGCCGTACAGCGCTGCGGCGATCAGCAGGGGACGGCTTCCGGGCGGAGCGGGAGCAGCGGCCGGCTCGGCATCTGCTCCCAGCGCACTGGTACCGGGAGAAGGTGCAGTCGTATCTCGGGTGGGAGCTCGACGCCGCTGGCCGACGCGCGCCCGCGAGAGCGAGAACGTCGATACGACGAGTGGGAAGGCCGTGACGAGGAAGATCCAGCGGAAGGCGACGTGCTCGGAGACTGCACACAGGACGTAGATGCCGGCGAGCACGCCTCCTCCAACGTCGAGGGCGTGGAGGAACCCGAAGGCCGAGGAGCGCCACCGCTCCTCGGGTACGGCGTCGACCAGCATCACCCGGCGAGAAGGCGAGCGGAGGTTGCGCGCCCACCAGCCGCCGGTGAGGAAGCCGATGGCCCAGGCAGGGTTGGCGACAAGCGCGCACAGGGACAGCAAGGGGATGAGCGAGTTCCCCCACAGGGCGAGCTTTCGATGGCCGACGCGGTCGCCGATACGTCCGCCGGCGTAGGAGCACAGCGCGCCACCCCCGTAGCTGACGGCACTGGCCAATCCAAACTCCCAGACGGGCTGGTGGAGGGTGACGACAAGCAGCAGGGGAAAGCCGGCGAGCACTGCTTGGTAGCCCAAGTCGGCAAAGCAGGCCGACAACGAGATGGCCCACACGTCCGAGGTCCGCCAGGGCGCACCAGAGGAGGACGTCCCAGTTCCTGG
Organism: Actinomycetes bacterium; assembly: GCA_021799915.1. The sequence continues at coordinate 9,509 of JAJYZN010000064.1, forward strand.
GGTACGCGCCTCACTCATCGCTGGTGGCGCGTGAGCGTTCGGCGGCGATTGGTCGACAAGAGCACTCTCCAGCCGGCACAGGTGGAGCGCTCATCGCACGAGGGTCGGTCAGGTACGACGCCTCGATCGTTGACGGGTGCCATCCGACGAGCGTAGGCGGTCGGTCAGGTCCCTAGCAGTTCCTCGATCGAGTCGTACGTGCGAGCCCGATGGCGCACGGGCGCTCCTCTGCGCCGTTCTCAGCGGCGCGTGGTCATCGGCCCCACCAGGTTTTCCGCTTGGCAGGTGGCGTGGAGTCGCACTGGCAGCGGTCTTCGGCTGGTACGTGGCCCAAGACCTGTTCGACGTGTGCACCGCACCCTTTCCAGGTCGGACGCCCGCACTTTCGGCAAGTGACTGCTCTACACATACCCCCGAGGGTATCAGGCCGGAAGGCCCGATCGCGTCATCCGGGCTACCCGGTGCCGGCAGATCCGCCAGGGACGCGAGCCCGCTACGTCCGCCAGCCTCGCCGGGCTCGCCGGGCTCGCCGGGCTCGCCGGGCTCGCCGGGCTCGCCGGGCCATCTTCTTCAGGCTGCGAAGCATCTTGATGTGGCGTGCCGTGTCGGAGACCAGCACGTCGAGCACCATTGCGGCGATCGGACTCTCCGCGTTTGCCCGCAGGCGGCGAGCCAAGCGCCGTAGCTCGCCCCGGTCGCGTCGCTCGACGTCGAGGAATCGTTCGGTGCTTGCCAGGAGCTCGTCGGGATCGAACTGCATGTCGGCCGCCGGAACCGTCCTCCCGCGCTCTTCCATCGTGGATTCTGCCCGCACGGTGTTCGCAAGCTCCATCAAGAGGCGATGGTGGCGGCGCTCGTCTTCCACGATGAGGCTGATGAGATACGAGGCGGCGCGCGAACTGGTGGTTGCGGCCGTTCGCTCATAGTCGGAGATGACACTTTCCTCGCTGCGCTCGTGAGCGACGAGCGCGTCGAAGAGCTCTTGCTCGGAAACACTCGCACCGTGAAGACGTTCAGTGGACGCTGCAGTCATCGCTCGTCCCTCCTCAACCATCGGGCCCATTCCTTCATGCCCATCCTGAGCGCCCCCGGGCATCCCTGAAAGGGCCGAAAGTCCCTACGAGCGACCCTGCGACGGGTCGGTCGAGCGCCTCACTGTCGCCGGAGTGTCGCTCGGCGCAAGGTGCGAGCGGCATGCTCCGCTGCGTCCAGCAGGACCTCGACCTCTTCCTCGGTGACCTGGTCGAAGTCCTGGTACCACTGGCCCACCGACGCGAAGTGTGCTGGGACGTGCAAAGCGATGACCCGGTCGGCGAGGTCACCGAGCTTTGCGATCGCACCTCGGGCGGCGACCGGTGCGGCCACGAGCAGCGCGCTGGGGCATCGTGCTCGTACGACCTGGCAGGCTGCGGTCATCGACGAGCCGGTGGCGATGCCGTCGTCGATCAAAAGAGCGATCCTCCCGGTGATCGGAAGCACACCATGGCGACCTCGGAGGAGCAGTGATCGAGCGTCGACTTCAGCCTGTGCTCGCGCGATGGCGCCGTGCACCCAGTGGTCGTCGACCCCGGCGTCGTGCGCCATCGCCCGGTCGATCACCACTACCCCTTTCTCCGCAACGGCCCCAAGGGCGAGCTCGGCCTGCCCCGGAGCTCCGACCTTGCGTACGATCGCGACATCGAGGGGCGCGTCGAGGACCGCGGCCACTTCGGCCGCCACCGGCACCCCGCCTCGGGGGAGGGCAAGGACGAGCAAAGGAGCTCCTCGATACTCCGCCAGCGCTTCTCCGAGCTCTCGACCTGCGGCCCGGCGGTCCTGGAACGTGGGAGGCGCCATGGACCGAGGGATCGGATCAGCGCCGAGCCGGCGCAGCCCGTTGGAGGAACGCCTCGACGTCGGCCGCGGTGATCAGCCCTTGGACGTGGCCGGCGCTCCCTACGGGCAGCACGTTGCGCCTGGCCGCGTTGAATGCCTCCAGGGCAGTGGGATACAGCGGTGCCTTGGGATCGAGAAGGGGGACGTGCTCGGCGACCGAGCCCGCCAGCGCGTGGGGGGGAGCACTCATGAGCGCGTCGTGAGACACCATGCCGACGTAGCCGGAGGGTCCCTCGATCGGGATCGATGGACCTGGGAATGGTGGGTAGCGCACGAACACCTCGCCGATCGGCACCGTGTCGAGGATGGCGTAGGGAGGTCGAACCGCGAGATCGCTGACCGTCCAATTGCCCAGCGCGCCTTTGAGCTTGGACATGCGGGACTCCCCCTGGGCCCCGAGGAGGACGAAGATCCCAATGAGGACCAACCAGATGTCAACGAAGAGCCCGAGCACGATCATGGCGGCGCTGAGCATCGTGGCCACCCGGACTGCGACGGCAGTTGCCCACTGGTCACCGTGGTGTCGGGAGAGCCATGCCCTCAGTACGCGTCCCCCGTCCATGGGCAGGGCGGGAAGCAGGTTGAAGCCGGCGAGAACGACGTTCATCCAGGCCACCCGCACCAGGATTGAGCCGGTGAGCAACGACGGTGGCCAGAGGGCTGCGCCGGTCAACGCGCCGAGCACCCCGAGAACCAGTGCCAGTCCGGCGCTGGTGAGAGGACCGGCGGCGGCGATCGCGAGCTCGTCTTCGGACGAGCGCGTGAGGTCGGGTATCTCCGACACGCCACCGATCGGGAGAAGGACGATGTCATGCACGGCCAGGCCGCGCCGCCGGGCAACCAGGCTGTGGCCCAGCTCGTGGAGGACCACTGAACCGAAGAGCAGGGCCAACCATCCGAGCGCGGCCAGTACCGTGCTCATGCCGGCCCCGCCGACCAGCACGACGACGAGGACGACGAGCGCAGCAAACGACCAGTGCACTCGGATAGGGATTCCCCTGATCCTGCCGATCTGCCATGAGTGGCCCATAATGCACCTCCAATCCGATACAACACGATTGGTCGGCCGGCTATGCCAGGCGCACGTCCACCGCAGGTATCTCGAGCAGCATCGCCTGCCGGATGGGCGTGTCCGCGCTGGCCTACGGCCGATGCCGGTAACGTGCGAATGGATGTTGCTGGAACGGCCCGCCGGCGAGGACGGTCGCCCGATCAGGGGCCGGATTGCCGCGGCGGCTTCTGCCGCAAGGGGCCTCGCCGGTGAGCAGAACGTCCGCCCCTGGACGTGGTGGCAGGAGCGGTCCGGGCAGCTTTTGACTCCGACTCCAGGTGGTGGCGAACCGGTCGGACCGGGGACCTTGGGCCATTTGGCCCTGGTGCCGTGGAGCCGGCGGCAACATGATCGTGGGCGGAGGGATCGAAGGGCTCGAGGAGCCGGTTCCGGACGACGGATGAGATGGTGAGCGAAATGGCCGACAGATCGAGATGCCATTGGGCGAGCCTCGGCGACGAGACCCGACAGCGACCGAGGAAGGCTGGAGCCACGTCTTGGTTCGGTGGCCACCGGAGGGAGCAAATTGCGGGCGTGGCATACCCGATCGTTCTGCTCCGCTTGGCGCCGTCGAGGGGTCGATGACCGCGCCCCCCGGCACCGCGCCCCCCGGCGGCTCCGTCGGGAGCCGGGCCATGTCCATGATGGGTCTGGCCGTCGGGAACGTGTGGACCAAGAAAGCTCGGTCGGCCGGTCTGGCATTCGCCGTGGCCATCGCGGTCATGACCGTGGTGACCCTCACCGCAGTGAGCGCCAGCCTCGAGACATCGGCAGCGGCCATTCTCACGATCGGCAAGGCGGACTTCACCGTCGCCCAGAAGGGCGTGTCCGACATCCTGTC
>JAJYZN010000065.1:0-1711 GCA_021799915.1 Actinomycetes bacterium
CGCTCCGGGGAGACGAAGTTGTACGCCATGGCCCCATCGTGTGCCATCGCGCCTGGTCAGGTGGTGGATCTCACGCGCGCGCTACCAGGGACTTCGCAGATTGCCCGGGGTTCGTGCAACAGGCTCACTTCGGCCATTTTTGGACACGCCACGAGCCGCCTTGAGAAGCGTTGAGTCCGGCGGTCTCGGTGGGCTGGGCTCGGGGCTGGGCTCGGGGCTGGGCTCGGGGCGCACGTTGCGACCAGTCCGGGACCGGCACACCACCCTGGGCGATTCGAGGCCGGTGCTGTTTCGCGAACCGCTAGCGTCGTCCCTGCGATGCACTTCCCGGCCGGCCTCCATGTGGACGAGCACCCCCCCGACGGCGGCTGGACAACACCCAAGGCCCCGGTGGTGGTCTACGTCCACGGATCGCTCGATCGCGGCGCCAGCTTTGCCAGGGTCATCCGGCGCCTGGGCGGGTGGGGGTCCATCACGTACGACCGCCGGGGGTACCTCGGCTCTCGGATGTCCCCCCTGGACGGTGGAGCCTCCCCCCACGCCCCGGCCCCCGGACCCCCCGTCGGCTCCGTGGCAGGATCACCAACCGGATCCCATGCGGGCTCACCAGCGGGCTCACCAGCCGGCTCACCAGCTGGCTCATTGGATGGACACATCCGCGACCTCCTCGGTGGGGTCGGCGCCCTGCCACCGGGGGCCGGTCCGGTGACCGCGGTTGGCCACAGCCTCGGTGGTGACGTGGTCGTCGGGGCCGCACTGGAAGAGCCAGCGATGTTCGCGTCCATCGCCGCATTCGAACCTCCAATGCCGTGGCTGGGCTTCCGTCGACGCCCGCCCCAGCGGTCCCCCCAACCCCACCTTCCCGACGCCGGCGACCGACCCGCCGACCGACCCGACGCCGGGGCCGAGGCCGAACGGTTCTTCCGGCGAATGGTCGGCGACTCGGCCTGGGAACGGCTGCCCGAGACCGCCCGTCAGGATCGACGGGACGACGGGCCGGCCCTGGTGGCCGACCTCACCAGTATCAGGGGTGCGGCTCCGTTCGACGTCACGGCCCTCACTGTGCCGGTGCTCTTCGGGCGGAGCGGTCCCGGCGGTGACGAACACCATCGCCTGACGGTCGCCTGGTTGGCCAACCACGTGCCTGGCGCCGCGATGATGGATATCGAGGGTGCGGGGCACGGGGCCCACCTGAGCCACCCCGACGCGTTCGCCCGCTTCGTACGCCGGGCCGTGGAGATGGGCGCCCAGAGCCGCCGGGTGCCCCGTGGGGAGCGCTCTCCGGGCGGAATGCACGTCCCCGAAGGCCTGTCGGGTCGGACCGGAACCTCCGGATGAACGTCCTGATCAGCGGATCCCACGGGCTGATCGGTGGGGCCCTGACCCGCCGCCTGTCCGACGAGGGGCACACGGTGGTCCCGCTCGTCCGGCCCCCTGACCGCGAACCCGGAAAGGGACACCTGGCCGGCTCTCCGTCCGAGCCGTTCGCCGCCCGTCCTTCGGTGCCGTGGGACCCGGCCACCGGTGCACTGGACCTCGCCGCACTCGACCGGCACGCCCCCTACGACGCCGTGGTGCATCTCGCCGGTGCCGGCATCGGCGACCGGCGGTGGAGCCGGGCAAGGCGCGACACCATCCTGGCCAGTCGAGTTGAACCGACCCGACTGCTAGCCCGGACGTTGGCGGGGATGGACCCCCGCCCACCGGTGCT
>JAJYZN010000065.1:1721-13267 GCA_021799915.1 Actinomycetes bacterium
TGAGCGCGTCCGCCGTCGGCTTCTACGGCGACGGCGGGGAGCGGGACCTGACCGAGGACGACACCGTCGGCCAGGGATTCCTGGCCGACGTCTGCCGGCAATGGGAGGCGGCCACGGCCGCAGCCGACGACACCATGCGTGTCGTCCACCTGCGGTCCGGGGTCGTCCTGTCGACCCGAGGGGGCGCGCTGGCGAGGCAGCTTCCCCTGTTCCGCCTGGGTCTCGGCGGTCGCCTGGGGTCCGGGAAGCAGTACCTGAGCTGGATCACGCTGGACGACGAGCTGGCGGTGATCGACCGAGTGATCACCGACGACCGTCTGGCCGGGGCGGTGAACGCCGTCGCCCCCGAGCCCGTGACGAACGCCGCCTTCACTACCGCCCTGGCCGCCGCCCTCCACCGCCCGGCAATGTTGCCGGTCCCGGCCGTGGCCCTGGGCGCCGCCCTCGGGCGGGACCTGGCGGCCGAGCTCCTCCTCGCCGGCCAGCGGGTCCGACCTCGACGCCTCGAAGACGCAGGACACGAGTTCGCCCACGCCCACATCACCGACGCCCTGGACGCGGTCCTGACCGCCGGTACCTGAGCCGACGCCCCTGCCAGCGTCGCCGACGAGTCGATGAGCCCACCAGCCGACGAGCCGACGAGCCCACGAGCCGACGGGACGAGCCACCAGGCCGGAGACCCGGGCACCCTGATGCGACGGCTGGGTTGGGTGGTGCTTGGTGCCGGCCTGCCTGCTGTGGGGGTGGCCCTGGCCCTGGCCTCGACCAGGACCGGTGCGGCGGCCGCCCAGGATTGGCCCCCCTTCGTGCTCGTGAGCGGCCTGCTCCTCCTTGGAATGGTGGCCGGACGCGACGGCCTGTTCGCCGCCGGCGGGTTCTGGGTGGCCCGCCTGGCTCGAAGCGGGCTCTCGCTCCTGGCGGCGTCCGCCGTCCTGGTGGCCGTGGTGGCCGCGGTGCTGAACCTCGATACCGCCGTCGTGTTCCTCACCCCGGTCCTGATCGCCGCCGCCAGGCGGAGACAGGTCGACGAGGAACCCTTCATGTACCTCACCATCTTCCTGGCCAACGGCGCATCCCTGCTCCTCCCGGGCTCCAACCTCACGAACCTCATCGTCATCGAGGACCGCCATCTCTCGGGCGCCGGCTTCGCCGTCACCATGCTTCCGGCCTGGATCGCGTCGTGTGTGGCCATCTCGGTGACGGTGGCCGTGGTCTTCCGTCACCGCCTCGGAGCGGCGGCCGGCGGTGGACCCCCGGTCACCCGGCCCCGCCTCGGAGTCGGTCTGGCCGGTGTTGGAGTGGCCGTAGCCGCCATGGTGGCGCTCCCGGCCGGCTCGGCCGCGTGGGTGGTGCTCGCCGCCGGGCTCCTGGCCGCGGGGTGGAGATTGGCCGGTCACCGGCTCACGCTCGACGCCGTCCGCCGGTCGGTGCGGTTCCCCCTGCTGGCCGGTCTGTTCGGCCTGGCCGTAGGACTGGGAGCGCTGGGTCGGGTGTGGTCGGGCCCGCACCGGTTGCTGGCCCACGCCGGTTCGTGGGAGACGGCGGGCGTCGGTGCTCTGGCCGCGGTGGTGTTCAACAACCTGCCCGCGGCCTCGCTCCTGGCATCACGCCCGGTCCCGAACCCGTACGCCCTCCTGGTCGGCTTGAACCTCGGCCCCAACCTGGTCCTGACCGGGGGACTGGCCGCCCTGTTGTGGTGGCAGGTGTCCGGTTCGACCGGCGCCCACCCTTCCGTCTCCCGCTTCACCCGCCTCGGAGTGGTCGTGGTCCCGGTGTCCATGGCCGTGGCCGTCGGCGCGCTGGTCCTCTTCCACTGAACCCGAGCTCGTCTGCACCGGTGTTCGTCGCCGAGCGGGGCCGGTGCCCCGAGCCCGCGGGCGAGCCCTCAGCCGTTGGGGAACTGAGGTATGGCCGGCCCGCCGGGAGCCTCGGGGGGTCGCCGCATCCGGTGGCGCACGGTCAGCAGGTCCGAGTGCTCCTCGCCCTCCCCTTTGACCCCGCTCACCAGCGGGGAGCGGCAGAGCACGAGGGCGCCGGCGAAGAGCACGAGGAGGGAGAGTGCCTCCATCGGTCCCCAGGCCCCGCCCGTCCTCAGGTCGTCGCCGAAGAGCCCGACCCCGATGAGGATGCTGGCCAGCGGGTCCACCAGGACGATGGTGGACTGCGAGGCGGCGATCGGACCGGCGTGGTAGGCGTTCTGCGTCAAGAACACGGCCAACACGCCGCACCCGGCCAACCCGTAGGTCTGCCAGTGACGGAAGATCGACACCCAGTCGCTGGCCACGAAGTCGGTCACCGCCTTGGTCAGACCGGCGGTGAAGGCGTAGGCCACCGCCGCCGACGTCCCGAACATGGCTGCCCGCCACCACCGGGGTCCGCGCCGGGCCAAGGCGACCGCCACGGCCACCACCACCGCGCACGCCCCTCCCACTTCGGCCCATTCGATCCCGCTGGGCATGAGGTTCCCACCGGTGGGAGCAGCGAACACCAGGAAGCCCGCCAGCCCGGCGGCGGCGGCCCCGGCAGCCAGCCACTCCTTCCATCCGACGGAGAAGTTGAACCACGACCCGAGGATCAGCACCAAGAACAGCAGCTCGGTGGTGAGGACCGGCTGCACTTCGCTCAACCGTCCGACGTGCAGGGCCACGGCCTGCATGAGAAAGGAGACGGCCATCAGCCCGAACCCGGCCAGCCAGATGCCGTGCCGGAGCGCGTGGAGCATGAGCCGGGGCTTCAACGAGTCCGACGCGGGTGCGTCCTCCACGCCCATGCGCTGGAAGATGCTGGTGAGCGCATTGGCCAGGGCCGCGCCGAGTGCCAGGATGTAGACCATTGGACCGCGCCTAGTCTACGGGCCCGCCCCGTAGATCGCGCCATGGCTGTTCGGCGTTGCAGCGGCGGCCGGCGCGCGGTCACGAAGACCGGTCGGGGCAGCGACGGGACAGAGGGAGGATGCATGGACGAGGTGACCACGATGGAGCGGTTCGAGGCGGAAGCGCGGGCCTTCTTGGACGCCCACGCCCAACCCCGGGCCGAGGTCCACTTCGAATGGGGCCAGGGCTCCGACCGGGTGGCCCTGATCCCCGAGAGCACCCCCGAGCAGGACCGCATCGAGCTGGCTTCCGCCCGGGAGTGGTCCCAGACCGTCTTCGACGCCGGCTTCGGCTGGCTCACCGGCCCCCCGGCCTACGGCGGGCGGGGGCTCTCCCGGGACCACGAGCGCCGCTGGAGGGAGCTGGAGGGCGCCTACGAGACCCCTTCCCAGACCATCTTCGGCATCGGCCTGGGGATGGTGGCCCCCACCATCCTGGCCCACGGTAACGAGGACGTGAAGCAGCGCTACCTGCGCTCCATGTACCGGGGAGACATCGTGGGCTGCCAACTGTTCAGCGAGCCCGGTGCCGGGAGCGACTTGGCCGGGCTGCAGACCCGGGCGATACGCGACGGCGATGAATGGGTGGTGAACGGTCAGAAGGTCTGGACCTCGTTCGCCCACCTGGCCGATATCGGCGAGATCATCTGCCGTACCGATCCCGAACTTCCCAAGCACCGTGGGCTGACCGGCTTCATCGTCGACATGCACGCGCCGGGCGTCGACGTCCGACCACTGCGACAGATGACCGGGGGCGCGTCGTTCAACGAGGTGTTCTTCACCGACGTCCGCATCCCCGACTCCCACCGGCTCGGTGAAGTGAACGACGGATGGTCGGTGGCTCTCACCACCCTCATGAACGAGCGGGCCGCCATAGGCGGGGGAGGCGGTGGGGCCGGTGCCGGCGGTACGTCCCGACTGGTCGACCTGGTGCGCCACTGCGGGAAGGCCGACGATCCGATCGTCCGCCAGCAGCTGGCCCGGGTGATCGTGCACAGCCGTGTGGCGCGGTTCACGAACCTACGGGCCATGGCGAAGATCGCCGCCGGCCAGGCGCCGGGTCCCGAGATGTCCATCGCGAAGATGGCGCTCACCCAGAACCTGCTCATGACCTGTGAGCTGGTCTCGTCGGTGCTCGGGCCCGAGATGGTGGCGGACAGTGGGAGGTGGGGGACGTACGCCTGGAGCGAGCTGGTCCTGGGGGTGCCGGGAATGAGGGTGGCCGGGGGGACCGACGAGGTCCTCCGCAACATTGTCGGCGAACGCGTCCTCGGGCTACCCAAAGAGCCCGCCCCCCGCTGACCCCGCCCCGGCCCGGTGCCCGCCAAATTCGCTCATCCCCACGGCAGCTCCTTCACGTACGACCAGCTCCGCCGATGGATGGCCGAGAGCCCGAACCCGTTGAGCGCTCTGCGGTGGGACGGTGACGGGTAGCCCTTGTTCTGCTCGAAGTCGTACGGGGGGAAGTGGGCCGCCTGCTCGCGCATGATGCGGTCCCTGACCACCTTGGCCAGCACCGACGCCGCCGCCACGGACACGCAGCGGGCGTCACCTCCGACGACGGGAACGACCGCCGGACCGCCCGCGACCTGGCACGGCTCCTCACCCGATGTCCATCCGAAGAGATCGCGGGGACCGTCCACCAAGACGGCATCGGGCACCGGGCGTAGCTGGGCCCACGCCCGCATCGCGGCCAAGCGGATCGCCGCCGTCATCCCCCGCTGGTCGCACTCCTCGGGCCCGGCGTGGCCCACCGCCCAGTCGGTGCACCACCCGGCGACGTCCTCGAACATCGACTCGCGGCGTCGCTCGGAGAGGAGCTTGGAGTCCCGCAGGCCCTCGGGGTAGGAGCCGGGCCGTCCGACCTCCACGACGGCGACGCCCACGCTCACCGGGCCGGCCCACGCGCCCCGTCCGACTTCGTCGGCTCCGGCCACCAGACGGTGACCGGAGTCCCACAGCCCCCGCTCGTGGTCGAAGGTCGGCCAGCCGGGGCGCGTGCGGGCTCCGCCGTTCAATACCATGGGCTCGGTGGGGGCCAGATCGACGCAGGGTTCGCCACCCGGGACGGGCCCAGACCCGGTGACACGCCCGGTGCCACACCCGGTGTCAAGTCCCGGGCCAGGTCCGGAACCGCGGCCTCGCATCGAACCGGGCACGGCGGTCGAGGTCCGCAACCGCTTCGACGGCACCTGGGCCCGTGGCTTCTCGGTGGCCGACGTCGATCCGGAAGGCGCCTACCTGATCCGGCGCACGTCCGACGGGAGCATCCTGCCCGGTTCGTTCGCACGCGACGCCATCCGCCGTGAGCGCCGGCGGCGCTCGGGGTGGTGGTACTGACCGCAGCCGGGGTGGTCAGCCGACGTCGGTCCTGACGGCATCGACGTAGTCGTCGATGGCCACCGCGGTCAGGGTCAGCGTCTTCATCGTCCCCCGGGCCCCCAGGACGAGCGCCACACGGGACATGACCTTCTCGTCGGGAGCTTCGAGCACGGTGCAGAAGTCGTACGGACCGAGCAGCGCCCACTGCGCCACCACCCGGACCCCCATGGCCTCCACCTCGGCGTTCACCTGCTTCAGCCGGTCCGGGTTCTCCCGGAGAGTCTCCGCCCCGTCAGGGCCGACGGTCGAGAGCATGAGGAACGTGACCACATCTTCAAGCTACCGCGCCACGTGGACGCTCTGGAGGACGTGGCTCGGGCCGGACCGACGCGGATTGGACCGGGAGGAGTTCCGTCGTAACCTGCTCTCCATGAGCCCCCGCCGAGTCGCCATCGTCCCCCACACCCACTGGGACCGGGAGTGGTACGAACCCTTCCAGACCTTCCGGATGAACCTGGTGGACACCCTCGACCGCCTGCTGGACCTGATGGAGTCCGACCCCTCGTACACCGACTTCCTGATCGACGGCCAGATGGCGGCCGTCGACGACTACCTCGAGGTCCGCCCACAGGCCGAGACCCGGATCCGGGAGCTGGCCGTCGCCGGGCGCCTGACGATGGGACCGTGGTACATCCTCATGGACGAGTTCCTGGTCTCGGCCGAGACCATCGTGCGCGACCTCCAGATGGGCCTGGAGCGGGGTGCCTCGTTCGGTGGGGCCATGTCGGTCGGCTACCTCCCCGACATGTTCGGCCACATCGCCCAGATGCCCCAGATCCTCCGCATGGCCGGCCTCGAGCACGCCGTGGTGTGGCGCGGCGTGCCGTCGGACATCACGCGGACGGCCTTCTGGTGGGAGGCGCCGGACGGATCGACCGTCCGGGCCGAGTACCTGCCCCTCGGCTACGGCAACGGCGCCGAGCTCCCCGAAGACGGCAAGGCGCTCGTCCGCCGGACCGAGGACCACGAGCAGGAGGTGGCGTCCTTCCTCATGGACCGGATCTTGTTCATGAACGGGTCGGACCATCTCGCCCCCCAACCGTGGCTGGGTCGGGTGGTGGCCGAAGCGAACGCTCTCCAGGGGGACTACGAGTTCGAGATCACGTCGTTGCCGGCGTACCTGGCCGACGCTCCGACCGAAGGCCTCCAGCGCTGGAAGGGAGAGCTGCGCTCGGGAGCCCGGGCCAACGTCCTCATGGGGGTGACGTCGAACCGGGTCGACGTGAAGCACGCCGCGGCGGTGACCGAGCGCCAGCTGGAGCGACGGGCCGAGCCCTACGCCGCGCTGTTCCTCCCCCCCGACCAGTGGCCGGCGCGCCTCTTGGCCCTGGCCTGGAAGGAAGTGGTGCGCAACGCCGCCCACGACTCCATCTGCGCCTGCTCGGTCGACGACGTCGTCGACGCCGTGCTCCACCGGTTCGCCGAGTCGCGCCAGATCGCCGAAGGGGTCGCCGGACGTGCCCTCTCCTCATTCGCCCGGTCGATGGCCGAACCCGGGACGGTGGTGGTGAACCCCTCGGCCCGACCTCGTTCGGGGATGGTCGAGCTGGTGGTCGGTGCCGAGGAGCCCCCCGGCGACGACGTCCAAGTGCTCTCCGAACGGTTCGGCCTCCCCGGGTCGATGACCCTGGATGCCGACACGGTGCGTACCGTGCTCGGCATGCTCCAGGGGCCCAAGATCGATAACGACGCCTGGGTCCAGGACGTGCGCATCGAAGAGGACGAGACCGGCATCGACCTCACCGTCGCCGTCGGCCCCGAGGAGCGTCCCGGCGTGCCTATCACCGAGGCCAAGCAGGATATGTACACCCGCCTCGGCGCCCGTCCCGACGTCACCGTCCGCGTCCGTCTCGACCAGCCACCGATCCGTCGCATCGCCGCCCGGGTGACCGACGTCCCCGGCCTGGGGTGGCGGGTCTTCGCTCCAGGGTCCCTCGAGCACCCCGCCGCAGCGGAGCCCCCCTCTCCGAGGAACGGGCCCCAGGGCGGAGGCGCGGGAGCGAGCGCCGATGTCGCGCTGTCCAACGGCCTGGTCACGGTCGTCGTCGACGCCTCGGACGGAACGTTCGCCATCAATGGCCTCGGTGGCTTCGGCCGGCTGCTTGACGGCGGAGACCTCGGCGACTCCTACAACTACTCGCCGCCGAGGAACGACTCGGTCATCGACACCCCGCACTCGGTGCGTGTCGACATCGGGGAGCGGGGACCGGTGCGGGCCACGGCCGTGATCACCGCCGACTACCGCTGGCCCGACCATGTCGACGGTGGATCCCAGTCCCGGGTGGGCGAGCACGACGTCCAGGTGGTGACCACCGTGGAGGTTCGCGCCGACGAGCTCCCGGTGCGGGTCACCACGAGCTTCGTCAACCCGAGCCGCGACCACCGGCTCCGCGTGCACCTGCCGCTCCCCGAGCCGGCGTCCTCTTCGGAAGCCGAGTGCGCTTTCGGCACGGTCGTACGGGGCCTCACCATCGAAGGGCGTCCTGACGAGCTGGGGCTCCCGACCTTCCCGGCCCGGCGGTTCGTGACCGCCGGTGGGCTGACCGTCGTCCACGACGGCGTTGTCGAGTACGAGCTGGTAGACGTCGCTTCACCGGGTGACAGCTTGGACCACCCGACCGGCGGGGCCGGAGCACTGGCCCTGACCCTGCTGCGGTCCACCGGGATGCTCTCGCGCCTCGGCATGGCCTACCGGCCGTTCCCTGCCGGCCCTCTCACTCCGGTCGAGGGGCTCCAGCTCACCGGACGCCGTATCACCGCCCACTACGCGCTGGCTCTCGGGTGTGAGGATCCCTGGTCTCTGGCCGACGACATCCTGCTCCCGCTCGAAGTGGTCACGTCGCCCGGCGGGGGGTGGCGTCCCGACCACGGGTCGGTCCTCAGGGTGGAGGGCGCCGAGCTATCGGCGGTGCAGCGCCGGGCCGGGATGCTCGAAGTCCGGGTGTACAACCCCGGCCCCGACCCGGCGACGGTGCGGTTCCCCACACACCGAGGGTGGCTGGTCGACCTTCGAGGCACCCCTCTCGAGGCATTCGACGAGTCCTTCCAGCTACGACCCTTCGGGATCGCCACGGCCCGACTGCTCGACCCCGCGTCCTGAGCGCGCCCCGGGGGGCACCGCTCCCTCCGGTGCCGCTCCCTCCGGTGCCGAGGCTTCCGGCTCGGCACCTCCGTCACCAGAAGCTCGGGGCTCTGGAGCGGAGCGCCGAGCGCCCGACAGCAGGCGCTCGCCGGCCTCCCTCAGGTCGTCTAAGTCTCGGAGCACTTCGGCCAGCCGTTCCCAGCGCACGTTGCGTCGCTGATCGGCGGCCCACCCGGCCCCGTCGGCCTCCTGACCGGAGCGACCGCACCACCACAGCTGGACCCGGCCCAGGTCTTTCAGCACCCGTGGGCGCAACGGCTGGCCGATGAACTCGTCCCCGGCCTCGCTCATCAAACGGGAATGGAGCTCGTCGGACATGAGCACCGTCCCCGGATTGGCGATGTTCACGATCCGGTGGGCCAAGTTCACCGTGGGTCCGTAGTAGTCCCCGTCGTGGACCAGAACCGGTCCGACGGCCAGGCCGACGCGGACGTCGGACAGCAGCTCGTCGTCGGCGTAGGCCTCGGCCAACCCGAGCCCGATGCGGGCCGCCGCCACCACACTCTCGACGACGAACATGGCCTCGTCACCGATCATCTTCACCACCCTCCCCCCCATCCCGGTGACGATGTCATGGGAGATCTCCTCGAACCGCCGGACGACCGCCGCCAGCTCCTCTTGGGAGAGATGCTGGCTGAGGAGCGTGAAGCCCACCATGTCGGCAAACCCCACGGCCAGGTCGAGCCCGTCGGCGGAGACGTGGCCACGGGTCCGGAGCAGCATGGTCCGGCGGGTCGCCGCCTGGACGTGGCGTCTCCAGACGAACTCCAGCAGCCAGGCCATGGCCGGGACGGTGGCGTCGGCCAGGCTGGTGAACGCCTCGGCGGCGAGGACGTTGTCGTCGTCCGCCCCACCGAAGGCCATGGAGCTCGGCACTACTTCGGCCTCGGCGATCCGGGCCATGGAAGAGCCGATGACCCGTGAGAGCTGCAGCGCCGTGTCGACCTCGGCCGCTCCCACGCTGAGCATCCCCTGGAACAGCTTCACCGCCTGAATGTCCATGTCGGTGAACACGGCGTCGTCATCGGCCACGTCCAGAAAGCCCAGGGCCCGCCAGAGCCGGCGCAGGAGGTCGAGGGGAAGCCCGGTCCCCTGGGCCACCTGGACCTGGGTGTAGCGGCGGGTGGAAGGAACGAGGAGGCGATCCACGGCGAGCAGATCGAGCACGTCGTCGGCCACCGCCTGGTCCACCTCCTCGTCGGTGGCACCGGCTTCGAGCAGCCGCTTGCGGACGTGGTCGAGCGCGGCGGCCCGGCGGCTGGCGATGTCGCCAGGCCCTTGGCCGAGGGGCATAGTGCTGCCCGGTCGGAGCACGCTCTGGGGCGACTGCCGTTCTTCGGGGGGCGGAGGTTCGGTACCGGTCATCCGGTCAACCCGCGATGCAATACCACGTCCCATTCGGACCGGGCCGGCCGCCGCATGAGCGCCTCCAACGCTGCCCGTGGCGTCGTGGTCCCCGACACGATGGACGCCACCTGCTCGGCTATGGGCATCTCCACCCCGGCGCTCCGGGCCAGCGCCACCAGAGGTCCGGCGCTCTTCACCCCTTCGGCGACCATGGACATGCCAGACAGGATGTCCTCGAGCGTCACCCCACGGCCGAGGTCGAACCCCACGGTGCGGTTGCGACTGTGCGGGCTGGTGCACGTGGCCACCAGGTCGCCCACCCCGGCCAGCCCCCCGAACGTGAGGGTCTGACCACCGAGAGTGATGCCCAATCTCCCGAGCTCAGCCAGTCCCCGGGTGATGATCACCGCTCGGGTGTTCTCGCCGAACCCGAGGCCGTCGGAGATACCGGCGGCGATGGCCATCACGTTCTTGGTCGCTCCAGCGATCTCACACCCCACCACGTCGGTGCCGGTGTACACCCGGAACGTCGAGCAGTGCAGGCACTGCTGGACCCGCTGGGCCAGGCGCTCGTCGGGTAGCGCGACCAAGCTCGCCGCAGGCTGTCCCTGGGCCACCTCGCGCGCCAAGTTCGGGCCACTCAGGGCGCCGGCCACGTGGCCCGGTAGCACTTCACGGACGACTTCGGACATACGGAGGTTCGTTCCCCGCTCGATCCCCTTGGCCATGCTCACGATCACCGCGTCGGGTCGGAGGGACGGTCTCATGGCCTCGAGCACGGTGCGAAACCCGTGGGAAGGCACGCCCATGAGGATCACGTCGGCCCCGGCCACCGCTTCTTCCAGCCTTGCCGTGGCGACCAGCGCCGGCGGGAGCGTGATACCGGGGAGGTATCGGGAGTTCTCGCCGGTGCGGGCGATCTCCTCGGCCAGATCGGGCGATCGGGCCCACAGCCTCACCGGCTGCTTGTTGGCCACGAGTGACGCCACGGTGGTCCCCCACGAGCCAGCGCCCACCACCGCCGCAACCGATTGCATGGTGTCGAGCCTACGGTGCCGGGCAGCCCGAGCGCCGGACGACGCCAGGACGGTGTCCCTACACTGGGGCAGTGAGCATCGGAATGCCGGCCGGGTCCTCGGTGGGACTGCCGGCGACGGATCTTCTGGATGGCGGGTCGAAGCTCGGGAGTCAGGTCGTGCTGGTGCCCGTCAAGTCCTTCGACCAGGCCAAGCGCCGGCTTGGCTCGGTCTTGGGGGACGACGATCGTGAGGCCCTGGTCCGGCGTATGGCCGAAGGGGTGCTCGCCGCGGCGCATCCGCTCCCGGCGGCCGTCGTCTGCGACGACCCCGTGGTCGCCACCTGGGCCCGGGAGCATGGTGCGTTGGTGGTGTGGGAGCCCGGACGCGGGCTGAACGGTGCCGTCGAGGAGGGGATTGCCCGCCTCATGACCCTCGGTGTCGAAGTGGTCGTCGTCGCCCATGGGGACCTGCCCGACGCCACCGGTCTCGGCACGCTCGCCGACTTCGACGGCGTGACCCTGGTGCCCGACCGTCGTGGCGACGGCACGAACGTGATCCGCCTCCCGACCGGGACCGGGTTCCGGTTCTCGTACGGTCCGGGCTCGTTCCAGCGTCACCGAGCGGAGTGCGGGCGCCTGGGGCTCCCCTGCCGCGTCGAGCTCGACTCCCCGCTGCGTCTCGACGTGGACGTGCCCGAGGATCTCGTTTTGGTCACCCGGCAGCCGTCGGCCTCGTAGGGACCCGGAGGGCAGGCCGGGAGCCGGTGCCGGGCCCACCGGCCACT
>JAJYZN010000066.1 GCA_021799915.1 Actinomycetes bacterium
CAGGGACACGACGTTGGCTCCCCGCTCCTCGATCCAGTCCCGACCCGTGATCCCGAGGTCGAACATCCCGTCGGCCACGTAGACCGGGATCTCCTGTGGGCGCAGGATCCTGACTTCACTGATCCGATCGTCAGCGATCGTGCCTCGGTACTCGACGTCCGAAGAGCGCGAAAGCGTGAGGTCCGCGGCTGCGAACAGGTCGAGGGTGGCCCGTTCCAACGAGCCCTTCGGCAGGACGAGGCGAAGCATCCTCAGATCATCCCAGACACCTGGCTCAGGCCGGCAAACCTGGAGCGCGCAGGGCCGCGAGCAGGCTGTGCATCTCGATCGCGGTGCATGCCGCCTCCCGGCCTTTGTTGGATGTCCCCGGCTCCGAGCGCCTGAATGCCTGCTCCACCGTATCGGTGGTGAGGACGCCGAACACCACCGGGATCCCCCAATCGAGCTGGACCCGCTGTAGCCCAGCAGCGCACTCACCGGCGACAAAATCGTAGTGCCCGGTCTCTCCGCGGATCACCGCACCGATGCAGACCACGGCATCGACGGCGCCGGACGAAGCGAAGGAGCGGGCCGCCAGCGGCAGCTCGAAAGCTCCGGGCACCCAGGCCACCCGCACGTCGTCGCGATCGACCCGGCACGCGTCGAGCCCTTCGAGCACACCTTGCAACAGGCGCGAAGTGATCTTGCCGTTGAACTTGGCACAGGCCACTCCGACGCGGACGCCGGACCCCTCGGCACCGCCCTCCAAGACAGCGCCCACCATCCCATCCAACTCGCTGATCAGGTCTTTCGGAAGGGCAGTGTCGTCAGAGGACGTCATCGAGGCCCTCGAGGATGTGGCCCATGCGCTCGCGCTTGGTGCGCAGGTACTCGATGTTCTCGGGGTTCGGCGATGGTTCCAGCGCGACCCGTTCGACGATGTCGAGCCCGAACCCTTCCAGACCTCCGTACTTCATCGGGTTGTTGGTCATGAGCCTCATGGTGGTCACTCCCAGGTCCACGAGCATCTGTGCACCGATGCCGTACTCGCGGCTGTCGACCGGGAGCCCCTGCGCCAAGTTGGCGTCCACCGTGTCGTGCCCGCGTTCTTGCAGTTGGTAGGCGCGGATCTTGTGCCCGAGACCGATGCCGCGACCCTCGTGCCCTCGGAGATAGACGACGACCCCCGTACCTTCCTGCTCGATTCGCTCGACCGCTGCTCGGAGCTGCGGACCGCAGTCGCAGCGCAGCGATCCGAAAACGTCACCGGTCAGGCATTCGGAGTGGACCCGCACCAGCACGTCGCTTCGCCCCGCCACCTCACCCATGACGAGCGCGAGGTGCTGCTCGCCGTCAAGCACGGATTCGTACACGTACGCGGTGAAAGCCCCCGTCGCGGTGGGGATCCTGGCCTCGGAGACCCGGCGGACCAGCTTTTCGTTCCTGCGCCGGTAGCGGATGAGGTCGGCGATCGAGATGAGCGGCAATTCGTGGCGCCGGGCAAACCTCTCGAGCTCGGGCAGCCGGGCCATCGCCGATTTGTCCTCGGTGACGATCTCACACAGAACCCCTGCCGGCGCCATTCCCGCCGCCCGGGCCAGGTCGACGGTGGCTTCGGTGTGGCCGGCTCGCTTGAGAACTCCCCCAGGCCGGTACCGCAACGGAAAGATATGGCCCGGGCGGTTCAAGTCGGTCGGACGAGTGGCCGGATCGATGAGCGCGGCGATGGTGGCCGAACGATCGGCAGCCGAGATGCCGGTGGAGGTACCTGAACGGGCATCCACGCTGACGGTGAACGCCGTCCGTTGGGCTTCGGTGTTGGCGCTCACCATGAGGGGAAGATCGAGGTGATCGGCCCGCTCGGGCATGAGAGGGACGCAGATCACCCCCGACGTGTGTGCCAGGAAGAACGCGATCTTCTCGGGGGTCGCCGCTTCGGCTGCCATGACCAGATCGCCCTCGTTCTCGCGGTCCTCGTCGTCGACGACGACGACCATCCCCCCGCGCCCGATGGCCTCGATTGCCTCTTCGATCGGGGAGAAACCCATCAGGCGGCCAGCTCGAGACGTAGGTCGTCGCCAAGGCGATCGACCGCGACGAGCTTTCCTCGCCAGAACCTGTCAATCGTCGGCGCGCCCGGTCCGGTCATCATGGGGTGCGCATCGTCACCGCCGGCGAGCGCCGGGGCGAGATAGATGACGTAACGATCGACCATGCCTTGGACATGGAAATCATGGGCAACCCGCGGTCCACCTTCGACAAGTACCTGCAGCACACCCCGCCGGCCCAGCTCGTCGAGCACCGCCCCAAGATCACCCGACAGCTCCAACGCCGGCCTGACCCGAGCGCCGTCCGGCGCTCGCCCGAGGACGACTCGAAGGGGTTGGCGCGCCGGCGGCGGATCGAGCCGCGCCGTCAGCTCGGGGTCGTCGGCGCGCACCGTTCCCGCCCCGACGAGCACCGCGTCCGACCTCGCCCGGAGCCGGTGGGCATCCAACCGGGCGTCGGGGCCGGTGATCCAACGGCTCGAGCCGTCGGGAGCGGCCGTCCGTCCGTCACAGGTCGCCGCCAACTTCAGCACCACCCACGGGCGTCCGGTCCGGCGATGCTTGAGGTACGGCGCGAGCTGCTCCTCGATCTGCGCTCCGCACTCTCCCACCGAGACCTCCACGCCGGACTCGGCGAGGCGTGCGGCACCCCGACCGCTCACTTGGGGATCCGGGTCGAGAACCCCGATCGCGACCCTCGCCACGCCCGCATCGATGATGGCGTCCGCACATGCCGGGGTGCGGCCTTGGTGGGCGCAGGGTTCCAGGGTCGTGTAGAGCGTCGCGCCCCGTGCTCGGGGGCCGGCACTCTCGAGCGCCGCCGCTTCGGCGTGAGGTCCCCCAGGCGGCGCCGTCGCCCCCTCGTAGACCTCTCCTTGCTCGGTGACCACCAACGCGCCGACCCAAGGGTTGGGAGCGGTGGACCCACGCACCAGGTCGGCGAGCTCCATCGCCCGGGTCATCAGCGCCCTGTCGGATCGCTCCACCGCATCCTCCTCTCTCCACCAATACTAGAACATGTTTCATTTTTTGTCGAGCCACTGTCCCTTGCGCCGCCCGGCCGGTGACCTCAGCCGCCGCTCGGCTCGGGCGCCGCCAGCACGCGACCCCCTGCACCCGCAGCCCGACGGATGGTCTCGACGGCACGGCGGGGTTGCTCGTTCCCGAAGACGGCCGAGCCGGCGACCAGGACGTTGGCACCGGCGGCGGCGACGGCGGCGGCCGTGTGCTCGTCGATGCCGCCGTCGACCTCGAGGTCCACCTGATCAGAACGGCCGCTGGCGTCGAGGCTCCGGCGCACTCGGGCCACCTTGTCCAGCACCTCGCTGATGAGCTCCTGGCCTCCGAACCCGGGGTGAACGGTCATGCAGAGCACCAGGTCAACTTGGTGGAGGTGCGGCTCGAGGGCGGCGAAAGGCGTCTCGGGATTGGCGGCCAAACCGGCCCGCAGGCCCAACCGGTGCATCTCGTCGACCAGCTCGTCGGTCCGGCCGACCTCGACGTGGACGGTGCACCCGTCGGCACCCGAGGCCGCGAATGCCTCCAGGAACGAGCCTGGGTCAGTCATCATGAGGTGGCAGTCGAAGTACAAAGGGGTGTGCCGGCGAAGGGATGCCACGACCGGTGGTCCGATCGTCAAGTTGGGAACGAAGTGCCCGTCCATGACGTCGACGTGGAGCCAGTCGGCGACCGAAGCCACCTCGCCGACGGCTGCCGCCAGGTTGCCGAAGTCTGCGGACAGCACGGAAGGCGCCACCTTTACAGCACGAGGCGTCGGGACTGCTTCGGCGAGGTGTCGACCCACCCTCCCAGCTTACGGCCGTTCGACCTTGCCGCCGCGCTGGGCCAACGAGCATTGTCACCCTCCTTGTTCTGCCACAGGACACCGGCACGCTGCTGGCACGTCCCCGGATCGGGTACGTTCAGGCCATGTCCGACTACGTCATCCCTGAACCAGAGCCCAAAGAGGTCGACGAGAAGCTCTCGATCGAACTACGGCACCTGGTGGAGAACGCTGTGCTGCGAGGCCATCCGTCGGGAGAGGAGCGATGCGACAACTGTCGCTACTACCTCGAGCCGTACAACGACCTCTCGTACTGCTGGCACCCCAAGCTCCGGATCCTCGTCGGCGCACAGTGGTGGTGCCAGTGGTGGGAGGAGATCCCCGAGGAGAGCTGAGCGCACCGAGCGCGTGCGACCGGCGGGATCTCAGGAGCCCGTGGCGAACCGGGGCAGGAATTGCCGATTGGCCTGCAGGAGGTCGTCGGCCAGCTCCGCAGCCACCGGGTACTGGCCCACCAGGGGGTTCGCCACCAGCGCCTTCACGACGGCGTCCCGGCTACCGCTCGCCGCGGCTTCGACGGCAAGGCGCTCGTAGGCCTTCACGTGCTCGACCAGGCCGAGCATCTCGGGAGGCAGCGGACGTTGGGGCAGAGGGTGCGCACCTTCGGCATCGACCACTGCCCGCACCTCGACAACGGCATCGTCGGGCAGGCCGGGAATGGCACCGTCGTTGCGGACGTCGACCACCTGGACATCGCCGGTGCCAGCGTGGAGCGATGCCATCAAGCGGACAGCCGACTCCGAGTAGTACGCACCGCCCCGCCAGGCCAGCGCTTCGGGCTTTGAATCGAGTGCGGGGTCCCTGTACTGGCCGAGCAGCTCGGTTTCGAGGTCTGCGACGACCGCTGCTCGCGGTCGGTACCCGTCGGCCAACTGGGAGCGCAGCTCGGCGTCCCGTCCGTAGTAGTAGTGAAGGTAGTACGAAGGCAGTGCTCCGAGGAGCTCGATCAGTGAGATCGGCACACCGCTCTCGAGCTCGAGTTCCGGCCCGAACCTCGCAATCAGCTCTGGCAAGCGGTCGAGTCCGTCCACCGTCGCGGAGCGCACCCAAGTCAGATGGTTGAGCCCGACGTGCTCGAGGTCGATCGCGTCGGGGTCGATGCCACCCAGATAATGGCCGACCCTTCGCTGCACCCAACGCGCCACGTTGCACAGCCCGACAGCTCGATGTCCGGCGTCTGACAGCGCCTGGGTCACGATCCCTACCGGGTTGGTGAAATCCACGAGCCACGCCCCCCGAGCTGCTCGCGACGCGGTGAGCTCGGCAAGCTCGAGGACGAGCGGCACCGTCCGCAGTGCTTTGGCCAGACCACCGGGCCCGGTCGTCTCCTGGCCGAAGCATCCGTGTCCCAGCGGCAACGTCTCGTCCGAAAGGCGGGCCGACTGCCCGCCTACCCGGAGCTGGACGACCACGAAATCTGCTCCTTCGATCGCGGCATTTGGGTCTGCAGTGGTGAGCAGGCGGCCTTCCCATCCCCTGCGGCGCAGGATCCGCTCGGACACGCCACCGACCGCCTCCAGCCGGTCGCGGTCAGGATCCAAGAGGACCAGCTCGTCGACTTTCAGTCGATCCTGATGATCGCAGAGACCGTCGACGAGCTCGGGGGTATAGGTGCTCCCGCCGCCGACCACGGCCACCTTCACCCCCACGACAACACCCCAAGGAGAGCGCCGCCGTCGGCTATCAGGGAAGCCACCACCTTCAACGTAACATCTCCGCGCGTGGAGATCACGAGCCCAGCACCCCTGCTCCTGGCGGTCGACGGCGGAGCCAGCAAGACCGACGTGGCCCTGGTCGCAGCGGACGGCTCGTTGGTGGGCCGTGCTCGCGGGTCGGCCTCGAACCACCAGACGATCGGTCTGGACGCCGCCATGGACCACCTCGACGCCGCGATCCGAGAAGCCGTGGCCGGCGCAGCAACCGTCCTCCACTCGGCTGATCAGCCGAGCGCGACCCGTGCCGCGTCGGGGGATGGCCGGCCGCTCTTCGCCCTCGGCACGTTCTGCCTGGCCGGCCTTGACCTGGAAGTGGACGAAGCCAGGTTGCAGAACGCGATCGCTGCTCGGGGATGGGCTTCCGAGCAGCTTCTGTTCAACGACACGTTCGCAGTCCTTCGCTCCGGCGCCAGTTCGGGATGGGGCATCGGGGTCGTCTGCGGCACCGGGCTCAACTGCGTCGGCCTTGGGCCCTCGGGGGAGACGGTGCGCTTTCCGGCTCTCGGCGAGCTGTCAGGAGACTTCGCTCCGGGCGGTATCTGGCTCGGGATACGCGGGCTGGGGATCGCTCTTCGAGCCCGCGACGGACGGGGCTGTGCGACGTTGCTGCGAGAGCGCGTCGCTGCACACTTTGGCCGCCATAGCCCCGAAGCGGTCCTCGAGGCCGTGTACACCGGTGAGCTCCCGCTCGGGAAGCTGGCCGAACTGGCAGAGGTCGTCGTGGCCGCCGCCGCTGACGCCGATGCACCTTCGAACGAGGCGCTGGACCTGCTCGTGAACGAAGTGGTTGCCATGGTCGCCGCGACCGCCGGACGCTTCGGCAGGGACACGAGCGAGGACAGTCGCAGAAGACCGGACAACGACAGGCCGCCTCCACACTTGGGCGATGCTGAGCTCTCGGGCGATGCTGAGCTCTTGGGCGATGCTGAGCTCTTGGGCGATGCTGAGCTCTTGGGCGATGCTGAGCTCTTGGGCGACACCGAGGTAGAGGTCGTCGTCGGCGGAGGCATGTTTGACAGCTCGCTCTTCAGTGATCGAGTGCTGGGTGGCATCCGAGCTTGCCTGCCGCGCGCCGTGCTCCGGCGGATCGCGGGACCCCCGGTGGTCGGTGCCGCGCTCCTCGGGCTCGATCATCTCGGCGCGAGCCTGGCCGCACAGGAGCGCTTGCGCGCCGCGCTTCGCTGACGGGCACGTCCCCCACCATCGATCTCCTGCCTCGCACTTGCGCCAGTGCGACGGGCCTCGTGGCAGCGCTCAGGATATCGGCGAGACCGCGCCGAGCGCGTCGGAAGACGGCGGGGGTCGCGTGGCCGTAGCGTCCGCGGAGTCAAGGGTGCCAGAACGAGGTCCGTCACCTCCCGTGGTGCCATCCCCGCCGCCAGACGGGTTGACATCGGGGACGTGCCGACCCAGAGAGGACGGCCACCAGTTCCACCGACCCAGGAGCGCCACCATGGATGGGACAAGGACGGTGCGGACGAAGAACGTGTCGAGCAGGATGCCCACCGCCAGCCCAAAGCCGATCTCTCGGATGTCAGGCCCGCTCGCGCCAGACCCGCCGACGATCGCCAGGACCGCGAAGCTCCCAGCCAGGACCAGTCCCGCGGAGGTGACCGTCGGACCGGTCATCCCGACGGCCCGTACCACCGCCTGGCGGATCGGCCGATGATGAGCCTCCTCGCGGATCCGGGTCATCACGAGGATGTTGTAGTCCTCTCCCAATGCCAGGAGGAAGATGAACATGAGGAAGGGTAAGAGGAACACGATGCCCCCTTGGTGGCCGATCTTCATGAAGAACACGACCGCCAGCCCGAGCGACGCCAGGTAGGACAGCACCACGCTGATGATGAGGTAGATGGGAGCGATCAGACTGCGCAAGACCAGGATCAGAACGATGCCGATGGCCAACACCGCCACAGGGATGATGTGACGGAGGTCGCCGCCCGAGATGTTGCTCACGTCATAGAGGGCCGGTGCTTCGCCGGCGACCCCGCTGGCCCTCGCACCGGCTTGGTGCGCGACCGATGCAACTGCAAGTCGAATGCCGGGTATCGCTTGGAGAGCGCCATTGGACTGGGGACCGCCGGCTTTCAGTCCCACTTCCCACTGAACCGTCGTCCCGGCAGCCGAGATGTAGCGGGCTGACGCGACATAGGCGTCGTAGAGCGCGGCCGGCACAGGCGAACCGGCTGGCGGTATCGGCGCCGTGCGCACGAGCTCCTGGGGCGGCACCCCAAGCTCGCGGTGCAGCGCGACCAGCTCCGCCCCGGTCACCGGTTTGCCGGTGGGATCGAGCGGCCCGGCAATGCTCGTGAATTTGCCGGTCCGCCGCAACCCCTCGGTGGCCACAGCGAGCGGTCCCGGATCGGTCCAGACCGATTGGGGGAACCTCATCACGACATTGGTGGGATTGGCGCTCGCCTGGGGGAAGTTCGCGCTGACCGCGGCGTTCCCCTTGGCGGCGTCGCTCCCCGCCGGTGCTGTGAGCTGTCCGCCAAACCCTCCCGATTTGAACCCGAAGGTGGCCACAGAGAGGGCACCGAAGACGATGATCCCGAGGCACAGGGTGGTCGCCGGTCGCTCGACCAGTCGCCCGGCAATCCTTCCCCACAGCCCATCTCCATGCCTCCGAGGCGCCGTGCTGCTCGGCCAGAAAGCCGCGCGCCCGAAGATCGCCAGGAGAGCCGGCAAGAGGGTGAGGCCCGCCAAGAGCATCACTGCGATCCCGATGGCCAAGGGAACTCCGAGGTCGTGATAGATGCCGAAAGAGGCGAGCAGGAGGGTCAGCAACGCAACGATCACGGTGGCCGCCGACGCGGTGATCGACTCGCCGACCCTGGCCATCGCCGTCGCGACGGCGTCGTGCGACGAACGTCCGGCGAGAAGCTCCTCTCTCACGCGAAAGACGAGGAAGAGCCCGTAGTCGGTCCCGGCACCCAGCAAGAGCACGATGAGGAGGATCTGCGTGAAGAACGAGATCTGCAGCCCATGCGCGCCGAGCTCGCCGATGATCGACCCGGAAAGGCCCAGGGCGAACAGGGGTCCGAGAAGGGTGATGAACGGAGCCAGCGCCGACCGGAAAATGGCGAAGAGCAACACCAGGATGAACAGGATCGAGAAGAGCTGGATCTGGCTTCCCTGCTTGTTCGACTGCTTCTGGTTCGCCACGTTCGTCGCGACTTCACCGGACAGGTGCACCTGGAGGTTGGCGGGCAGCGTTGCACTCGTGATCGCCTGCTGGAGATCGTCGACGAGCCTCTTGGTCCCTGTCTGGTCGAACGGCGTCACCGAGGAGAGCACCAGTATCTGGACAGCGCGGCCATCCGGCGCAGCGCCGAGGAACGTCGCTGCCTTGACCGTCGGCACCCGGCGCAGATCGACCGTGAGCTCTTTCACTGCCGCCCCGTCGGCGGACGTCAGGGTCGGTGCGCTGGTGACGGCCACTACCGGCACCTGGCTCTGCGACGTCGAGCCGATCAGGGGCTTCGCCAAGACAGCGGCTTGGTTGCTCGGCGCCGAGGCAGGAAGAAAAGCGCTGTTGTTGTCGTTGACCTGGCTCGCAAGCGAGGGAAAGGCGTGCACCGCCAAGATCGTGCCGACGATCCACACCGCGAGGATGATCCATCGCAGCTTGACCACGCCTCGTCCCAACGCGCCAAAGATCGCGCTCATCGCTCACACTCCTGTCTCATTCTCTTGACGGATTCACTGTCGGTTTCACGGGTTCTCGTTCGGCAAACCCCGCAGCGGCTCTGGGTCTCGCCTGCGGGCGCCGAGGCGCCCCCTCCGAACCGGATGGGAAGGCGGCAGCGGCAGGGACAGAAGCGTCAGATGAGCCGGACGAGGTCCTGCCCACTTCCTCGGCAAGGAACCGCAGGCCCTGGACGAGGGCGGCGGCTCGCTCCTTTCCCATTCGCTCGAGTGCTCGGCGTAGTGGGGCCAGCTTCGACGCGAGCACTTCTTCGCTCTCACGCCGGTGTGCCGGAGCGACTGAGACGACCGTCCGGCGCCGATCGCCAGGGTCTTCTCGTCGTTCGACCAGACCTGCGTCGGCGAGCTGGGTGACCAGAAGGCTGGCCGTGCTCAATGCGAACCCCTCTTGGCGCGCCAGCTCCGAGACGCTCAAGGGTCCGTCCAGTGCGATGACGGCGAACACTCCGAGATGGCGGGGCGCCAGCTCTCCGGATCGCAGGAGCGTCTTGATGTGGCTGGGCGCCGCCTCTTCGTGACGGCTGTTGCGCATCAGGCGGGCAAACGACAGCAAGAGCTCGGAGGCCTGGTTGTCGAGGGTCGATCGACCCGCAGGTCTCGCAGGCGGTGCTGTCGCCGATCGACCCGAGCGCGTCGGGGGCTCCTCGAGCCCGGCGGGAGCTTTTCCGACGCCGTTCATAAAACCACTATAGCAGAACTATATTGACTCAAAACTATTTCTTGGCGCTCCTTCGGGGATACTGGCAGCGGCGGCGAATCCGGGTCCGCTATCGTCGTGTCCGAAGAGCCAAAAAAACAGGCGTGCCGGGAAGACTGGTCGGCGATGCGAGACCTCCGGGCCTCGATCCTGTCATGCCGACCCGTCCTTCTCCGACAGCACCTCGAACCCGCAGCGCGTCGCCTGGCGTTCCGGCCGGCATCGCCGGGGTCCTCCTCGTTTCGGCCGTCGCCGCCGCCATGTGCTGGAGCAACCTGGCCAAGAGCTCGGCCGAGCACTTCTGGGCGACTGCGCTCCCCTCTCCCGGGCTGCCCCATGCCGACTTCGGTTCGATCGGAGGATGGGTCGACAACGGCCTCATGGCTGTGTTCTTCTTCGGCGTAGGCCTCGAAGTAGGACGCGAGCGAGCGCACGGTGCCCTGAGCGCCCACCGCCAGGCGATCCTTCCGGTCCTGGCAGCCCTCGGCGGCATGGGCGGTGCCGCTCTCACCTACTTCTGCACCTCCGTGCTCGCCGGTGGTGGTCCGGTGGCGCGAGGAGGTTGGGGCATCCCGATGGCCACCGACGTGGCGTTCACGATGGCTGCGCTGGCACTCCTCGGCCATCGCGTTCCCCCCGAGCTCCGGGCGTTCGTCGTGTCGCTTGCCGTCGCGGACGACGTGGCCTCGGTTGTGATCCTCGCGTTCGTCGCCCACCGGGAGATCCATATCTGGGCGCTGCTCGCGGCGGCGGCTGTCCTGGCGGCGACTGCTCTCTTCCGTCGCCGTACCGTGCGGGCGTGGTGGCCGTACGCAGCGGCAGCAGGGGTCTCGTGCGCGCTGTTCGCCTGGGCCGGCGTCGAACCTCCTCTCGCAGCAGCCTTCGTCGGCATGCTGGTGCCCCATGCCCAGGGGGCGTCTGCGCCGCAATCAGTGCGTGAGCCGGCGGGTTTGGGGAAGGGCGGTCCGGGGAGACGCATTGAACCCTTCGTCGCCATGGTCTCGGCGCTGGTGGTGGTGCCGGTGTTCGTGCTCGCCAATGCCGGGTTCGTCTTGGACCTTCACCACCTCGACACGCCTCGGGCGCGTCCGGTCGTGATCGGCATCCTCGCTGCACGCCTGCTGGGCAAGCCCGCTGGGATCTTCCTCGCCGTGCTCGTGGCCGTCTGCGCCAAGGCGGCGACCCTGCCTGGTCGGACCTCGTGGGCCCAAGTCCTCGGTGCAGCTGCGCTGTGCGGCATCGGGTTCACCGTTCCCCTGCTGTACGCCGCTGCCGAATTTTCGGGCTATCCGACGCTCTACGCAGCCGCCCAGGGAGGACTGCTGGCAGGAACGCTCTTGGCGTTCCTCGCCGGCGGGTCGATCCTCGCGTTTGCTCACCGCCGCCAGGCCGGTACCGTCCCGGGCTCGCCGGAACGGGCTGCTCAGACCTGATCTTCGCCCGAACGCGTGCCCGGGGGGATGATCGGGCACGCGACCCCGGTGCCGCCGAGACCGCAGTAGCCATTCGGGTTCGCAGCGAGGTACTGCTGGTGGTAGCCCTCGGCGTAGTAGAAATCGGCCGCAGGGGCCACCTCGGTGGTCACCGGGCTCCCCCGCCCCGCCGATGCCAGCGCCTCGCCGTAGCGCACCACGGCATCGGTCGCCAAGCGGTACTGCGCTTCATTGGTGGTGAACACCGCAGAGCGGTACTGCGTCCCGACGTCGTTGCCCTGGCGCATCCCTTGCGTCGGATCGTGGCCCTCGAAGAACAGACGAAGAAGGTCTCCGTAGCTGACGACGAGCGGATCGAAGACGCAGAGCACCGTCTCGGCGTGGCCGGTACGCCCTGAGCACACCTCCTCGTAGGTGGGATTGGGAGTGGAACCCCCGGAGTAACCCACCGCGGTGCTGTAGACGCCCTTGAGCTGCCAGAAGATACGCTCCGCCCCCCAGAAGCAGCCCATTGCCACCATCGCCTGTTCGAGACCCGAGGGGAATGGGGGTCGCAGGGGCGTCCCGAGGACGAGGTGGCGATCGGGCACGCGCACTGGCTCGCCACGCCCCGCCGGAGCATCATCTCGGCCTCCGCTCCGTCCCGCCGCTCTCGTTGCGAACAGTCCCACCGCGTCCCTTCCATCTCAAGCCAGCGGCCGTCTTGCGCCCATCAAGGCTCGCCCCAGCCTAACGGTGGCTGCGGCTCCGGCTGGCCGGCCGCCAAACCGCTAGAGTCGGCGCCACGGGCGGCGCTCCGCTCGTGATCTCAGCACCCTTCCCACGCGACCATGACCTTGGCTCAAGACCTCTCGTCACCACCCGACTCTGCACTCGAAGGCGTGATCAGAACGGTCGACCTCACCAAGGTCTACGCCGGTGCCGACTTCAAGGCGGTCGACGGCCTCAACCTCACTGTCGGGTCCGGGGAGATCTTCGGTCTGCTCGGTCCCAACGGCGCGGGCAAAACGACCACGGCCGGGATGCTGACTACTCGGGTGATCCCCACCTCTGGCCACGCCTTCGTCGGAGGTGTCGACGTCGTGGCCCATCCCACGCTGGCCAAGCAGATCCTCGGCATCGTGAGCCAGCAGAACACCCTCGATCGCCAGCTCACCGTCTGGGAGAACCTCTACTTCCACGGGAGGCTCTTTGGCATCGGTGCCCGGCCTTCTCGGGCAATGGCCGACCGCCTGCTCGAACAGTTCCAGCTCACGAAGTGGGCGAAAGCTTCGGTCTACGCGCTGTCGGGGGGGATGGCACAGCGCCTCATGGTCGCCCGGGCCATCTTTCACCGGCCCGCCGTCCTCTTCCTCGACGAGCCCACCGCCGGCCTCGACCCCCAGAGCCGGCTGGCCCTGTGGGACATCTTGGGGAAGCTCAACCGGGAAGGGCAGACGATCTTGCTGACCACCCACTACATGGAAGAGGCCGACCAGCTGTGCGACCG
>JAJYZN010000067.1 GCA_021799915.1 Actinomycetes bacterium
ACCTCCTCATCGAAGGGTCCGAGGGCGGCCTCGACGCCCGGGTCACCGAAAGTCTCCTCCACATCATCCAAGGGGTCTTACATGCCGACCAGCACCTGGCTCGAGGCGATTAGGAAGGCGCCGCCCGCGGTTCCGATCGGTCGGGTGACCGAGCTCGTCGGCCTCACGGTGCATGCCGAGGGGCCGAGCGCGCGTGTGGGGGAGCTCTGCTACATCGAGGGGCCGGACGGCGATGTGGCGGCGGAGGTCGTGGGCTTCCACCATCGGGAAACGCGGCTCATGCCGCTCGGCCCGCTCTCCGGGCTCCGGCCGGGCTCCCGGGTGCGTGCCTCCGGGCACGCGCTCTCGGTGTCGACCGGAGCGGCGGTGCTGGGCCGGCTTCTGGACGGACTCGGCCAGCCGCGGACTTCGCGGCGTCCTCGTAACGGGCCGCCCACGGAGGACACGCCGAGGTGCCGTCGTCGACCCACAGCCATGCCCGCACCTTGGGAAGCCGCTCGAGGACACGCTCGATGCGACCGGCGAAGGCGCCGTGGAAGACGACGGCCACCGCGTCCGCGTTGTCCCAGAGGTAGACCAGCTCGTCGTCGGCGTACCGGTAGTTCGTGTTCACCGGGACCAGGCCGACCTTGGTGGCAGCGAAGGTCGCCTCCAGGTACTCAGGGGAGTTGTAGAGGTAGATGGCGACCTTGTCCTGCTGGACCGGACCCAGGTCCATCAGCCAGCGAGCGACCCCGTCGGCCCGCTGGTCGAAGGAGGACCACGTCACCCGGCGGTTCCCCTGGACCAGCGCCGGGGCCTCGGGCAGCCGGTCGGCGACCTCCTCCCAGACGTCCGCGTAGTTCCAGTTCGACACGACCCTCACCCTCCCGTCCAGGACCCTCGTCTCGATCGTCTCCGCATCGTCGGACCTTCGGCACGCCCGGACCGATCATCGGCCGGTCGTTCTCCGGTCACCCGGTTCGATGCGACTCGGGAGTGAAGCCTACGCTGCCCAGGTGGACCTCGCCCTTCCAGACGAAGACCATCCGGCGCGACAGAGGTTTCGGGAGTGGGTGGCCGACCACGCCCGGCCGACCGGGCGCGAGTTGGCCGAGGCCGGGTACGTGGCACCCCACTGGCCGGCGCCCTGGGGGCTGGCCGCCGATCCGATCGACCAGCTCGTCATCGACGACGAGCTCCGCCGGGCCGGTATCCGCCGGCCGGTCAACCCCATCGGGATCGGCTGGGCCGGTCCCACCATCCTCCATGCCGGCACCGAGGCTCAGAAGCAGCGCTGGAT
This sequence comes from Actinomycetes bacterium, assembly GCA_021799915.1. The sequence continues at coordinate 1,283 of JAJYZN010000067.1, forward strand.
TCTGCCGATCCTGTCGGGGGAGGAGTTCTGGTGCCAGCTCTTCAGCGAGCCCGGCGCCGGCAGCGACCTGGCGTCGCTCACGACTCGGGCGGTGCGCGACGGCGACGAGTGGGTGGTGAGTGGACAGAAGGTGTGGACCACGTTCGCCCACATGGCCAAGTTCGGCATTCTCCTGGCCCGGACCCACCCCGGAGCGACCAAGCACCGAGGCATCTCGTACTTCGTGTGCCCCATGAGCTCTCCGGGGATCGAGATCCGCCCGCTGGTGGACATGACCGGGGAGCACGCGTTCAACGAAGTGTTCTTCGACGAAGTGCGCATTCCCGGTGACCACCTCGTCGGAGAGGTCAACGGCGGGTGGGAGCTGGCCAAGGTGACCCTGGGGAACGAGCGTGTGTCGTTGTCGGGCGAGGGCTCCCTGTGGGGGAATGGGCCGACCGCGTCGGATCTCGTCGACGACGTCCGCCAGGCCGGTGGCACGCCGAGCCCGGTCCTGCGCCAGCGACTGGCCCGGGTCTGGACCGAAGGGGAGATCCTCCGGGTCCTGCGACTGCGAACGGTGTCGGCGGCGCTCGCCGGCAGGACCCCGGGGCCCGAGGCGTCGGTACGCAAGGCGCTGGCTGACGCCCACGGACGACACGTGTTGGAACTGGCCCGGGATCTCGCCGGCCCGTACGCCACCCTCCCGGACTCCCGACCCACCGAGGGATGGGGGAACAGCCCGGCCGAGGCGACCGCCGGGGGCCAGGTTCGTAACGACCACCCGACGCCGTGGGACGGCGCGACCTGGTCCCGGGGGTTCCTGTTCTCTCCGGCCCTCACGATCGGCGGCGGCACGTCGGAGGTGCAGCGCAACATCGTGGCCGAGAAGGTGTTGGGGCTGCCCCGGGACGCCGATCTCTCATGACGTCGCCGCCGCCGATCCTGCCCGACGCGGGCGACCTGACAAGGGCGCCCCGGCGTGGGCGACGCTCAGCCGATCATCGAGACGAGGTGATGAGCGGTCCGGCATCCGCTGAGCCCTGCCGTACACCCTGTCCGGCGCGCCCGGCGAGCTCCTCTGGCTCGTAGAGCATCCAGTAGGCGTTCTGGGCGTGCTTGCGGGCCCGGTCCCGGCAGATCTCGGCCAGGCGGACCGGATCGTCCTCCTCGTCCTCGTGCACGAACACCTCGAGGATCGGGGTGCTCGTCATGAGCTGGGCCATCATGATCCCCGACGAGGCCTCGTGGGCACACGTCTTGTCGATCGGCGCCTTCCCGGGCATTCCCAGTGCCACCACGATCTTGCAGCTCTCCTCTTCGATGAGGCGCTTCGCCGCCACGGCCAGGTCCTTGAAGCCCGGGACGGTGCGGCGGACGACCTCGAACCTCCGGTTGTGCCCGGGACAGTGAGCGAGCTGGTCCACCGCCTCGCTCCCCATGTCGTAGCGGGCGAACATCGTGTCGACTACGCCGATCCGCTGCATGGTGGTGGCTCCGTTCTCAAGATGCTGGGGACCACCGGCGTCGCCGGCAGCCTGACCCACCGGTGGCGCCGGCGGCCGGTCCCCATTGTCGCGCAGGTCCCATGCCTGGTGACAGCGTTCAGTGGACGAACGCCGGTAGCTGGTTGAGAATCGACGACCGTGGATCGAGCGACGAGGAGACCGACGGAGGCACCGAGCGGCATAGCCGTGCCCGACGGTCGGGAGGTGGAGCGATCACCAACTTGGGTGGCCCGGGATGCCGAAGTGGTCTGGCACGGGTTCACCCAGATGGCTGCCTACCCCGACAACGCCCCGGTGGTCGTCGAGCGGGCCGAGGGTCGCGAGCTGATCGACGTCGACGGTCGGCGGTACCTCGACGCCATTTCGTCCCTGTGGGTCAACACGTTGGGGCACCGGGTCCCCGAGCTCGACGAGGCGTTGATCGACCAGATCGGGCGGGTGGCCCACTCCACCATGCTGGGCAACGGCAATGCGGTCGTCGTCGAGCTGGCCGAAGAGCTTCGCCAGGTGGTGCCGGTGCGGGGAGCTCACTTCCTCTTCGCCTCCGACGGCGCGGTGGCCGTCGAGCAGGCCCTCAAGATGGCCTTCCAGTACTGGCTGAACCGCGGCGTGGTGAGGCGGAACCGGTTCCTGGCACTCGGAGACGCCTACCACGGTGACACCGTGGGGTCGCTTTCGCTCGGCGACGGTGGGTTCTCCAGCTCGCTGTTCGACCCGTTGCGCTTCCCGGTGCTGCGAGCTCCCGGCTATGCCGACCCCGAGTGGTCAACCAAGGCGTGCCGGGCGGTGGAGGCGTCCGCCGACCAGCTGGCGGCGGTGGTGATCGAGCCGCTGGTCCAAGGGGCTTCGGGGATGCTGTGCGCTGAACCTGGTGATGTGGCTGCCCTCGGACGGGCATGTCGGCGGGCCGGGGTCCTCCTCATCTGCGACGAGGTGGCGACGGGGTTCGGTCGGACCGGCACCCTGTTCGCGTCGGAGCAGTGCCGGCTCGAACCGGACCTGCTCTGCCTGGGCAAGGGGATCACCGGGGGCTATCTGGCGATGTCGGTCACGGTGGCATCCGACGACGTCTACCGGGCATTCCTCGGCGAGGACCTGGGCCCCGAGACGTTTTTCCACGGCCACTCCTACGGCGGCAATGCCCTGGCCGCGGCGGTGGCACTTCGCCACCTGCGCCTCTTCACCGAGTGGGATGTGCTGGCCAACGTGCGTGCCCGCTCGGCCCAGCTGAGTGCCCGGCTGGATGAGCGGCTGGGCGCACATCGCGCTGTCGCCGCCGTGCGCTTGCGCGGGCTCATGGCCGGAGTGCAGCTGATGTCCCCAGGCCCTTCGGCGCGTTGGGGACGGCGGGTCTCGGCGGCGGCCGTCCGGCGTGGCGTCCTCCTCCGTCCGCTCGGAGATGTCATCGTGGTCATGCCACCGCTCACCGTGACCGCCGGGGAGATCGACCGGATCGTCGAGGTCCTGGGCGATGCCGTCGACGAGGTGACCGGGTGACCGGCCCGGTGGCCGCGTCGCCTGAGGTCACGAGCTGGGAGGATCGCATCTCCGCTCGCCTGGCTGCGGTGGTGGACCAGGGCAGGTGGCGTTCCCCGGTGACGTTCGACGCCAGGGGCCCAGAAGGCGACCTCGGGTCTGACGCCCGCAGGGTGGTGTCCTTCGCGTCGAACGACTACCTGGGCCTCACGGTCCACCCCTCGGTGACCCGGGCCGCCGCCGAGGCGATTGCGCGGTGGGGATCGGGAGCCGGAGGATCGCGCCTCATCACCGGAACCCGACCCGTCCACCGTGACCTGGAGACGGCACTGGCCGACTGGAAGGACGCCGAGGCCGCGATCTGCTTCCCGACCGGCTTTGCCGCGAACTTGGGGGTCCTGGGGGTATTGGGGTCGGAGGGGACCTCGATCTACTCCGACGAGCTCAACCACGCATCCATCGTGGACGGTTGCAGACTGGCGCGGGGCAGGGTCTCGGTGTATCGGCACTGTGACGTCGAGCATCTCGAAGCGCTGCTGGCGGCAGATCCGAGCCCGGCGATCGTGGTCACCGACACCGTGTTCTCGATGGACGGCGACGTGGCGCCGTTGGCCGAGATCGCCCAAGTCTGCCGGCGATTCGGCACCGTACTGGTCCTGGACGAGGCCCACGCGGTCCTCGGCCCCGAACTGGGACCGGAAGTGACCGACGAGGTGACGGTGGTGCGGGTAGGGACGCTGTCGAAGACCCTGGGGTCGTTGGGCGGTTACGTCGCCGGGCCCAAGATGGTGGTCGACCTGGTGGTGAACCTGGCCCGACCGTACATCTTCACCACCGCCGCCTCCCCAGCCGACGCCGCCGCGGCGCTGGCCGCCCTGGACGTGCTCCGCAGTGCCGAAGGTCGTGTGCTCCGCAGCCGGCTGGAGGGGTACGTAGAGAGGGTTGCTCCGGGCCACCAGAGCCCGATCGTTCCGGTGATCGTGGGGAGCGAGGCTTCGGCGGTGGCGGCGTCGTCGATGCTTCTCGAGCGTGGGTTGTGGGTCCCGGCCATCCGGCCGCCAACCGTCCCCCCTGGTACGAGCCGCCTGCGGGTGACCCTGTCGGCGGCCCACACTGCCCAGCAGGTGGAGGCGCTGGTCCGGGCGCTGGGTGGGCTTCCCCGGCCGGGGAGGACCTGAGTGCGCGGCCGTCCGGATCGGCTGGTGGCGGTCGTGGGCACGGGCACCGAGGTGGGCAAGACCTGGGTCACGGCTCGGCTCGTGGGCGCCCTCGCCGACGCCGGCCACCAGGTCTGGGCCCGCAAGCCGGCCCAGTCGTTCGACGCGTCCGACGACCCGGCTTCGACCGACGCGGCCGTGCTGGCCGAGGCCACCGGGGAGGTCCCCTCGGCCGTCTGCCCCGTCCACCGGTGGTACCCGGTGGCCATGGCGCCGCCGATGGCCGCCGCCGCGCTGGGCCTTCCATCCTTCACCGTGACCGACCTCTTCGACGAGCTCTCGTGGCCCACCTCATCCCCCGCGTCCGACCCAGGTGGCGCCGATCCGGGCCGGGCGTCGGTGGGCCTGGTCGAGACTGCCGGCGGGGTGCGCTCGCCCCTGGCCGACGACGGTGACTGCATCAGCCTTCTCGAGCTCCTCGCTCCTGATGCCGTGGTCCTGGTGGCGGACGCCGGGCTGGGGACGATCCACAGCGTGCGACTGTGCTTGGATGCGCTCTCCCCGGCCTCATCGGGAGCGGGCTCGTCGCCAGGACCCCGGCCGCTCTGGGCGAGCTCGGTGATGGTGGTCCTGAACCGCTTCGACCCGGCCAGCCGGCTCCACCGGGCCAACCGCCGATGGCTCCAGGAGCGTGACGGAGCCCACGTCCTGGCGGTTCCGGGGGAAGAGCACCGGCTCGTGGCCGCCGTGACCTCGTAGTCGGGAGGTGGACTACGCGTCCCACCGCCCCCGGTCGGACGCTTCAGGGTCTGGCCAGGCGCAAGCGGATGTCGGCCACCACGGCGCCGTGGTGCCGGACGAACACCGGGTTCAAGTCGAGCTCGGCCACCTCGGGGATGTCCTCCACCAGGGCACTGATGCGGTGGAGAATTTCGGTCAGCGCCGGCACGTCCATCGGCAGAGAGCTCCGGTAGCCGGAGAGCAGGGGATAGGCCCGCAGAGACCTCAGCATCTCGTCGATGTCCCTGTCCGACAGCGGGGTGAGACGGAGAGCGACGTCGCCGAGGATCTCCACGCTGGTACCGCCCAACCCCGTGAGCACCAAGGGACCGAACGCCGGATCGTGGGTCACTCCCACGATCATCTCGATCCCGTCGAGGATCTGCTCTTGAACCAATAGCTCGGTGCCTCGGTCGGCCATCCCGGATCCGGTGAGAGCACGACGGATCTTCTGGACGGCGTCCGCGGCGGCGCCCGGCGTGTCCAGTCCGACTTCGACGCCACCGACGTCGCTCTTGTGAATGGGAGCGTCGATCTTCACCACCACGGGACCGCCCAGCTCGACCTGTGCCGTGGCCGCCTCCTCTGGGGTGTGGACACGGCGGGTTCGCACGGTCGGGATGCCGTAGGCGGAGAGCAGTTCCTCGGCGGTCTTGGAGTCGGCCCAGCCACCGGCGGGTGTGAGGGCCAGGGCTGCATCGACCACCGAACGCCCTCTGGACTGGTCGATATCAGAAGGGACCACCACTCGGCCCGGAGGTCGGTCCCGCCATTCGACCCATCGGGCAACCCGACCGACTGCCGCCGCCGCCTGTTCGGGATAGGTGAAGGAGGGAATGCCGGACTTTGCCAGGACCGGCGGTGGTGCATCCCCTGTCATGAACACCGCGGCGACCAAGGTCGCGGGAGCCAGTTCACGGCCGGCATCGGCGATCTCTGCGGCGACGTCCTCGGCTCGAGTGAGGAAGGGAGGGATGAATACCGCGATGACGGCGTCGACCTCGTGGGCAGTTCCCAGTTCCCGAAGGGCGCGGCCGTAGTCCTGGGCTGACGCCGTCGAGACCATGTCCACCGGATTGCCGACCGCTGCTTCAGCCGGGAGCCATGAACGCAATGCAGCCCGGGTCGCCTCGGAGAGCGCCGGGACCAAGAGGCCGGACGCCTCGCAGGCGTCGGCCACCAAGATGCCCGGGCCTCCGCCGTTGGTCAGCACGGCGACCCTCCGGCCAGGAAGGACGGATCCGGTCGACAGCAGCGATCCCACGTCGAACATCTCCTGCAGCGTGTCGGCCCGTATCACGCCGGCCTGCTGGAAGAGGGCGTCGACAGCGGCGTCGCCGGCGGCCAAGGCCGCGGTGTGCGAAGAGGCCGCCCGCCGACCGGCCTGGGTGCGACCTGACTTGATGACCACGATCGGCGTGCGGCGCGAGACACAGCGGGCAACCCTGGCGAATTGACGGGGGGCGGGGACGGATTCGAGGTAGGCCAGCACCAAGTCGGTGGCCGGGTCGTCGTCGAAGTACAAGAGGAGGTCGTTGGGTCCGAGATCAGCCGTGTTCCCGACCGACACGAAGCCGCTCATCCCCACTTCGGGACCGGTGAGAAGGGCCAGGGCGGCGAGCCCCAGACCCCCGGACTGGGAGATGAATGCCAGCCGTCCTGCTTGGGGGAAGGTGGGGCTGAACGTGGCGTTGAAACGTGGCTCGGGTCCACCGTTGGCCAGCCCCATGCAGTTGGGTCCGATGAGGCGCACCCCACCCTGCCGGGCTCGCCGGACGAGATCGTCTTGGAGCGCCTTCCCGTCGGATCCGACCTCGGCGTAGCCCGCCGATATGACGCACAGCGCATTCACACCGCAAGCCGCGGCCTCGTCGACGACGTGAGCGACAGCCGGCGCCGGAACGGCTACGACGGCCAAGTCCGGGGGGGTCGGGCACGAGCGCAGATCGGGGAAGGCTTCGAGTCCCCCGATGACGTCGTGGCGGGGGTTCACGGGGTACAGCGCCCCCGTGAAACCGCTCGAGGCAATATTGACCAGCAGCAGCCGTCCGATGCTCGTCGGATCGTCGCTCGCACCTACCAGGGCGATGCTCTCTGGACGGAAGAACGGTTCGAGGGCCGTCCGGGCGCCGGCTCGTTGGTCGGCCAGGATGGCGTCCAGGTAGGCATCCGTCTCGTGCACCATGAAGCTGGCGTGGATCCACGGGCCGGTCTCCTGCGCCTCGTACTCCAGCCCGAGGTCCTCGATCAGCTTCGGCAGCGCCTCGTCGTCGGCCGGCACGTCACTGCGCAGGCGCCGGATGCCGGAATGGTGGGCCATCTCGGCCAGGTGGCGGACGAGAGCAGTGCCAAGTCCGCACCGGCGCCAGGCCGGGTCGACGAACACCAAGAACTGGGCGGAGCCCCCGGCGCCGGAGGGATCTCCCGGGGCTCGTTCGTAGCGGGCGAGACCGGCGACGCGGGGTCCACCACCGTCGGGCACCAGGGCCAGGACGCCGGCGCACTGGCCCGGACGTGGTGTGGCGAGGGCTCCGGGCCGGTCGGTCGGGAGGTGGGCCAGATCCAAGAAACGCCGGCGTTCGTCGGCGTCCAGCCGACGCCAGAATGCCTCTACGGCGGCGCCGTCTCCTGCTTCGATCGGTTCGAGCTGGACCACGCGACCGTTTCGAAGGGTGATCTCGGAGGGGGCTGGTCTCTCGGCCGGCAGATCGACCCGGTCAGGCACAGGACCCCACGATCGACGAACTGGGCGTCGGGCCCGGTGGGATGGAGGATGCCCAGCCGTCGGTCCTCTCGGCCCTCATAACACCACCGTAGCTGGCCTCTACAGTTGTGCCCACCAGCCGACCGGTACCGGTCGGGAGCGGAGGAGGCGAACGTGAGCGACGACGACACCGGGGCAACGTCCACCAGCGGGTCGGACGAGCTGGGCGGCGAGAAGCCCAGGAAGGAGGACGGCCATTGGGGCACGGAGGTGCCGGCCGGGTCGGGAGCCGATCTGCATCCCGGTGACATCGTCTCGGGGCCCGAAGTACGGGGCGGGCCTGACCCGATTGTCGGAGCGGACCAGTCCACGTCCCTCGAAGACGAGTCCGACGGGGTGGTCCCGCCGTCTCCTCTGTGGGCCATGAAGGACCGCCGTCACATCCAATGGCACCTGCTCGCGTCCCACGAACGACACCAGCGGATACGCGACGCCGTTGGCTCGGGAGACGAGACGGTCTACTTCATCGACGACGGAGCTCACCATGTGATGGTGGGGCGTCGGATCGGGGCTGTGGACGGGGAGTGCGAGTACTGCCTCGTGGGGAGGGTGTCCCTCGACCGGTACGAATCGCTCCGATCAGGGGAGGCGACGCCGCTCCGGTCATTCGAGGGAGCGGCTGAGATCACCCTGTGCGGCGTAGCCCAGGAAGAAGGCATCATTTCGTCCAACGTGTTCGACGTAGCTCGTTACGGCGGAGAAGACGAGGTGCCGGTGGACTTCCTCCCCGGCGCTCCGTACCACCACTTCGAATCGGCGCTCGAGATCACCGTTGGCTGATCGGATCCGCACGCCATGGGTGCCGTCCATGCGACAGCTCGGGATTCGGCGTAACCTTGAAGTCGCGCCGGAGGCTTGGCGCGGGGGGGAACGTCGGCGGGCATGACGGAGGCAGGAGCCGAGGAGGCCCAGTCACTCAAGAGCCTGGTGGCACGCCGGTGGCGCCGGGACGCCCCGTTCGGCATCGTCGCCGTCGTCGTGGCCTCGGGGCTGATCTGGGAGATCGGCCGCCTGGGGTGGGCCACCCGCCAGCCGCTGTGGCTCGTCGCGGTAGCCGTGGTCGGCGCGGCCGTGATCAGCTTCGCCACCGACGTCTGGCAGAGTGGCTGTCCGGCGTGGAAATTCCACGCCCGGATCGGCGCCAAGACCGCCGTGGTCGCGTTCTGCATCTACCTCACTGGCTGGGGGCCGATGCTGACCATCGGGCTCTTCTACACCATCGGCGACACGCTCACGAGCTTCGGTGGGAACGCCGGGCTCTGGTCCATCGTCTGGGCTCTCGGAGCGATCGCGGCCGGTACGGTGGGCATCGCGCTGGGGGCGGTCCCTTCCGAGGTCCACCCCCCCGAGGTGTACGGACTGGCCACGTTGGCGGCTGCCGGGCTGGTGGCCATGGGGCTCTACATGCGCACAGCCACCATCCGCCGGGAGGAGGCCCAGCGGGCACTCGAAGCCCAGCAGGCCCGATTCGCCGCCCTGGTGCAGCATTCGAGTGACCTGATCGTCGTCGTGGACGGCGAGGGCCGTGTGACGTACGCCAGTCCGTCGGCCCGGGTCATCATGGCTGGCGATCGGCCCGGTGGTGGGCTCGCCGTCGGGCGCACGGTGGCCGAGGCTGTGCATCCCGAGGATCTCGAAGAGTCCATGGACGCGTTCTCCACCATGCTCGAATCGGATGGTTCGACCGCCAGCGGGCAGATGCGGGTGCGCTTCGTCGACGGTCGATGGCACTGGATGGAGTACATCGCGACGAACCAGCTGCACACGCCCGGCATTCTGGGGGTGGTCGTGAACGGCCGGGACATCACCGAACGCAAAGAGCGTGAGCTCGACCTGGTCGAGCAGGCGACCCACGATCCCCTGACCGGCCTGGCGAACCGGACCCATCTGATGGAGCACCTGGAAAGGGCAGTGGGCCGGTCGAGGCGAACGCCGGATGCTCTGGCCGTCCTCTTCTTGGACCTGGACCATTTCAAAGAGGTGAACGACGAGTTCGGTCACGATGCCGGCGATCGTCTGCTGCTGGCCGTGGTGGACAGGCTTCGCCGTTGCGTCCGTCCCGAAGACCTCTTGGCCAGGATCGGCGGTGACGAGTTCTGCATCGTGCTGGAGACGTCCGACGCCGCCGACCCGAAGGGGGCTTCGACCGAGCGGGCGGCTTCGGTCTCCCGGAGGGTGATCGAAGCCTGTCAGCGACCCATCGAGCTGGGGGACGACGTGACCGTCGCCGTATCGGCCAGCGTAGGCATCGCCCTGGGCGACTCCGGGCTGGGTCCCGAGGAGATCCTGCGCCGGGCCGACCTGGCCATGTACCGGGCCAAGACGAAGGGCCGGAATCGTTACGAATTCGTCGAAGCAGCCTGATCTGGCCCGGCCGGCCCACTCACGTCTCCGTGGCTCCGGCACCGGGCCGACCACCCCGCCGGAGTGACCACCACCGCCATCCACTGGCCGCACCGCCGGCAGTAACGGGGGGGATCCAGGTCGCGGAGGCAGCCTGAGCAGTCCTCCCGAGGCTGACCGCAGCCGGCGCAGAACCGTTCACCGGCCCCGTCGACCATCACCAGATCAGAGGGTTCCCGTCAGCGCCGAGACCGGCATGCGAAGGTCCTCGAGCATCCGGAGGTCGTCGGAAGCCGACCGGCCGAGGGTGGTGAGGTAGTTCCCGACGATCAGCGCGTTCATCCCTGCCGCCATACCCATGGCCTGGAGGTCTCGCAACGTCACCTCCCGGCCCCCGGCGTAGCGGAGGATGACTCCGGGGAGGGCCAGACGGAACAGGGCGATCCAGCGGAGGGCTTCCCAGGCGGCGACTACCGGGCGGTCTCCGAGGGGCGTCCCCGGTCGCGGGTTCAAGAAGTTCACCGGCACTTCGGTGGGGTCGACCTCTTGGAGCTCCACCAGCAGCTCGACCCTCTGAGCGTCGGACTCTCCCATCCCCAGCAGTGCTCCACAGCAGAGCTCCATTCCGTGACGGCGTACCAGGCGGCACGTCTCCACCCGCTCCTCCCAGCGGTGCGTGGTGACGACGGAAGGGAAGAACGACCGCGCCGTCTCGAGATTGTGGTTGTAGCGGTGGACCCCACTTTGGGCCAGCTCGCGGGCCTGGTCGTTGTTCAGGATGCCGGCGCTCACCGCCACGTTCAAGCCGGTCTCACGCTGCACCAGCGGCACCAGTTCGAGAATCCTCGCCAGGAGACGGTCATCAGGCCCCCGTACGGCCAAGACGATGCAGAACTCGGAGGCACCGAGTGAAGCCGTCTCCCTGGCGGCCTTGAGGACCTCTGTGGTGTCGAGGAACGGCGTGGCCTTGACGCTGCTGCCGAAGCGAGCCGACTGCGAGCAGAAGTGACAGTCCTCGGGACACCCACCGGTCTTGGCCGACAGGATCCCCTCGATCTCGACGGACGGGCCGCACCACGAGAGGCGTACCTGGTGGGCCAGCGCGGCCAGGCTCGAGACCGCACCGTCAGGGAGCGCGGCCAGTGCGTGCAGCTCCCCTGAACCGAGCAGTCGTCTCTCGTCGAGCAACGCCGTCTCGGCCGCCGCGAGGACGGCTCGCTGGGCGGCGTTCAGCGGCCCGAGTGGGACGTCGGACGTCGTGGGCCGCGTCGCCGGTCCGGAGCGGAGGGCGATCGGGTGGCGTTCGGTCGGGTTCTCCTGCGCGTCGGGCACGGGCCTACGGTAGTGGGAAGAGGAGGGAACGGCGCCAACCCCGGCGTTGAGCACTGATTCGAGAGAGAAGGGAAGATCATGGCCTGGGATTTCTCCACCGAACCCGAGTTCGAGGTGGAACTGGAGTGGATGAGAGGTTTCGTGCGTGACGAGGTGTTCCCGCTCGAGACCCTCGACCTGACGTACGACCAGGTGCTCAAGGTCATCGCTCCGCTCCAGGACGAAGTCCGTGCGAGGGGGTTGTGGGCC
>JAJYZN010000214.1 GCA_021799915.1 Actinomycetes bacterium
CCCCGATGTCTCGGCCGTGTCCGCAGCACGCTTAGTAGACGAATTCGACTCGGTTCTTCTCGCTGCCGGCGCAACGCTTCCTCGTGATCTCGACGTACCAGGCAGGACACTCCGAGGGGTGTCCTTCGCGCTCGAGTACCTGAAGCCTTCCAACTTGGTGCAGGAGGGTGTGCTCTCCACGTCACCGATCACCGCTGCAGGCAAGCGGGTGGTCATCATCGGCGGCGGCGACACCGGTGCCGACTGCCTCGGGACTGCTCACCGCCAGAAGGCCGCGTCGGTGCACCAGCTCGAGATCATGCCCGAGCCTCCAGGGTCTCGCTCCCCCGAGCATCCGTGGCCCCTCTGGCCGATCATCCTGCGGACGTCTGCAGCGCATGAAGAAGGCGGGGCGCGCCTGTACTCGGTGACCACCACTGGGTTCGAAGACGACGGGCACGGCGCAGTTCGGGCTTTGAACGGCCACCAGGTCGAGATGACCACGCAGGACGGCAGGCCGGTGTTCACGCCTGTCCTCGGGAGCGAGTTCTCGATGCCATGTGAGCTCGTGCTCCTGGCATTGGGGTTCTCTGGACCAGAGAAGCACGGTGTCATCGCCGAACTGGACTTGTCATTGGACTCTCGAGGTGGTGTCGCCGTGGACCAGGACTGGCAGACGAACGTTCCGGGGGTGTTCGCGTGCGGTGACATGGCACGTGGCCAGAGCCTGATCGTCTGGGCAATCGCCGAAGGGCGCTCCGCGGCTTCCGCAATCGACCGGCATCTCATGGGGGAGTCAGCCCTGCCATCTCCACTTGTCCCCGGACAGCTCGCCCTACGCTGAACAAGCGACGAGGAGGTAGGCATTGAACGCCAGCCGTGGTACGACTTCCCTGGAGATTACTCGCAGCGACGAGTGGATAGCCCTTGGCGAGCATCGAAAGCGGCTCGGGACAGTCCATCTTCGTGATCTGTTCGCCAAAGATCCTGGCCGTGCTGCTCGCTTCAGTGCCGAGACGAACGGGCTCTTTTTCGACTTCTCGAAGCATCGGATCGATGCCGACGTCTTTTACTCGTTGCTGGCGTTGGCTCGCCGAGCCGGTGTCGCCGAGCGGCGAGACGAGATGTTTGCCGGCCGTCACATCAATACCACGGAGGACCGAGCAGTGCTGCACGTCGCGCTTCGCATGCCCGAGAGTGCTCACCTCGTCGTCGACGGCCAGGACGTGGTGAGTGACGTCCATCGGGTGCTCGACCAGATGGCCAAGCTTTCCGAAGAGATCCGCGAAGGGAAGTGGCGAGGCGCGACCGGCCGGCCAATTCACAACATCGTCAACATCGGCATCGGAGGGTCCGATCTCGGTCCTGCCATGGCCTACCAGGCGTTGCGAGACTACGGCACCGAACGGATCGAGTGCCGGTTTGTCTCAAACATCGACCCGGTGGATCTTTGGAACCAGGTACGCGACCTGAATCCCGCGGAGACCCTGTTCGTAGTGAGCTCCAAGACCTTCACGACCCTCGAGACGTTGACCAACGCTCGCGTCGCTCGTCAGTGGCTTCTCGATGGCCTCGGCTCAGGAGACGAAGCGGTCTCCAGGCACTTTGTCGCGGTGTCGACGAATCGCGATGCCGTGCGTGCATTCGGGATCGACCCGTCCAACATGCTCGAATTCTGGGACTGGGTTGGGGGACGCTACTCCTATGACTCCGCCATCGGTTTCTCCTTGATGACCGCGATCGGCTCCCGAGCTTTCCTTGAGATGCTCGGTGGCTTCCACGCTATGGACGAGCACTTCCGAACCGCTCCTCTCGACGAGAACCTGCCGGTCATTCAGGGGGTCCTCAACGTATGGTGCTCGAATTTCCTTGGAGCGCAATCCCACGCCGTCCTGCCGTACAGCCAGCGCCTTGCCAGGCTTCCCGCGTACCTCCAACAGCTCACCATGGAGTCCAACGGCAAATCGGTCCATCGTGATGGTTCGGATGTGGGATGCGATACCGGAGAGGTCTACTGGGGAGAGCCCGGGACCAATGGCCAGCACGCGTTTTATCAGCTCCTTCATCAAGGCACTCGTCTCGTCCCAGCCGATTTCATCGCGTTTGCCGACTCGACCCACGAGGCCGGGGATCAGCAGGACCTCCTCATGGCGAATTGCCTCGCGCAGAGCGCAGCTCTCGCGTTCGGCCGGACTGCCGAAGAGGTCGCCGGCGACGGCACGCCGCGGGATCTCGTGCCTCACAAGGTGATGCCTGGCAATCGGCCGTCGTCGACGATCTTGGCCGAACGACTGACCCCGTCGGTGCTCGGCCAGTTGGTGGCCTTCTACGAACATGTCGTCTTCACCCAAGGAGTGATCTGGGGTATCGACTCCTTCGACCAGTGGGGAGTGGAGTTGGGCAAGACCATGGTCAAGTCGCTGGCGCCGATGCTCGGAAAAGCGCCAGGCAGCGGTTCGTCGTCCACGTTGGACCAGTCGACCATCTCTCTCGTCAAGCGCTACCGAGCTCTTCGCGGCCTCACAGTTACCGAATGAGGTGTACCGAGCCTCGGGTGCATCTGCCGGCAGATCGTTGAGCGTCCGTTGCGGCATCTCTGTTTCCGCAACGATGCGCCC
>JAJYZN010000068.1 GCA_021799915.1 Actinomycetes bacterium
AATCGGATAGAGCCATCGGTGTGACCTCCTCGCTGTGCACTTGTGATGTACACACCGAGCATCACGCCGATGGCTCACCTGGTGGTGGACCTGCCCCGAATTCCCACCACGTGAGGGGACTCATACCCGCTTGGCTGCGGCCACGGCCCCCTTCACGAGCGTGATGCCGCCGGTGTAGCCGTGCTCGCCGCGCAGGCGCTCGAAGATCCGCCGGGCGGTGTGGCTCTGCGTGGGAGGGGCTGACTTGCCGGCTTCCAAGATCTCGTCGATGACCGGGAAGAAGCGCCCGAGGACGGGCTTCGCCCGGGGCTCGCTCGGGCGATAGCCGAGCGGTTCTGGGCTGGCCAGGATCTTGTCCAGCGCCTCGTGGCCGATCCGGTCGTCCCGCATGATCGAGCGCTCCGAAGCCTTCTCCAAGAGAACCTTGCGACGGATCTCGGCCACTGCTCCATGTCGGTCCACACCCTTTCCCCCCAACTGGACGCCCTCACGGCCTCCTCGAAGGAAGCTTCAAGGGCCAGTCAGGCAGAGCGGGGGATCCTCAGGTGCGGCTGTTTTCGACCAACCAAACCCAAGGGGCAGGTGCGGCTGTTTTCGACCGGCGTTTACATATCGGCACGGCCGCTAGCTGCCGCCCTTGGGCTCAGGCACGCCGGCGGGCACCGGCAAACCCGCATCGGTGAACGCCTGGCGGATGTCACCCGCAGCGCTCGCTAGCGACGCCGCGGGGGGGTGCTCCGAGAGGAGCGCTTGGTACTCGTGCACTGCCGCAGACGGGTCGTCTGCGCCCAAGAGCTCGATCGTCCCGAGGTACAGATGCCCGGCATAGAAGCCTGGGTCGACAACCGTCGCCCGTGTGACCATGGCCTGTCCCGCCGACTCGAGCGCTGCGTCGTGCGTCTGGGAGCCGGTCTGCCACTCGAGCCACCCACCCTCTGCCAGCGCTTCGGGCTGTTTCGGGTTCTCCGACAGCACCTTCTCGTAGAGCTCGAGGGCGGTGACGACGTGACCTTCGCTCACCAGGGTCGCGGCTTGGGCCACCTGCTGGGTAATGAGGGCTTTGCCACGCAGTGTGATGCTGCCGGTTGCCGACTGCCCGGGCAGCCGCGGTGCAGTGACGTCCACGAGGAGAAGGACCATAGCCGCCACCAGTGCTGCCACGCCGGCGACGAGCATCCATTTCCGCCGCCGCAACAGGAGCCGGCGCAGCAACGACCGGGGCCGGTGCTCACGCTCGGGGCCTTCGGTGGCAGTCGGCTCGTCGGTACGCTCGGCATCCCCGCTCGATGGAGCGGCGAGCTCGGCCAAGCGAGCTTCCACGTCGGCCAGGAGCTCTTGGTCACGCCGGCACAGCACCCGGTAGTCGTCGTCGCCGAGATCGCCGGCATCGTGCTCGCGATCGGCGTCATCGAGAGAGCGCAGGAGGAACTCTCTGCGATCCTCGAGGTGCCAGCGCTCGTCGGTCACGCTGGGACCACCGTCATGATCCCGGCGCTGGCGCGGACGTCGAGCGCGTGCCGGCGAAGGGGTGTCGGCAACGCTCATCGTGCTTGCCGGCGGAGTCGGGCCATCTCACGCGACCGGCGCCAGAAGAACACCCCGAGCGCGGCGACCCCAACTGCTGCACCTGCCGCCGGCAGGAACCAGACGAGCGAGACCAGACCGGTCGTGGGAGGCCGGAGCAGGATCGTGCCGCCATATTGGCTCACCAGGGTCGCTTCGATCTGGCGGTTCGTCCGGCCCTCTTTCACCAGATGGAGCACCTCGTCTCGAACTGCGACCGCGGCCGACGCCGAGGACTGCGCCGCCGACAAGTCGGCGCAGCTCGGGCAGCGCACCTGGGAGTCGATCACAGCAGCCCGTTCGGCGGCGGTCTGCTTGCCCGCAGCTCCCAAGCCGCTCCCGATGGCCAAGGCAACCCCGAGCACGATCAAGAGCAACCCGGCCGACAGCGCGGAGCGCCGGTGACGGCGGTGTACGCGGCGCCCGGGGTCCTTCGCTCCCGTGTCAGGCGTCGCTCCCGTGTCAGGCATCGCTCCCGTGTCAGGCATCGGAGTGCCGGTCCGCCGCCAGCATGCTGTCCAACTGGGCTGCCGTCACCGGTCCGGCCCAGTCCCCGACCACGATCCCTTCGGGGTTCACCAAGAACGTCATCGGCGGCGACTCGACTCCATAGGCATTGGCAATCGCGCCGTCGTGGTCGGGCACGGCCGGCCAACGCTGCCCTGATTGGCGCACGAATGCCGATGCCGCGGCGTCCGAGTCGTTGAACACCACGCTGATGAGTGCGGCTCCGGAGGGCTCGTGCTGCTGCTGGCGATCGAACGTGACGAGGTTCGGCTCCTCGCTCTGGCACGGGGGGCACCAGCTCGCAAAGAAATTCACGTAGACGAACCGCCCCCGGTACGCCGACAGGGCGACCGTGTGGCCTTGGAAGTCCCGACCGCTGAACTCGGGGGCAGCCCGCCCCAGGAGCGGGCTGCCGACTTGGGTTGCCTGGTAGGAGGGCCGAGTGGCGGCAACCACCGCGACCACGGCGAGGACGACGACCACCGCACCGGCTACCCACCGGGTGAAGTGCCTCGGACGCCGGGGGAGAGTGGCAACCGATCCATCGGTCATACGAGCTGATCCCGCTCTCCGCTGCCCGCCGGTACCTGCTCCGAAGGAGCTGGGCCCACCTGCGCGTGGTCGCGCGGCACCACCCCCACCCGCGCGTGATCGCGCGGCACCACCCCCACCTGCGCGTGATCGCGCGGCACTGCGCCCACCGGTGCCCGCTCCTGTTCGCGTTCTGGGGGTGACGATGTCCGGCGAGCGTCCGCCTCCCTCGGCGAGGAGCGCCGTGGGGCCGACGCCACTGCGGGCGACTGGAGCACCACCCGAGCGGGTGCCGACACCGGGTCGGTCGAGCGCCGCCTGCTCCCGGGAAGCAGCGCCATCAGGCCCCCGAGCCCGACGATGAGCCCACCGGCCCACATCCATGCCAAGAGCGGCTCGATCACGACGCCTACAGCGATGGACCCGGATGGCAAATTCGGAAAAGCAGTCGCCCCGGTCGTCGGGCCGGTACCCCCGATCGCGTCGAAGGTCAGGTACACGTCGCCGAGGAAGCTCGAGTCGATGGCAGGCGTCCCCACCGCTTCGGACTGGGGACCGCCGTACTTGCTCACGGCCGGGTAGAACAACCCGCCCCCGTCGATCTTGATGACCGCTTCGGTGGCCAGGCGCTGCGGGGTGTCGACTGTGCGGATCCCCTCGAAGACGAACGTGTGGCCGTCGTAGTGCACAACCTGCCCCTCTCGCAGCGCCAGCTCGGTCTGGGAGCGGAACGACGTGGCAGCCACGAGGCCGACGGCCAGCACCACGACGCCCAAGTGGACGATCATGCCGCCGTTCGCCCTGCCCACCAGTCCCCGCAACCAGCCGGCACCGTGCCGCAGGCTCGTTCGGACGGACAGCACGAGCGAGCGTATGGCCGAAGCTCCGGCAAACGCACCGAGCCCGAACCCGAGCAACGGCTCGAGCCCACGTACCCCTCCGATGACGCAGCCCACGACGACGAGCACCCCGCACCACGCCGGGACCGCCAGGCGGTGCCACAGGACCCCGGCATCCACTTTTCTCCAGCTCAGTGCAGGCGCGACCGACATCAAGAAGAGCAGCGAGAGGCCGAA
The DNA here is from genome assembly GCA_021799915.1 of Actinomycetes bacterium. Next base: position 3,678 of record JAJYZN010000068.1, read on the forward strand.
GGGAACCGCGACGGTGTCGAAATAGGGGGCGCCCACGGTGACTTCCTGGTTCGTGAGTGCTTGGTAGAGGATCGGGAAGAGCGTCCCCAAGAGCACGATGAGCGCGAACCCGACGAACAGGACGTTGTTCAGCAAGAACGCGCCCTCCCGGCCGAGGGGCGCGTCGATCCCGCCCGGCGAGCGCAAGCGGTCACCCCTCCAGGCGATCAGCCCGAAGCCCACGAAGGCGACCAGGAAGAAGAACGCAATCAGGACCGGCCCGAGATCGGACTCCGAGAATGCGTGGACGGACTGGACCACCCCCGAGCGAGTGAGGAACGTCCCGAGGATGGTGAGGGCGAACGTGGCGACGGCCAAGGACAGGTTCCACACCCGCAGGAGACCTCGCCGCTCCTGGACCATCACCGAGTGCAGGTACGCGGTCCCGCAGAGCCACGGCATGAGCGCGGCGTTCTCGACCGGGTCCCATCCCCAGAAGCCCCCCCATCCGAGGACTTGGTACGACCACCAGGCGCCCAGCACGATCCCGACGGTCAGGCAGGTCCACGCGAGCAGCGTCCAGCGCCGGGTCTCGACCTGCCAGCGCTCCCCCACCCGCCCGGTGGCGAGCATCCCCACGGCGAATGCGAAGGGCACGGTGAAGCCCACGAACCCGAGGTACAGGAGGGGGGGATGCGCGGCCACGAGTGGATTGTCCTGGAGCAGTGCGTTGGGACCGGCTCCGTGAAGGGGCGCATGGCCGGGCACCATGAGGAAGGGGTTCGCCGGGAAGGCCATCAGCCCGAAGAAGAAGGCCGAGACGGCGTACATGACCAGGGTGGCCCACCGGATCACCGGATCAGCCGCCTGCCTGCGGTACCGCCAGACGACCGCCGCGGTGAACAGCGCCAGGATGAGGCCCCATAGAAGGATCGATCCGGCGAGCGCCGACCACAGGCCGGTGATCGAGTAGATGAGCGGGGTTGCGCGGGCGTTGTTGTCCGCCACGTACACCAGGGAGAAGTCGTGGGTGACGAGCGCGTGCTCCATGGCCGCCGTCGCCAGCACGGCCCCGAGCAGGAGGACGCCTGCGCACAGCCGGGCGTCCAGCCGGTGCGCCGGGGGCCGCCCGAGCGGCTGCCGGCGCAGCGTCCACGCCATCGCAAGGACCCCGATGCCCGCGCCGCCCAGCCCGAGCCAGACGCCGATCTGCCCGAGGACGGCGTTCAGCACCTGGGACAGCCTCCCGGCATGCTCAGCGCGCCGTCCCGCTCTTTGCCCGGGCCGGCGCGCTCGCCGTGTGCACCGGGCTGTAGTACTGGGAGTGCTTCTCCATGATCTGGTTGGACATGAAGACATCCGACGACGGCGACGCGAAATGGCCGATGACGATCACCGGGATGTCCTTGTCGAACAGCTCGGGCGGCGAGCCGACACTTTGCACGGCGACCCTCGCAGACCCCTGGGAGACGACGAAGTCGGTGCCGTCGGCAGTGGGATGGATGGTGCCCGGCGCCACTGTGCCTTCGAGCCGGAAGACCGTCGTGCCCAGAGCGGCCTTCCTCGAGAGCGCCTGGTGGACCGTCTCGTAGTAGTTGAGCGAGCTGCCGAGCCCCTCGACGAGGAGGTACACGACCGCGGCAGCCAGCGCGCAGAACATCACCGCCAGGCGGAGCCGGTGCCGCCGGACGGGCCGGCGCGGCGGGGTCGGGGCCTCGGGGCCCGAGGGAGGGGGCTCGGGGCCCGAGGGAGGGGGCTCGAGCGCGGTGTCGTCCGTTCCGGTCACCCCTCGCGCTCCCGATCGCGGCCGCGCTCGGAGCTCACATCAGACGTGGCGACTGCGCGCGCGAGCCGGCGCCGGCGCCACCACAGGCTCACGCTGTAGACGAACAGCACGCTGAGGCAGATGACGTAGCCGGCGTCGACGTACTTCACCGTCCACCCCCCGTCGGCTCCGGCGCCGCCAAACGCACCGGTGTGGAGTGACCTGGACCGCCCACTGGAGGCTCAGCCGAGCCGGCCTCCCCCGACGCGATCCCATCCGAGCTGCTCTCAGGCGTGTTCACGGCACCGGTGCTTCCCTCGGCCCGCCGCTCGGCCAGCGACACCTCGAGCTCCTGGTTGCCGATGCGATCCCGCATGACCTCGACGTCGTAGCGGACGGTCACCATCCACACGAACACGAGCGTCAGGGCCACGAAGCCGAGGAGCAGGGTCCACGCCATCGAGCCATGAATGGTGGGCGAGAGTGTCGCGTTGAGCACACTGGCCTTCTGGTGGAGCGTCTGCCACCAGTCCACCGAGAAGTGCACGATCGGTACGTCCACGAAGGCCACCAGCGCGGCGACGGCACAGCGCTTGGCGCGCACCTCAGGGTCTGCGGGGACCCTCCGAAGGGCGAGGTACCCGACGAAGAGCACGAGCAGCAGGGCGGTGCTCGTGAGCCGGGCTGTCCAGGTCCACCACACGCCCCAGGTCGGGCGGCCCCAGAGCGAACCGCTCACCAGGGTCAGTGCGTTGAACACCACACCGACCTCGACCGAGGCAGCGGCCAGGCGGTCCCAGAAGAGCGAGCGGGTGCGGCGCCAAAGGTACAGGAGGCTGGCCAGTGCCGAGAGCCCGAACGCCAGGTACAGCGCCACCCAGGCGATCGGAGGATGCAGGTACAACAACCGCACCAGTGTCCCTTGCACCTGGTCCGGCGGGGTCACCCATAGCCCTAGCCAGACGGTGGCCGCCGTCGCCACGATCGCGGCGACCCCCACACTTCGGAGCACGATGGTTCTCATCCGGCCTCCTGCAACGGGCCGTAGAGGACGATGCCCACCACGACGTAGACGACAGCGAACGGTGCGAGGATCCGGAGCCAGGACTCACCGGCGGCTGCATGCCCGAAGAGCGCGGCCGACCAGACTTCGGATCCCGACAAGAGCACGGGTGCGAGCACCGGCAGCACGAGCAGGGGAAGAAGGGTCTCTCGCACACGGAGCCCAGCCGACAGCGCTCCGTAGATCACCCCGGCAGCCGCGAGGCCGACGGTGGCCAGCAGCGAGGCGACGACGGCCAGCCAGATCACATGGAGGCGCACACCGAAAAAGAGCGTGATCCCCGCCCAGAGGGCCACTTGGAGCAGAGCGAGCTGGACCGCCACCGCTGCGGTCTTGCCGAGGAACACGCCGGCAGGATCGACTCCCGACAGCCGCAAGCCGTCCCTCGTGCCTTCACCGGACTCGATGGCGAAACTTCGCTGGGTCGCGAGAACGGTGGAGAACAGGACTGCCAGCCAGAACAGCCCCGGCGCCGCGTCGTGCAAGGTGGACGGTCCGGGCCCCAAGGCGAACGCGGAGAGGATCAGGACCAGCAAGGAGAAGGGCAGGACCTGCCAGAGCGCCACGCGCGAGCGGGCTTCGATCCGCAGGTCCTTCCCGGCGATCAGGAGGGCGTCACGCCACATGGGCCGTCTCCTCTGATGGGGGGACCGCCTCGAGCACCGGTCGCCGTCCACCGCGCTGCTCGTCGACCACCCTGCCGCCGGTCATCGTCACCGCTCGATCGGCCAATGGCACTGCCAGATCGGGCTCGTGCGAGGAGAGCAGGACCGCCGCTCCACCACCTGCGGCCTCGGCGATGAGGTCGGCCAGGAGCCGGCGGGTGGCTCCGTCGAGGCCGGCGTGAGGCTCGTCGAGGAGCCAGAGCTCGGGCGTGCGCGCGACCAGTGCAGCCAGCGCGACCCGGCGGCGCTGACCGGCCGAGAGCCGCGCCACCGGCGTGCGCCGGAGCCTCCCGACGATACCCAGCCGCTCGAGCGCCGGATCGACCCGCGACGTGGGAAGCCCCGCCGCCCGAACGGCGAACCGCACGTTCTCTGCCGCCGTGAGCTCGTCGTAGAGCGGCGCAGCATGGCCCAGCAGACCCACCCGGAGCCGGACGTGAGTGGGGTCCTGCCGGAGATCCTCGCCCAGCACTTCGGCAGCGCCCGACGTCACGGGCAGCAGGCCTGCGCACGTACGCAGCAAGCTGGTCTTCCCTGCCCCGTTGGGACCCAGCACCACCACCACCTCGCCTGCGGAGACGGTCAGGTCCACCCCCGAGAGGGCGGGGAACCGGCCGGCGAGGGCGACGGCGGAGCGGAGGTGGACTGCTGCAGGCATGGACGTCTCGGACATGCTACGGGCGTCGGGCACCCCGGGGCCAAGCAGGCAGAATCCGCCTGGACGACGCTGGTCAGCTCGTCGTGAGGCGGTGCAGACCCAGCGCGTTCAGCAAGTCAGAGAACTCGGCCGACAGCCAGCCGAGCTGCCCCGCGAGGAGGAGGGCCCCGAAGGCGACGAGGATCCCGCCGGTGACGAGGTGCACCACCCAGAGCCGTTGGCGGGCTCTGGCCAGTACCCCGGTCAGGCGGCCGAACGCCAGCCCGGTGACGAGGAACGGCACGCCGAGCCCCAAGGAGTAGGCGAACAGGAGCACGACGCCCCCGCCCAAGGTGGCCCTGGTGGACGCCAGGCCGAGGACAGCGGCCAGGACGGGGCCGATGCACGGCGTCCACGCGAACGCGAACGCCATCCCCATGACCGGTGCGGCCCACGCACCGAGCGCCGACGGACGGACGTGGAAACGGTGCTCGCCGACCAGCCAGCCCACCAGCCAGCCCACCGGTCCGGCAGTACCCGCGCCGAGGCGCTTCCACGCGGACGAGGGCAGGCTCCCGATCAGGAGCACTGCGCCCAAGGCGACGATCACGGCACCACTCAGCGAAGTGAGGGCAGCCTTGTGCGCTCCGAGGAGGTGCCCGAGCCCCGATGCGCCGGCCCCGAGCGCGACGAACACCACCGTGAACCCGGCAATGAAGAGCAGCACGCCGCGAACGAGCGGTGCGGGAGGGCGACCCGGCGCTCGTGCTCGCAGGGCGGATCGCAGCGCGTGGTCGGCCGGCGCGTGGCGCTCGCCCCCTTCTCCGGCTCCCCCACCGCGCAGGGCGCCGACGAGTGCCACCGCTGGCTGCTCAGAAGCGTGAGAGACGGAGGCTCGCCCGACCGATTCGAGCTCTGCTGCCGACAGGCCCGACACCATCGAGAGATACCCCGGGACCAGCGGCAGCACACACGGCGAGAGGAACGACAGGATGCCGGCGCCGAACGAGACGAGGATCCCCAGCGGGTCGGCGGTGATCGCCCCTACCGAGACCGAAGGTGCGATCACGGCGAGAGCCGGGGCCTCGTGAGCAGAAGACCGGACAATCCACTCAACGCGTTTGTTCCCGAACCGTCTCCAAGTCGGCCCGCACCATCATCTCGACCAACGCCCCGAAATCCACCTCGCGGCGCCATCCGAGCACACGCTCCGCCTTGGAGGGGTCCCCGACCAGAAGGTCGACTTCGGCGGGACGGAGGAACTTCTCGTCGACAACCACGTGCTGTTCCCAGTCGAGATCGGCGGCAGCGAACGCCAGCTCACACAGCTCACGCACCGAATGCGTCGAACCGGTTGCGACCACGAAGTCGTCGGGGGCATCCTGCTGGAGCATGAGCCACATCGCCCGCACGTAGTCGGCGGCGTAGCCCCAGTCGCGCTGGGCGTCGAGGTTCCCCAGTGGAAGTTTGTCATCGAGCCCGCACGCGATGCGTGCGACCCCATTGGTCACCTTGCGCGTGACGAACTCGAGGCCGCGCCTTGGGGACTCGTGGTTGAAAAGGATCCCCGACGATGCGTGCAGCCCGTAGCTCTCCCGGTAATTCACGGTGATCCAGTGCCCGTAGACCTTTGCAACGCCGTAGGGGCTCCGGGGATAGAAAGGGGTGGTCTCGCGTTGGGGAACCTCGAGCACCTTGCCGAACATCTCTGACGAGCTCGCCTGGTAGTAGCGGATCTCGGGGTCGACGGTGCGCACTGCGTCGAGAAGGCGCGTCACTCCGAGCGCGGTCGTCTCGCCGGTGAGGACGGGTTGGCTCCAGCTCGTCTGCACGAACGACTGGGCAGCCAGGTTGTACACCTCGTCGGGACGGTGGTCGCGCAGCACCGAGATCAGCGATGCCTCGTCCAAGAGGTCACCCGCCACCAGTGACACCCGGTCTTGGATATGGGCGATCCGCTCGAACGTGACCGTGCTGGACCGCCGCACCATGCCGACGACTTCGTACCCCTGGTCGAGGAGGAACTCCGCCAGGTACGACCCGTCTTGGCCGGTCACCCCGGTGATCAGTGCCCTCTTTGCCATGCCGTCGCACTCCCTCGCTCTCGCGCACCGGTCGTGCCCTGCCGAGACAGGACGCCCTGCGCCCCTCTTACGGTACTCGAACGAACTGACGCGGCAACGATGCTCCTCAGAGGCCCGAGCACCCGCCGAGCTGCGCTCGGGTCGTCGGCCTCGCCGGACGCGCGCTCCCCCACCGCCCGATCACGCGAGGTGGTGGCCGGTCCGGTACTCCTCGATGGCTCGGCGATATGCCCCCGGGGCATCGGCCCCGGCCCCATCGGTGTCGAGCCACCGCACACCGCGCCGCCCGCGGGTGCGGTCCATGCCGTAGAGGCCGAAGCGCGGCTCGTAGGAGCCCCACTCGTAGTTGTCCACCAGCGACCAGTGGAGGTACATCGTCACCGGGGCGCCGCGCTCGACGGCGTCGGAGACTGCGGCGACGTGGCGAGCCACGTAGCGCTCCCGGTCCCAGCCATCCGCACGCGGGTAGGCCCGAGCCCGCCGCACCCGGGTGGCCATGCCGTTCTCCACGATCCACAACGGGAGGCCCGGGGTGAGCTGGTGCTGCTCGACGCACCACGACGCCATTGCCTCCGGGTCGGCCGCGGTGTCCCACAGGGCGGTGTCCGCCTGCCAGCGTCTCCCTCCCGACGACTGGCGCCCGGGCAGGCGCAGCCAGTGGCTGGCCACGGGGTCGTACCAGTCGAACCCCACGGCGTCGATCGCTGCACCTGTACCTGCGCCAGCGCCAGCGCCTGCGGCGAAGACCTCGTCGACCACCCTGCGCGGCGAGGGCCGCCGCATCCGGGCCCGCAGGGCGCTCGTCCCCACGCCCCTCACACCTGCGAAGGCCTCCGACGCCCCCCCACCCGGCGGTCCGTACGGAGAGATGCCGGCGCTCAGAGAGCGCAAGCCCCGCTCGACCACCCCTGCAGCCAAAGCCCCCCACCGGTCCCCGGCGACCCGCCGGGCACTCCCCGCGCCGGAGATGGGCGCGCTCACGCCGTCGTGATAGGCCCGGCGCTGGCCGATCCACGAGTCCAGCTCGCCACGGCTCACCCCGTGGGCCGGTGCCACCAGCAGGTCGAGCAGCAGGCGGTCGAAGTCGTAGAGGGTCGACGCGCTCGTGTTGGTCGTGACGAGAGCATCCGGCTGGACCCCGCGGATCGCCCGCCGGGCGAGGACGTGGGCGGTCAAGAGGTTGTCCAGCACCGCCCACGCGTCGCTGAACGCGCCCCGTCGCCCCGGCGGGGTGGCGCCGGCCACCCAGCCTGCGAGGGCGACGATGTTGGGCTCGTTCACCGTGATCCAGTGCCGGCAGTGCTCGGCCAGGCGGGGCACGATCCGGCCGACATGGGCGGCGAAACGGTCGGGCGACCCCGGCGTGAGCCAGAACTCCTCGCCGAGCCACCACGGATGCGTGAAGTGGTGGAGGGTGACCACCGGCGCCATCCCCCGCGACCCGCACATCTCGAGGATCTCGACGTAGCGGTCGAGCGCGGCGTCGTCGACGACGTCTCGCTCGGGCTCGAGGCGGGCCCACTCCACCGAGAGCCGGAAGGCGTCGCACCCGAGCGCGGCGGCCCGATCGAGCGCCTCTTCGGGCTGCCGCCAGAAGTCGCACGCGATCCCCGAGGGCTCCACCCACCCGCTGCGCTCCCAACGGATCCAGTTGTTGGCCGGCTCCCCCGGGCCGTTGTAGCCACCCTCGACCTGGTACCCGGCGGTGGCGACCCCGAAGAGGACGCCGGGCTCGGCCGGATCCGGTCGCGGGCGTTGCGGCATGCCGACCAGCATGGCACGCGGAAATTCGGGGTGGCCGCGCCGGGGGCGCCCAGGTCCCGGCGGCGGCATACGCAGTGGCGTGCCGACCCGCGCCGGCGCGGTAGCGTCGCTCCCTGCGGGCGGCCGGGGTGGACCCGGCGGCGCGGCGGTCCGGCGGATGCGGTCCGTCGGCCTCCACGGCATGAGACCCGGAGCACCCGAGACTGGAAGAAGGGAGCGATCCACGATGGCTGACGAGGTATTGAGGGAACGCCGGGGGCACGTCGAGATCCTCACGATCAACCGGCCCGACGCGCGCAACGCCATCAACGGCGCGGTGAGCCAGGCCATGTCGGCGGCGTTCGACGAGCTGACCGACGACGACGACGCGTGGGTCGTGGTGCTCACCGGCAGCGGAGAGAAAGCCTTCTCGGCCGGGATGGACTTGAAAGCGTTCTCGTCGGGCGAGGGCGCGTCGATCATCGGGGCGACGGGGGGCTTCGCCGGGATCGCGAAACGCGACTTCCCCAAACCCCTCATCGCCGCGGTGAACGGTTCGGCGTTGGCCGGCGGCTGCGAGATCGTGCTCTCGTGCGACCTGGTGGTGGCCGCGGAACATGCGACCTTTGGCATTCCCGAGGTCAAGCGCGGCCTCATCGCAGGAGCGGGCGGTCTGATCCGTCTCCCCAAGCGCCTGCCGATGGCCGTGGCCCTGGAGCTGGCGCTGACCGGCGACCCCATCGACTCGGCCCGGGCCCTCGCGCTCGGCCTGGTCAACCGGGTGGTCCCGGCCGAGCGCCTGATGGACGAGGCACTGGCGTTGGCCGAGACGATCGCCCAAAACGCGCCGCTGGCCGTGCGGCACTCCAAGGCGGTCATGCGCCACTCGGCCGACGTGAGCGAAGCCGAAGGCTGGAAGCTCAACGACGCGTCGGTCGGCGTGGTCTTCTCGTCGGCCGACGCGATGGAGGGACCGATCGCCTTCGCCGAGAAGCGGGCGCCCAACTGGCAGGGCCGGTAGGTCTGGCCGCTCGCGAGGACCGCTGGCCGCAAGTGCACGGAGCTCGGCAGTGCTGACCACGCCGGTCGGCGTCCCGGGTCTCCTCGCCTCGTCGGCAGGGCTCGCGCCGGCCCTCACCACGGTCCGCCTGGGGCTCCA
>JAJYZN010000069.1 GCA_021799915.1 Actinomycetes bacterium
CACGAGGACGTGCTCCACCCCGGTGGACTCGGCGTACAAGCGGCTGGCGCCACCGGGGAGGTCGTCTCTGGTCCTCTCCGGACCCGGGCCCACCGCGTCGGGATCGAAGACGACGACGTCGGCCCACCATCCCCGAGCCAACCGACCGCGTTCTCGCAAGCCGTACAACCTGGCAGGAACGTCGGTGAGCTGCCGCACCGCCTCCTCCCAACTGATCACCCCGTGCCGGCGCACCCCTTCGCCCAAGAGGGAAGTCGAATAGACAGCCCCGCACATGGTGTCGAGGTGAGCACCGGCGTCGGAGCCCCCCACCACGGCTCGCGGGTCGACCCACGTACGTCCCCTCGCGGTCCAGTCGTCTTCGGACTCGGGGATCGGGGGGCGCAACCCGGTTCGTAGGCCGTCGGCCACGACCACGTCCAACATGGCGTCGAACGGCGACTGTCCACGTTCGGACGCAACATCTCCGACACTCCTCCCCTCGTACGGCGCGGTCTCGGGAGTGAAGGTCTCCTCGAACCGGAGGCGCCGCCACACCGCCAGGTGGCGGAGGATCCCCGCTTCCTCGGACTGGGCCCCCGCGTCCATACGTCGCCGGACCTCGGGGTCGGCGAGCGCCGAAAGGCGCTTGGCCGGGGGAAGGGCCAAGATCTCTCGCCACCCCGGCAGCCCGTCGAGAATGACCCCGGTCTCGAAGGACAACCGGATCCTCATGGTATGGGGGAGCGTGAGGGCCACGACCGTCGCTCCCCGTTCGGCGGCGGCGTCCGATGCCGCCAGCTGGCGCTCGGTGGAACCAGGATCCGCCGCCGAGACCCCGAGGACGTTCCAGTTCACAGGTCGGTCGGCCGCCCGGGAAAGCGAGGCCATGAGGTCGACCTCTTCGGGAGAGAACCCGTTCAGGGACCCCGACAGCACCAGCTCCACCGTGGTCCCCGGGGCGTCGCGCACCGCCGCCGCCAGCGCCTCCAGCTCCGATGGCTCAGCCCATCGAGAGGGGACGGGCTGGCCGGCACCGTCGTGATGGGTGTGCGCCTGGGACGTCGAGAAGCCCATGGCTCCCTCGGACATCGCCATCCGGAGGCTCTGGACCATGGACGCCACCTCGTCCACCGATGCCGGCTCCCCGACCGCCCGCTCACCCATCGCCGCCCGTCGAAGCGTCGAGTGCCCGGCCAGGAACCCGGCGTTCACCCCCACCCTCCCCTCCAACCGATCCAGCCACTCCCCGAACGTCCGCCACCCCCAGTCGAGCCCGGATTCCAGCGCCGTCAGGGGCATGCCCTCGACGCGGGCGAGCATTGCCGTCAGGTACTCGGCGTCCCGGGGTCCGCACGGGGCCAGCGAGAACCCGCAGTTCCCGGCGAACACCGTCGTCACGCCGTGGAGCGGCGACGGGCTGGCCGTGGGGTCCCAGAACAGCTGGGCGTCGTAGTGGGTGTGGAGATCGACGAACCCGGGCGCCACCATGAGCCCGTCGGCCTCGATCACCGTGTCGGCCCGATCTCCGAGCGAGCCTGCGCCCATCACCAGCCGGCCGTCTTGGATGCCGACGTCCTCCCGCCGACGAGGTCCCCCCGTCCCGTCCACCACCGTCCCCCCACGGATCAGCACGTCCAGCATCGTCCCGCCTCCTCCCACGCGTGCGGTCATGCCCAACCCTCGGCCACCGATCTCCGGGTACGAAGTGGGCGGCCGATGACCTGCCGGCAATCCTCGCCGCTCGGCCCGACTTCCGCCAGCCCAGGGGAGGTCCCCGGCGCTAACCTGCTCGGGCGATGGACGAGGCGGCCGGCGGTTCGGCAGGCGGTGGCTCTGGGTCCGCCCCGCCGGAGCCTCCGGACTCGGTGGCGGGCGGCTCCCGCCTGCTGCCCGATCCCCCGCCCCGCGCCGTCAGAGTCCCGGTCATCTCCGTCGACGACCACCTGATCGAGCCCCCCGACCTGTTCGAGGGGCGGATGCCCAGCTCCCTGTCCGATGCCGCTCCCAGGATCGTCGAGCTCGAGAACGGCCAGCAGGCCTGGGAGTACGAGGGTCGGCGCTACCCCAACATCGGCCTGAACGCGGTCGTCGGACGTCCCCGCGAGGACTGGAGCATGGACCCGGCTCGTTTCGAGGACATGCGCCCGGGCTGCTACGACATCGACGCCCGGGTGGCCGACATGGACCTGGCCGGCATCTGGGCCTCCCTCTGCTTCCCGTCCCTGGTCGCCGGGTTCTGTGGGTCGGTGTTCTCCCGCTCGGACGATCCCGAGCTGGGACTGGCCTGCGTGCGGGCCTGGAACCAATGGCACCAGGAAGTCTGGGCCGGCGCTCACCCCGGAAGGATCATCCCGCTCCAGCTTCCGTGGCTGGCCGATGTCGAGGTGGCGGTGGCCGAGATCCACCGCAACGCCGGGCTCGGCTTCCGGGCCGTCACCTTCCCCGAGTTCCCGGCCCAACTCGGTCTCCCTTCCATCTTCACCCGTCACTGGGACCCCTTCTTCGCCGCCTGCGAGGGGACCGGCACGGTGGTGTGCCTCCACACCGGAGCTTCGGCCTGGGCCCCGCTGCCATCCCCCGATCCACCTTTCGAGCTGCTCCCGACCCTGTTCCCGGTGAACGCGTTGGTGGCTGCGGCCGAGTGGCTGTGGTCCGGTGTCCCCCTGCGCTTCCCGTCGTTGAACGTCGCACTCAGCGAAGGCGGGATGGGATGGGTCCCCATGCTGATGGACCGGGTCGACTACGTCGTGGCCCATTCGGCGTCGGGCACCGAGAGCGGCGCCTGGCCCAGTGACCTGCTCCCCAGCGAAGTCCTGAAGCGGAACTTCTGGTACTGCAGCATCGACGATCCGTCGGTCGTGCCCCTTCGCCACGTCATCGGTGTCGACCACATCATGGTCGAGTGTGACTACCCGCATGCCGACTCCACCTGGCCGAACACCCAGGACGTGTTGGTGGCGACCATGAGCGGGGTCCCCGATCCCGAGTTGCGGGCGATGGCCGCCGGCAACGCCGCCCGCTTGTTCCGCCATCCGCTCCCCCCTGAAGGCTGGGGCCGGTGGTGAGCACCGGAGGTGCACTCGGCAACGAGGGCGACCGGGACCTCGTGACCCCCGCCACCGTGGTGGTGGATGCCGACGGCCACGTCGTGGAGCCCTTGGAGGCCTGGGCCGGCCTGGGGGACGCCCATCGCCCCCGTATCGAGCGCGACGCCTCGGGGTTCGAGCACGTGGTGGTCGGGGACACCGAGATCCTGGCCGCACCACTGGGTACCCTCGCCACCCCCGGCGCAAGGTTCTCCGACACCAGCTCGTACCGTTCGCTCGATCAGGCCCTGGCCGGTGGTACCGATCCCGTCGCCCGCCTGGCCGACATGGACACCGAGGGCATCGACCAGGTCGTGCTGTACCCGTCGGTGGGCCTGTACTTCTGGGCCGTCGAGGACCCTGTCGCCGCGACGGACGTCGCCCGGGCGTACAACGACTGGCTGGCCGCCTACTGCGCCGCCACACGCCGGCGGCTGTTCGGATCGGCCATGCTCCCGATGCAGGACCCCGAGGCGGCTGCGGTCGAGCTCCGTCGCGCGACCACCGAGCTGGGGTTCACCTCGGCGTTCGTCCGACCGAACCCGTGTCTCGGACGGGCGCTCTCGGACCGGGCCTTCGAGCCGGTCTGGGCGGCGGCCGAGGAGCTCGACGTAGCCGTCGGCGTGCACGAAGGCAGCTCGGTGATCGTTCCCACGCTCGGCTCCGATCGCCCGTTCCACCCGCTGATCCTCCACGCCACGTCCCACGCCTTCGAGCAGATGCTGGCGTACGCCCAGATGGCGGTGTTCGGGGTCTTCGACCGCCATCCGTCCCTGAAGGTGGTCTTCCTCGAGTCCGGCGGCGGCTGGGTGCCGTTCTGGCTGGAGCGCCTCGACGAGCAGGCCGAGAGCTTCGGGGAGTTCGGCCCGCCCATGTCGCTCCGGCCCAGCGAGTACTTTGCCCGCCAGTGCTGGGTCAGCTTCGAGGTCGAAGAGCGCACCCTCCCGGCCCTGGCTCCGTTCGTCGGCGCCGAGCACGTGGTGTGGGGGTCGGACTACCCGCATCACGATGCCACCTTCCCCGGCGCCGTCGAAGCGCTGCGCCGTACCGTGGCGCCCTGCCCCTCACGCACCCAGGCCCTGGTGCTGGGCCTGAACGCGGCTTCGCTCTACCGGCTCCCACCTCGCCGCACCGGTGCCGCGGCCGTCCTCGACGCCTACTTCACCGCCATCACCGCCAGAGACGCTGAAGGGCTCCGTAAGCTCTTCACGCCCGACGCCGTGCTCGATGCCCAGGGCACCGAGTACCGGGGCGGTGATGCCATCGCCCGCTTCTACGCCGAAGGGGCGTTCGGCTTCGACGACCTCCTACCCCGCCCAGGGTGGCCCGAAGTGGAAGACGACCGCGCCAGGGTGGAGATCGACCTCCGTATCGGCGGCGGTCACGCCGAAGTGGAAGACGTCTTCACCCTTTCGGGCAGCCTCATCAGCAGGCTCGAGATCCGGGGACTCGGCGAGGACGTCGCCGACCGGCTGGACCGGGCTGCCGGACCGCCCTGATCGGGTTCCGCTAACGTCGCCTGCCGTGACCGCGTCCGGACCTTCGCTGCGGCTCCTGCCCCGCGTCGACGACGAGAACCGCTTCTTCTGGACGGGTGGGGCCGACGGTCGTCTCCGTTTCCAGCGGTGCGCGGTGTGCGCCCACTTCGTCCACCCCCCCGCCCCCCGATGCCCCTTCTGCCTGGCCGACGGATTGCGGCCCGAGCCCGTCAGCGGAAGAGCGCTTGTCGAGTCCTTCACCGTGAACCACCAGCAGTGGATCCCCGGGAGTGATCCCTACATCGTGGCCTGGGTGTCCATCGTCGAGCAGCCCGACGTCCGGCTGACCACGAACCTGGTGGGAGTCGAGCCCGACGACCTGCGGGTCGGCATGGAGGTCGTCGTGGAGTTCGAGCAACAAGACGACGTCTACCTTCCCCTCTTCCGTCCGACCTCCGCCCCCTCGTGACCCGGCCCCGACCCGAAGACCGCATCGAGCGGCGAGCTGCCATCTCAGGTATCGGGCAGTCCCAGGTCGGCCGGCGGTTGTACCGGAGCGACCTGGACCTCACGGTCGAGGCCGCGCTGGCCGCCATCGAGGACGCCGGCCTCACCCGCGACGACATCGACGGGATCTCCACGTACCCGGGCATGGGGATCGGGACCCCGGGGTTCTCCGGGCCGGGCACGCCCGAGGTGCAGGACGCCCTCAGGCTGCGTGTCGGCTGGCACGACGGCGGTGGTGAGGGACCGGCCCAGATCAGGGCGGTCATCGCCGCCTGCCTGGCCGTCGGGGCCGGGCTCGCCCGGCACGTGCTCGTCTACAGGACGGTCACCGAGTCGACGGCCCAGGGCTCCGGCGGTCGCCAGGGCATCGGTGGTGGTGGCGGTGGAGGTGGGGTCCCGCGCTTTTCGGGGTTCCTCCAGTGGTACCTGCCCTTCGGCGCCGTCTCGGCGGTGAACTGGATTGCCTTGGTCGCCCAGCGCAGGATGCACGAGTTCGGTCTCACCCGCCGCCAGCTCGGACAGATCGCCGTGAACGCCCGGCGGAACGCCGCGCTCAACGACCGTGCCGTGTACCGGGACCCCATGACCCTCGACGACTACCTGGCGGCACGCATGATCTCGACCCCGCTGTGCCTGCTGGACTGCGATGCCCCGTGCGACGGCTCCACGGCCGTCATCGTGTCGAGAGCCGAGCACGCGTCCGACGCGCCGCATCCGCTCTGCCACGTCAACGCCGTGGGAACCGCCCTGCGCGGCCGACCGAGCTGGGACCAGTTCGACGACATGACCTCCATGGCCGCCCGCGACGCCGCGTCGTCGATGTGGGAGCGGACCGAGCTCACCCCGGCGGACGTCGAAGTCGCCCAGCTCTACGACGGCTTCTCGATCCTGACCATGGTCTGGCTCGAGGCCCTGGGGTTTTGCGGGCGCGGCGAGAGCGGCGCCTTCGTCGAGGACGGCACGGCCATCGCCCGTGACGGAGCCCTCCCCCTCAACACTGCCGGCGGCCAGCTCTCGGGCGGTCGGCTGCACGGGTTCGGGCTGCTCCACGAAGCCTGCCTCCAGCTCCGCGGTGAGGCCGGGGAGCGACAGGTGCCGGGTCGGAACGGATCCCATCCCGAAGTGGCCGTGGTGGCCAACGGTGGGGGGCCCATCGCCGGGTCCCTCCTCCTCACCCGGGGCCCGGGCTGACCTCGGGACCGGTCGGGGACAGCTCGGTCCCGGCCAGGTGAGCCGCGGCCCGCGCCGCCAGCGCCACCAGGGTCAGGGTCGGGCCGTACCCGGCCGAAGTGACGAAGACCGAAGAGTCGGCGATCACGACGTTGTCCAGGGCGTGCACGCGGCTCCACCGGTCCACCACCGACGTGGACGGGTCGTCGCCCATCCTCGCCGTTCCCATCACGTGACGGCTCTCGGGCGCCAGGGACATCCCGCCCCGGGCGCTCACCCCCGGTGACGTGCTGATCGAGATCCGCTCGGCGCCCATCTCGCCGAGGATCGCTCCGAGGTTCGCACCGTGGTGGTCAGATGCGACGAGCTCGTGGCGTCCGCCCCGGTACGTGACCCGGGCCACCGGGAATCCTCGCACGTCCTTCACGTGCGGGTCGAGGTCGACCCGATTGGTCGGGGCGGCCAGGTCCTCGCCTTGCATGATGAGCGCCGCCAACCGCTCTCGGTACGGGGAGTCCCGCATGAGCTGGCGATGGCGCTCCCCCCACGGGTAGAGCACCGCCTCCATGATCGGCAGTGCCGGCGTCCCGTGCTCCACCATGCCACCTCGGATCCACGGAAGACCGGCTTCCGCCGCCGCGGCCGCCGCCCTCTGGTCGCCGACGATGGCGTCGTCGTGGACGTGGGTGACCGAGCGCCCCCGCTGGCCGTGGAGGCGCACCGGGAGCACCCCTGCGGCGATCGTCTGGAAGTGGACCATGAGGTGCCGTCCGATGAGGTCGTGCTCCAGCCCCGACAACAGCAGCAGCCTTGGCGTCTCCACCGCGCCCCCGGCCACCACCACGTGGCGGGCGTCGACCGACCGCTCGACGCCGTCGGGGCCGATGACGTCCACCCCGCGGGCCCGGCGTCCGGACCATCGGATCCGGGACACGAAGGTCTCGGCCCACAGCTCGGCCCGGCCGGTGGCCATGACCCGGGTGAGGAGCGCCACCGGATCACCTTTGGCGTGGATCGGGCACCCGAAGAAGGAGCAGAAGCCACAGTTGTTGCAGGCCGGACGGCCGTCGTAGGCGACGCTGTTGGCCGCCGTCGGTGCTGGATAGGGGTGGTAGCCCAGGCGCTCGGCTGCCGGAGCCGAAATGGTGGCCAGGTACATCGGTGCGCCCGGCGGCATCGGGTACCCGCCCGAGCGCCAGGAGGCGAAAGGGTTGGCGCCGGCTGTCCCGGCCACGCCGATGGAGCGCTCGGCCTCGGCGTAGTAGGGCTCGAGCTCGTCGTAGGAAATGGGCCAGTCACGCACGTCGGCCCCGGCTTGAGGACCGAAGGTGGAGAGGAGGCGGAAGTCCTCTTCCCGGAAGCGGGGGACCTTCCCGTCGGCGTGGGTGCCACCGCCCCCGACGGTGGACGGGACCGAGTTCACGTCACCGACCACGAGCCGGTCGCCGTCCTCGACACCGGTACGGAAGGACCGCGGCTCGAGCAGGGGGTCGGGGCCCAGGAAGTGTCGCTGGAGGAACTTCACCTCGTCGTTGGAGAAGTCGGTGGCCGGTCTGCTCAGGTCCTCGGGATCGAGCAGGTGGTTCCTCCCCTTCTCGACGACCACGATCGACCACCCGGCCCGGGTCAGGACGTCGGCTGCCGCCGCGCCCCCGGGTCCCGAGCCCACCACCACGGCGTCGAGGGTCACCGGCTGTCCCTCACGGGCCCGACACCTCTGCGTCCGACCAGCCCCGGGGCTGCACGTCACCGTCGAACCCTATGGTCCGCCAGCCAGCACCGCCCAGGTTCCCGCCGTACTCGGGGGGGCCGTAGACGGCTTCGCACGTGTGCCGGTACAAGAGGTCGGTGAACTCCTGGTGGCGCCGTAGCCGGTCGTCTTGCACCTCGGTCGGGCTCTCGGCGAAGTCGTGGCCCAAGGCCTCGATGCCCCGGCGGTAGCGCTCCTGGAGGCCGACCACCGGGCCGTTGCGCTCGCGCTCGGGAAGACCCTGGGATCCTTCGATCCGGGTGCGCCAGGCCAGCTCGTCCAGCCTGTTCAAACGGTGGAAGCGGGCGAAGGCGCCGGGCGGGCCGCCGTGGCGCCCCGACACCGGACCGCCGGCCCAGATGCGCGGCGGGTCGAAGGAGAAGGCCCCGAGCAGGGTGTCGATGTACTCGGGCGCGCCGAGCATTCCCGCACCTGGTCCGTCCTCGTCGGCGGGGATCAGCCGTGTGCACGCCGCCACCAACGTGGCGTGCTCACGCTCGGTCAGCCAGACGGGCATCATCCGACGCTAGCAAGCTGGTCGCCGGGCATGCGGTGCGCCTACGGCGGCCAGGGGACGCTCGGTGGGATCGGGCCCTGTCCAAGATCACTGACGCTGTTGTCAGGTTAGACTCGTCGGCGGTTCGAGAGGAGGGCGTGTGCGGGTCGAAGCTGAGCACGGTGCCGAGCGATGAGGGGCGGATACCGCGTCGGTGTGGATGTCGGGGGCACGTTCACCGACATCATCTGCATCACCCCGGAGGGCGAGATCATCCTGGACAAGACCCCCACCACCCCCGACGACCAGTCCGAGGGGGTCGTTGCCGGTCTCCAGCAGATGGCGGCCGACATCGGTGTGGACTTGAAGGCGCTGTGCGGTTCGCTCGATGCGTTCGTGCACGGGACGACGACCGCCGACAACACGATGATCGAGATGAGCGGAGCGGTGACCGGCCTGCTCACCACCGAGGGCCACCGGGACGAGATCGAGCTGCGCCGCGATCACAAGGAGAACATCTGGGATCCGACGTTCCCTCCACCTGAGCCCATCGCCCGCAGGCGCGCCCGCATCGCCATCCCCGAGCGCCTCGACTTCGAAGGTCACGTGCTCTTGGAGCTGGACGAGGATGCCGTGCGCCGTGGGGTCCGGCGCCTCCGCCAGCTCGGCGTCACCTCGATCGCCGTGTGCTTCTTGTTCAGCTTCGTCGACCCGGTGCACGAGTTGCGGGCCCGGGAGATCATCGCCGAGGAGTACCCCGACGTCGAGCACGTCTCGCTGTCCCACGAGGTGCTCCCCCGGGCCCCCGAGTTCGAGCGGACTTCCACGACCCTGGTGAACGCTTACGTGGCGCCACGCATCACGGCCTACGTGGGCCGGTTGGTCGACCGGCTGCGCCAGGCTGGTTTCGACGGGCGGGTCGTGCTCATGCAGTCCAGCGGGGGGGTGATGCCACCCGAGTCGGTGGCCCGTCATGCCGTGTCGCTCCTCGGGTCGGGCCCCACGGGCGGGGTGATGGCCGCCGCCATCGCCGCCGGGCGCAGCGGCGTGACCGACTTCGTCGCCGCCGACATGGGGGGCACCTCCTACGACGTCTGCCTGGTCCGCGGCGGCCTGCCGGCGGTCACCACCGACTGGAACTGGCGGCACCGCTACTACCTCAACCTCCCCATGGTGGACATCCACAGCGTCGGAGCCGGTGGCGGGTCCATTGCCCGGGTCCGCCAAGGCGCCCTGCTGGTCGGCCCCGAGAGCGCCGGGTCGTACCCAGGTCCGGTGTGCTACGGACGTGGGGGGGAACGGGCCACCGTGACTGACGCCGACGCCGTCCTCGGCTACCTGCCGGCCAAGGGGTTCGCCGCCGGCCGGATGGAGCTCGACGTGGATGCTGCCCGGAGGGCCCTCGAACGCGACGTCGCCGGACCACTCGGTCTCGCGATCGAGGAAGCGGCCTGGGCGGTGCAGCGCATCGTGAATGCCAACATGGCCAACGCCGTTCGCAAAGTGCTGTCCGGCCATGGAGCCGACCCCCGCACCTGTGCCCTCATCGCCTACGGCGGTGGCGGAGCCGTCCACGCGTGGGCCCAGGCCCGCGAGCTGGGCATGCACCGTATCTTGGTCCCCAAGGCGTCGCCGGCCTTCTCGGCGCTCGGGCTCCTCGTGTCGGACTACGTCGTCGACCTCCTGCGGGCCTACGTGGTCAAGCTGTCCGAAGTCGACCTCTCCCGCGTCAGCGCGCTGTGCTCCGAGCTCCTCACCGAAGCCGAGCGCGAGCTGGCCCCGGCCAACCTCGGTCCCGACCAGGTCCAGTCCTCGCTGTTCGCACAGATGTGCTACCACGGGCAGAACTTCGACATGAGCGTGCCCCTTCCCCGGGGCGGTGACCTGGACGACGCCGACCTCTTGGACCTGGTGGACCGCTTCCACGAGCTTCACGAAGCCACCCGCGGCTTCTCCTTCCCGGCCCAGCAGCCGCTGCTCCGGGGTATCCGGCTGGTCCACCGTGGACTCACGCCGAAGCCACCGGTCCTGGCCCGGTTGGGGAGCACCACGGATCCCGACGCCGCCCGTACCGGGAGCCGGCCGGTCCACTTCGGCGACGGCTTCCTGGAAGTTCCGACGTACGACGGAGCGTCCCTCGGACCCGGGACGACGATCACGGGGCCGGCCCTCATCGAGGAGCCGTTCACGGTGGTGGTGCTCTCCCCCTCCGACACGGCCCGGCTCGACCCGCACGGGAACTACGACATCAGCGTCGAGCACTGACCGTCGGGCACCTCGCCCCGGCCCATGCTGCACTCGGCCGACCTTGTGCACTCGGGGCCCAGGGTACGCAGCCTTCGGGTACCCGGGTCGCTCGGCATCCGGTCGCTCGGCATCCGGTCGCTCGGAGCCCGACGAGCGCTCCGCGACCGATCAAACGCTCGATTGTTTTCGCGGCCAGTTGTGAGGATTCTGTGAAAAGGGATTCACTTTCCTCTCATCCAGGTCCATAATCAGTACCGGAGCAACGGTGTGTTCTGCCAGGTCCACACCGGGGGGTCGCGACGGAGACGGCGCGCCCAGATCGAGAGGGGAACCACCATCTTTTGTTCAGGCGCGTGCGCGCGGCGGTCGGCATGGTCATCGGCCGGGGTACTGTCGACCTCGGGTCGCGCCGGAACTACGCGGCGCGGCCGAGCGCCGACGCGCGCTGGGATCTCCGACCGTGGGTTCAGCCTGATCGAGGTCGTCGTCGCCCTCGCCGTCCTCTCCATCGTCTTGGTGTCGGTGGGTCAAGTGCTGGCGTCCCAGGTGACCGTGACCACCACGACCAAGAACCAGGCGGTGGCCCAAGGGCTCCTGACCAAGACGCTGGCCGCGCTGCGGGTCCTCCCCTTTCAAGACCTATCGAGGGGGCTCGACGCATCCGACACCACCACCGGGACATCCCACATTGTGAAGACAGGGGCGACGTGGGTCTTCTCCGACACCAAGGAGCCTCGCGACGGCACAGGAGAGACCGTGCTCCACTCCACACCGGGGACGACAGCGCCACCACCGATGCCCCTCTACCCGCACGTCAACTCGAGAATGCTCAATGGGAGCCGATTCTCGGTGGCCGTGTTCCCCACCCAGTTCGAGACACCTCCGCTCCACACACCGAGCCACACCGCGGCCTTGGTTCCCGGGCTCATCCGCGCGACGGTGGTGGTGTCGTGGCTCACCGGCACGGGGCGCAGCGCGACACTCACCGGGCAGACCCTCATCTCGACAACGGGCCGATGCGACGAGACGACCGGCACAACCGGGCCCTGCAAGCCCAACTTCACCGCGGTGGCCACAGCCGGGTTCGGGACGATCACCGTGGCCCGGGTGGACGGTGGCGTCGACCCCATCGCTGGCGTCTCCTTCACATCGATCGCCCTGGTGCTGGGCGGTACGTCGTCCTCGGGACAGCTGGTTCGTACGTCCCTGGTCTCCGGACGCGCGTTGACCACCGGAGCCACGTCTTCGGGGGGAGGCGGGGGGGGCGCGACCAGTTCCGTCTTGACCCAGGTGAGCAACGACCCAGCCTTGGGTGATCCGACCTTCCAAGCCCTGGCCTTGACCCAGACCGCTACTCCTGTGTCCATTGCCGGATCCGGGAACTCGATCACCTCCACCCCATCGGTCGGCGACACGGGCGCCAGCATGGGGACCACTTCGGCGACGGCGACACAGAAGTGCCTGCTCCTCGACGGCACAGCGCTGTCCACGTCCACCCCCTGCGGGAGCGGAGCGGTCCGGCAGGCATCCACCGCCAGCATCGCCGCCGACCTCCAAGGCGCCGGACTGGGCACAGTGACCTTGGCCACGGTCGGCTCCCAATCGACACGGTACCCGACCCGGGCCGTGACGGATCGGGTCGGTCCCGGGCAAAATGCGGGACCTGGCAAGTGCCTCGCGTCGGCGACAAGCGGATGTACCGGGGCCGAGGCTCAGGAGTCACTGGGGACGGTTATGATCGGGGGTCTCCCCAGTTCCGTCACCTCGCCGTCGGGATGGTCCAGCGCCAACGCGCTGATCACCCTCAGCGACTACTCGGCCCGGGCGACGTCCGCCACCGACAGCGGGA
>JAJYZN010000215.1 GCA_021799915.1 Actinomycetes bacterium
ATTCACCGAGAGGTTCCCCGTCTCCACGGCTCGGGCGACCCGCAGCGCGCGGGCGAGGTCCCGGGTCCACAGCGATCCCGAGAGACCGTAGGAGGTCCCGTTGGCCAAGCGCACTGCGTCGATCTCCTCGTCGAAGGGGATCACCACGGCAACGGGACCGAAGATCTCCTCGGTCGCCGCAGGAACGAACGGATCGACCGTGGCCAGGACGGTGGGCGGAAACCAGTAGCCGGGACCCGAAGGAGCATTCCCGCGTACCGCGACCGAGACCTCGGCCGAGTCCTCCTCCGGCACGAAGGCGGCGACGGAGCGTCGGTGGGACTCGGAGATGAGTGGCCCCATTTGGGTACCCTCGTCGTTGGGGTCGCCAACCTGGACTCGACTGACCGCTGGCTCGAGCAGTCCGAGGAACCGTTCGTAGGCAGTGCGCTGCACCAGGATCCGCGACCGGGCACAGCAGTCCTGGCCGGCGTTGTCGAACACCGCCATGGGCGCCTGCTCGGCTGCTTCGACGAGATCGGCATCGGCGAAGACGATGTTCGCCGACTTCCCTCCGAGCTCGAGGGTGATCCGCTTCACCTGCTCGGCGCAGCCGGCCATGATCTGGCGACCAACTTCGGTCGAGCCGGTGAAGCACACCTTTCGGACGGCCGGATGGGTCACGAGGCGCCATCCTGCAACGGACCCGCTGCCGGTGACGACTTCGAGGACGCCTTCGGGCAGCCCAGCCTCGAGAGCGAGCTCACCTAGCCTGATCGCGCTGAGGGGGGTCAGTTCCGCTGGCTTCAGGACGACCGTGTCCCCGGCGGCAAGAGCGGGTCCGAACCCCCACGAGGAGATGAGCATCGGGAAGTTCCACGGCACGATCACCCCCGCCACCCCAAGTGGTTCGTGGAAAGTGACGGACATCCCCCCATCAACTGGGATCTGCCGGCCATTCAGACGCTCGGGGAATCCAGCGCAGAACTCGAGCACGTCACGGACCTGGGCTGCCTCCCAGCGCGCGTTCGTGACGACATGTCCGGCGTTGGACACCTCGAGCTGCGCCAGCTCCTCGAGGTGGTCGTCGACGACGTCGGCGAAGCGCCGGATGAGCCTCGCCCGATCCACAGGGGCCAGAGCGCGCCAGTGCTCGAACGCGCGGGCAGCCCGGTCAATTGCCTGGTCCACCTCACCGAGGGCTGCACGGTGGACGGTGGCGATGACCTCGGACGTGGCCGGGTTGCGGATCGGGACATCCATTCCTTCTGTCGAAGGTCGCACCCCTCGATCATGGCGCGTCCCGAACAAAGGCGCACAAAAGGACCACAGCGCGAGCAGCAGCCCTGGCCCTCACCCTGGCGCTCGCGTTCACGCTGTTGCTTCCAACGGCCGGCTGCACCCATCCTCGTGGTCGCCTATCCTCGGCGCCGTGGCGACCCCTTCGGAAAGCACGGGGAACGATCCTCGCAACGAGCCTCCTGAATTCAACCTCTCTCTCGCCTTCGAGGCCATCGCCGGGGCCGTCCCTGACCGGGAGTGCCTGGTCTGGGGTCGCCGTCGCCTGACGTACGCCGAGATCGCAGAACGCTCTCGTCGCCTCGCTTCCTACTTCCACCAGCGCGGGCTGCGGGTACACCAGGAGCGCAAGCTGCTGGCCGGCCACGAGTCAGGCCAGGACCACGTGGCGCTGGCGCTCTACAACTCAAACGAGTACCTCGAATCGATGCTGGGTTCGTACCGAGCCCGGGTCGCGCCGTTCAACGTCAACTACCGATACGTAGGAGACGAGCTGCGATACCTGCTGGCCGACGCTCGACCGCGAGCAATCGTCTACCACGCGTCCCTCGCGCCAACGCTCGCCCCGCTCCTGGAGGGATTTCCCGACCTTGAGGTGCTCGTGCACGTCCCCGACGACTCGGGGTGCGACCCCCTCCCCGGAGCCGTCTTCTACGACGAGGCGCTGGCGTCCGGCGATCCCGACGGCCCGCCGGTCGAGCCATCGCCAGACGACCTCTACATCCTCTACACCGGGGGCACCACCGGGAGCCCCAAGGGCGTGCTGTGGCGCCAGCACGACATCTTCGTGGCGGCAATGGGCGGACGACGGGTCGGGAGCTGGCAGACGGTATCGAGCTACGATGACCTGGCTCGCCGGGTCGTAGCCGGCTCGGGTCTCAAACTCGGGCTGCTGCCCCCACTGATGCACGGAGCGGCGCAGTGGGCAGCGTTCATGTTGATGGCCGAGGGAGCCACGATCGTCCTCCCCGAGGACCCTCGGCGACTGGACCCCGCAGATGTCTGGCGGACGGTCGAACGCGAGGGCATCAACACCTTCACGATCGTCGGTGACGCGATGTTGCGACCGCTCATTGACGAACTCGACCGAGCGACCTACGACACTTCCTCGTTGTTCGCAGTCGGCAACGGCGGAGCGCCGCTCACTCCGGCCGTGAGGGAGCTGGCCTTGGCCAAGCTGCCCTCGCTCATCATCAGTGACTCCGCCGGGTCCTCGGAGACCGGTGCTCAGATGCATGCGGCCTCGA
>JAJYZN010000070.1 GCA_021799915.1 Actinomycetes bacterium
ACGACACCGATACGAACTCGTTGGACTGAGAGGCTGGGGGGTTGGGGGTGGGAACCGTGGTCCACGAGGCGACAGTCGCCCCGGCGGCGCTCGGCAAAGATGATGAGAGAGAGGTGACGGCGAACAGGGCGGGCGCCACCAGGAGAACTGCCACCCCGAGCCGGATACGACGAGCGCTCATGATCCCCCCGGGCGAGCCACGTGGACCACGCTGTGGCGACCCGCCTGGAAGGTGGCGGGCATGCCTTCCACCTGCTTCGTGGAAGAGTCCACGGTTCGCAAATGGCTCTCTTGTGAAGTGAGTGTCATGTGCTCCTCGGTCAGGTAGGCGACGCCCTCTCCTGCCACCATCCTGCCACCATCGACGTCCGCTGTGCACTCACTCTCAGGTGAGCTGTGCGAGCAGCGCCTGTCGGGTCGATCGAGGCGAGTCGGATGGTACCCGGTGACGACGCCGTGATGACCAGCCGGTGAGCTGTGACCACGGCCTATTGGCGGGCGCCGGGGGACGCCGACCGTCGGCCCCGGTCGCCAACCCGCTCCCGAGCTTTCCGAACCGGAGCTGAGCTCCCTCTTACCTGGAGCCCCCTGTCGGAATCGAACCGACGACACCAGCCTTACCATAGCTAATTCGTGGTATTCGCCGACCTGGGAGTTTGAAGGACACCGCTGCCGACCAGGACCTTTCCCAACTCTTGGCGACCTTTCACGACCCCTGCGGACCTTCTCAGACCGCGCTGAGTTGGACAGCAGTTGGACAAAGGGGTCGGGGAAGGTCGGGAAAGGTCGCCAATGGTGTGCGCCCACAGCGCCCGTAGATGGGGCGCCGGACGGCCATGATGCGCACGCGATGGGTGGGCCACGAGGAGGTCGTGAGCCTGCGACCGCTGCGGCGCAGCCGCATGTTGTACGCCATGGCGACCACGGCACGGCTGGAGAGGCTGGTTCCAACCGAGCGCACCGAGCTGATCCGCCGGGAGCGGAGCTCGTGGGGAGTCGGTGACCGGGTTCGTCTTGGAAGCAGCTACCAAAGCGGTAGAAGAGGAGCTACGAGACGCTGGTGCCTTCCAACTTCTTCGACGAGCTCCTAGCGGCACTCGACGCAGCCGACGAGATGCCACGTGAGCTGCGGGAGCTGGCTCTCCGACCTCGCGTCTTCGAGCGGGAGTGAGCCGCTACCGATCCGAACACCTCTCGACCGACCACGATCTGGAGAGGTTCGACAGCGGCACCATGCCTCTCGACGAGCGGCTTCGACGCTCCACCCGGCATGTCGAAGCCGCCAATACCGGGCGGAGTGTCGTGTGTGGGTCGAGTCGGGATCCCAGACCGTGGTCGGCTACTTCACCTTGGCCGCTCACCTGCTCCGTCGGGTCGACGTTCCAAAAGGGATCGGTCGTGGATCGCCAGAGGTCATCCCAACGATCCTGCTGGCTCGCTTGGCCCTGGACCATACCCTCCAAGGCCAAGGTATCGGCGGCCAGCTCCTCTTCGATGCTCTCGAGCGGACGATATCCGACACCGTCGTTCCGATGGACGTGGCAATATAGAAAAGTGCGATCCCGCGCTTTCAACTTTCGACAGCGCGCCGTTGTCATTGTCGGATTCGGTGCCGGCCTCTTCTTCTTCGGCAGTTGGCTCACTACGCGAGGAGGGAGGCAGGGTTGGGTCGCCTATGCCCCACTTTCGAATACCGTCAATGCTTCGTACCCTCCGGGAGTGGGGCTCCAGCCGTGGGTACGGCTTTTGATCTGGTTGGCACTGGTCGTCGTATGGGTCGTCGTCGGAGTCATCCTTCTGCGATCACGGCGTGCCGCGGATCCGTCCGTACCTGATGACTAACCGTAATCGGGTCCGTCACGCGTGGACGGCCTCGTATATCCCAGCGACTCGGTTGATCCCGCCGGGCGAGCCACTTTGACCACGCTGTGGCGACCCGCCTGGAAGGTGGCGGGCATGCCTTCCACCTGCTTCCTAGAAGAGTCCACGGTTCGCAAATGGCTCTCTTGTGAAGCGAGTGTCATGTGCTCCTCGGTCAGGTAGGCGACGCTCTGTCCTGCCACCATCCTGCCACCATCGACGTCGGCTGTGCACTCACTCTCAGGTGAGCTGTGCGAGCAGCGCCTGTCGGGTCGATCGAGGCGAGTCGGATGGTACCCGGTGACGACGCCGTGATGACCAGCCGGTGAGCTGTGACCATGGCCTTTTGTCGGGGGCTGGGGGACGCCGACCGTCGGCCCCGGTCGCCAACCCGCTCCCGAGCTTTCCGAACCGGAGCTGAGCTCCCTCGTACCTGGAGCCCCCTGTCGGAATCGAACCGACGACACCAGCCTTACCATGGCTGTGCTCTGCCGACTGAGCTAAGGGGGCCTTTGGACAGATGGCCGGAGGCCGATGATAGTCCCAGTCGCAAGATCGTCGCAGGTACGATGCCCCCGATGAGGATCCGACTGGCGGCCGCCCGGGACGTCGAGAGCATCCGGACCATTTACAACCTGGAGGTCACGTCGGGCACCACGACCTTCGACCTGACTCCGCGCACGCTCTCCGAGCAGGCAGCTTGGCTCGAGCACCACAGCGGTGCGCATCCGGCGGTCGTCGCCTCGGCCGACGACAGTGACGACGTCCTGGGGTTCGGCGCTCTGTCCCCGTTTCGCAGCCGCCCGGCCTACGCCACTACCGTGGAGGACTCTGTCTATGTCGCGTCCGAGAGCAGAGGAATGGGAGTGGGCCGCGCGATATTGGCCGAGCTTGTCAGTTTGGCGACGGACCATGGTTTCCATGCCATGATCGCCCGCGTCGTCGGTCATAACGATGTGTCCATCGCTCTTCACCAGTCGTGCGGTTTCGAGCTTGTTGGGACCGAGCGAGAAGTGGGGAGGAAACACGGACGCTGGCTCGACGTGGTTGAGCTCCAACGCCTGCTCTAGGCCGCCATGCTGTTGCGCCGCTCGCATCGCGGCGAGCAGGGGGAGTCAGTCGAGGCTGGTGGCCGCGTCCAGGATCGAGTACTGACCGCCCGCCACGGCGCGCTCTTGCCAACCATCTTCGGTCTCGTAGCGCCACAAAGTGGACCACCGCCCGAGCGGTGCGAGCAGCACTCCAACGAGGACCAGGAGCACCAGTGCGATGGCGAGGGGGTTGGCATGAATGAGCTGGTCCAGCAATGTCCGACCTCCGGGTAACCCGATAAACGGAGACGCCACGGAGAGCGCGATCACCGCCGAGCGGAGACGCCCGGCCGCGATCGGGGCCAGCATGACGATTCCCCAGGTCAGGTACCAGGGCTGGACCACCGGGGCGAGGATCACGAACAGCAGGAGGCTGACGCCGAGAGCGCGGATGCCGCCGACTCGGTCGCTCACCAGCAGCAAGTACAGCGATGCAAGTGCGGCAGCCATGAGGCCGATAATCCGCGTCACGCTGAGCACACCGCCCTGGGAGACGTGAAGCCCGACGACATGGAGGAGTGAGGTCAGCTCCATGCCGATCCCCGTTGCCGGCGCCAGCCAGCTCCGCACCGTTCCGGGCGTTGCCAAGTTGCCGATCCAGCCGAGGCCCAAACCGCTCACCGCCGACAGGAGCAGCATGATGGCGCCGGAGACCAGGGCCGTCGACACCAGAGGGCGAACTCGCTGGCGCCACGGGACTCCTGGTCCCATCCACTCCCATCCGATGTACACGAGACCCAACGCGGCAGGCACCTTGATAGCCACTGCGAGGGAGCACAACACCACCCCCCACACTGGGTGTTTGTACTTGGCCGCGGTGATGCCGGCCACGAGGAGACCGACCATATCGGCATCGTTGTGGGCGGCCCCCACCAAGGTGAGGACCACGAGTGGGTTCAAGATGGCCACGACGAACACCGGACCGGCATCACGACCGCAGGCCCGAGCCAGCTTCGGGATGCACCAGGCCGTGAGCACTACTCCGGCCACTGCGAAGAGGCGCAAGAGGATGACCGTGTAGATCTCGTGGTGCAGGCTCGCACTGGCAAGGAACCCGTCGACCATCAAGAACAACGGACCGTAGGGAGCAGGGGTGTTGATCCAGAGCGGGTCCACCGGGTTGGGGTACGGACCTACTCCCAACGTGCCGGGCCCGTACCGGTACGGATTGATGTGGCGGCTCATCATCTCGCCCTGGGCAGCGTAGGAGAACACATCCCGACTGAAGATCGGGGCGACAACCAGCATTGGGAGCAGCCAGAGGACGAGTATCCACCCGAGGTAACGCATGGGCACCCCAGGACGTCGGCTCAGTGCCTTGATGAGCCCGTACCACACCCGGGACAAGAGGACGAGCCCCCCGTAGACAGCCACAAGCCCCAAGAGGAGGTCATGTGACGACGCGGTGTTCCCCGACGGCTCTCCGAAAAACCACGTCCCGGCCATCTCCAGTTTGAATGGCGAGCTCGGCAACGATGCTCCCCCGGCAATCGCGACGAGGGCGAGAAAGCCGAGGATCGCCGGACGCCGAAGGAAACGCCAGTCGTCAGGGTCTTCCTCTGCGGGAATCTCAGTGCCGCGCTGAGCCCATGCGGGGAGCATCCGTGACCGAAGTACTTCGAGGCGCATCGACGCGCTGTCGGTCGCGTTCGCGATCACGTCGACTCCGGCACGAGCCACGTCGCCAGCGCGGTGGATGACCTCGAAAATGGGTTCGAGCGAAGGGGGCAGTGTGACCGGCACGTACTGCGTGCCGCCTCCAGATCCATTCCTCGCCCGCGTCGCTCGCTGCTCTGAAGCGCTCAGGGGAATCCGGGGTGTCGTGCTCACCTACCCTCCGTCCTCGTATCCGCTCTCGTCCAGGCCCGACTGCAGGATGCAGGCTGCCACGCTGGCATGGCACGACTGGGATGCCGGGCCTTCATTTGCTTACGAGGAGTGCAGCACACTGAGCAGCACCCTGGTACGTCACCCGGGAACTGCGCTCCTCGCCCTTGGACCGGCCCCGCCGGGCTCGGCTGCCCGAACGTCGTGAAACCGGTCCGTAACCACATTGTAATGAAAACCGACGGCTCCGCAAGGGCTGCTCGGGGCGGGCACTTTCCTCCGGCGGGTCTTCCTACACCTCACCTGCAACTTATCTGCACCTAACTGGCAACTTGATGTTGTGGTGGACCTGCCCGGGAGGACGTCCCGAGGTACGCGCGACGAGCGGGTGATGCACCCCGCCGGCGGCCCGGGGCAGCTGGCAAGGTACATGGAGAGAGCGCCCTCGGACCTTCGACGTGCTGTGCCGCCGCCAGCGCGTGCCGGTGGGCAAATCCGGCGGCATCTCGACGCGGCCGTGCGAGAACGCCTTCGGTCCTTCACGTACCGACGTGGCCTCATCGAGAACGACCTTCACGCTGGACGGGGAGTTGGCTGGACGGGTTCGGCAACTCAACGTCAACACTTCGGCTGCCGCTCGTCGAGGAGTCACCGACGCCGTGCATGCCGCCCAGGCGCGAGCTGGCCGGGACGCCTTCCCGAGACGGCCGGAAAGTGCCGACACCTTCTGGACCGCGTCCCAAGGTTGGGGTGAGCCTCGAGACGCGGCGAAGTCTGGTTGGCCGAAGTTGGTCGGAAGGGGCGGCCGGTCCTGCCGTTGGCCAGATCCGAGGTGCTCGATGCTCGCAGCCTCGTGACGCTCGCCGAGGTCACTACCTCCATCCGTGGTCTGGCTGAAGACGTCGACATCGACCACGGCGAGATCGGGCTGGACCGGCTGTCGGTCATCAATTAATTGTGACGGTCTCCACACCGTCGAGCAGGGATCGCTCACCGGTCTCGTCGGGCACTTGGCGGCGACACCATGCAACGGGTCTGCACGGCGATCAGTTACGCGCTCGGCTGCTGAGGAGTCAGCGATCCGACTGCGGAGATTTGCCTGCTGTGCAGTGGGCCGGGGAGGATTCGAACCTCCGTAGGCAACGCCGGCAGGTTTACAGCCTGCTTCCTTTGGCCACTCGGACACCGACCCGTGGCGGCGAGATTAGCCCATCGCTCCTGACCGATCCGCTGGGCACCAGCGAGCATCGGTCTGGCACTCGGGGCACGACCCCTCGACGATCCATCGATCTACCGAAGTCTGAGCTCTCCTCAGGGTGCTCGATAAACTTGCCTCCGTGCCATCGTTCGACATTGCCTCCGAAGTCGACCTCCAAGAAGTTCGCAACGCGGTGGATCAGGCCAACCGCGAGGCGGCGACGCGTTTCGACTTCAAGAACACCGAATCGAGTATCGACTTGGGTGAGGGCGAGCTCGTCCTGCACTCCTCCACCGAGGATCGGCTTCGCGCACTTCATCAGTTGCTCGAGGAGAAACTGGTGAAGCGCCAGGTCTCCCTCAAGGCATTCGAAGCAGGCCGGATCGAAGAGGCGTCGAAGGGCTCGGCTCGCCAGAAGATCACGATCCATGCCGGTATCGATCAGGAGCATGCCAAGCGCCTGAACCGGTTCATCAAGGACCTGGGGCTCAAGGGCGTCGCTTCGCAAGCCCAGGGCGACCACCTCCGAGTGACGGGCAAGAAGCGGGACGACCTGCAAGCCGTCATCACGGCATGCAAAGAGGCTGACTTCGGTATTCCACTTCAGTTCATCAATTTCCGAGACTGAAGCAGTTCACCTCCCTTTCCGCACATCTGAACCGAAAGTACTTGCGTGAGTAGTGCACTGATGTAGGGCGCGCAGGACCGGGGTGCGAGGCTGAGTCCCGCTCGGGACGCAGTCTCGAGCGTTCGGTAGCGCGGCTCAGGCCGCAGGGTTGAGCGTGACCCGGTGGCCGAGAGCCTCGAGTTGGCGAATGAGATCGCGGGTCTTGGCGCTGGTGTCGATCCGCCGCTCGTAGAAGTCTGCGCCGAGATCGACGTAGCGGGCGCTCGGGGCAGTGAGCCACCTGCAAGTGTGGTCCCCGGCTGGCCTGGGACTGGCTGGCAGGATCAGTGCCGTCGTCCGGTGCCCGGTGTGACCCGCGAACCGACTGACCTCCTCGGAGTGTCATGCCCAGGATCTGTCCGTCCGGGCCTGGGTTCGCCAGGCCGACATCGGCGAGAGGATCGAGCCAGGGACGACGACCGGAGACGCCCGGAGGATCAAGGAGCTCGAACAAGGGAGCAAGGAGCTGAAGCGGGCGAACGAGACCCTGCGCCGGTCCTCGGTTTTTATGTGGACCGCGTGTTTATGCCGACTCCCGGCGTGGCCGGTCAAGTTCGCCCTGCTCCTGGCGCGCCCCGAGCAGAGCAGGTCGGCATAATCGCGCTCATTCGGGCGGTGCTTCTCCCCTCGGTCCGAGAGGGAGGAGGCATCCATGCCGAACACCGAAGAGGTCCCGGCCGGGCTGGCAGGGCACGTTCCGGGCCATCACGCCTATCTGCTCGGGCTCGGTTATTCGCGGTGTGAACCCCGATCGAATTCAGCCGCAGTCTGGGTATCAAGCTACCGGGCCTCCGGCACCTCGCCCACGGGACTGCTTGGTCGTTGGAGTCGAGCCAGTCGAGTGCGCCCATGCCCCCAGGAAAACCGGCACGCGTGCTGCAAAGTCAGTTTACGGTCAGTTGCCGGCGAGAGCTTTTCGCATGTGATTGACGACAATTTGGCCAATGCATACCATGGCCGACGACAAGAACCTCACGGGGAAGGCGGACCACAATGCTCAAGCGGTCTTGGCGCTCCAGTGTCGCAGTCCTGGCGGGCCTGGTCGTCGCAGTAGGGATGGTCGTGGTGGGGGTGGGAGGCGTGGCTCCTGCCGGGGCTGGCACCCCCGCCACAGCGTCGGGACCGACGTGGACTGTGAGCAAGACCTACCCGGCAGTTCCATCGCGCATACATGCGATTGCGTGCCCATCGGCGACAGTCTGTTACGCGGTAGGGCGAACCAACTCTATGAGTGTGGACGTGCTCAAGACTGCCGATGGGGGGTCGACCTGGAGCGCCCAGATCCTCCCGACACAGGTGAGCCGGCTCACAGGCGTCTCGTGCGCCTCCACCAGCGTCTGCGAGGCGGTGGGCTATGGCTCATCGGGTGGTTCATCGGGTGGCGTCATCCTCGGGACCACCGACGGGGGCTCTACCTGGTCCACCCAGGCCCTGCCGACAAGGGTGAGCACACTTTCCGGCGTCTCGTGCCCCTCCACCAGTGTCTGCGTAGCGGTGGGCTATGGCTCATCGGGTGGTTCATCGGGTGGCGTCATCCTCGGGACCACCGACGGGGGCTCTACCTGGTCCACCCAGGCCCTGCCGAAAACGGTGCAAGCGCTCCGTGGGGTCTCGTGTGCCTCCACCAGTGTCTGCGAGGCGGTGGGCTATTACGGTGTCGTCCTCGGGACCACCGACGGGGGGTCCACATGGACCGCGCAGATCCTCCCGGCAGGGGTGAGCACACTTTCCGGCGTCTCGTGCGCCTCCACCAGTGTCTGCGAGGCGGTGGGCTATGGCTCATCAGGTGGTTCATCGGGTGGCGCCATCCTCGGGACCACCGACGGGGGGTCCACATGGACCCCCCAGACCCTGCCGACAAAGGTGCAAACACTCCGTGGGGTCTCGTGCCCCTCCACCAGCGTCTGCGAGGTGGTGGGCAATGGCCGTTTGTACGGAACAACAGGCTCGATCCTCGGGACCAACAACGGGGGGTCCACCTGGACCGCGCAGATCGTCTCGACAAGGGCGAGGGCTTTCGCCGGCGTCTCGTGCCCCTCCACCAGTGTCTGTGAGGTGGTGGGCTATGACAGTTTGAACGGAGCAACAGGCTCGATCCTCGGGACCACCGACGGGGGGTCCACCTGGACCCCCCAGACCCTCCCGACAGGGGTGGTCGGAATCGTCGGGATCTCGTGCCCCTCCACCAGTGTCTGCGAGGCGGTGGGTTCCGTCTCCTCCCGTGGTGTCATCCTCGGGACCACCGACGGGGGGTCCACCTGGACCGCACAGGCCCTCCCGATAGGGGGGCTGGGGATCTCCAGCGTCTCGTGCGCCTCCACCAGCGTCTGCGAGGCAGTGGGGTATGGCTCCTCCGGTGGTGTCATCCTCGGAACCACTGACGGGGGGTCCACCTGGACCCCCCAGACCCTGCCGACAAAGGTGCAAACACTCCGTGGGGTCTCGTGCCCCTCCACCAGCGTCTGCGAGGCAGTGGGCTTTGGCTCCTCCGGTGGTGTCATCCTCGGGACCACTGACGGGGGGTCGACCTGGTCCACCCAGGCCCTGCCGACAACGGTGCGAGGGCTCCTCGGGGTCTCGTGTGCTTCCACCAGTGTCTGCGAGACGGTGAGCTTTGCTTCACCAGGTGAAGCCATCCTCGGGACCACCGACGGGGGGTCTACCTGGACCGCACAGGCCCTCCCGGCCACACAGACCTCCCGGACAGGGGTGCGCACACTTTCCGGAATCTCGTGCCCCTCCACCAGCGTCTGCGAGGCGGTGGGCTCCAGCCCCTCGGGTGGTGTCATCCTCGGGACCACCGATGGGGGGTCCACCTGGTCCACCCAGGCCCTCCCGACCCCACAGAAATTCCCGACGACAACGGGGACGCTGGTGATAGCACCCAGCATCTCGTGCGCCTCCACCAGTGTCTGCGAGACGGTGGGCTTCGCTTCACCAGGTGAAGCCATCCTCGGGACTACCGACGGGGGATCCACGTGGAATGCCCAGACCCCGCCCTCGACGTTTCACTATTTGCACGGGATCGCGTGTCCCTCGATCAGTTCCTGCGACACGGCGGGTATCGGTACCGGCGAGATCGGGGCCTTCATTCTGGTCGGCAGCCATCTCAGCACATTGACCGTCTCCACCGCTCCACTCCCCTCGGCCACCGTTGGCAGTGCCTACTCGGCCACCCTCCACGCCATCGGGGGCACCCAGCCCTACACCTGGTCGCTCACAGGGAGCACCCTTCCGTTGGGATTGACACTGACAAGCTCAACCGGGGTCATCTCGGGCACGCCCGCGACTGCGGGCAGGGTGACATTCACGGTCAAGGTCAAGGGGGCGTCGACATCGGGCACGGCCACCGCCAATCTCTCGATCACCGTCGACAAGCTGCTCCCCACCGTCACGGCGTCCGTGACGCCAACTTCCACGATCTTCGGTGACAGTGTCGAGTACAAGGCCTCGGTCACGGGCGGTGGCCCGGCTCCCACAGGCACGGTCACCTTTGAGATCGGAGCCACGGGTCTGTGCGCGGCAAAAGTGACAACGACCTCGCACTTGGCTTCGTGCACATCGGCGGCGGCTCCGACGGGGAACATGACCGTGACCGCCTCCTACGGAGGCAATGCGACATATACATCCAGGTCCGCTTCGACCAGCCTGTCGGTCACAAAGGCGCGCACCACCACGACCGTCAAAGTCACACCGCCGACGGTGACCTTCGGCACGAGCGTCACCTACACCGCCACGGTTGCTTCTTCGGTCACATCCCACGTGGCCGTCCCGGCGGGCACCGTTGCCTTCACGAACGGGTTTACGCGGATTTGCACAGCCGAGCTCACATCGACCACTCCCATCGCTTCGTGCACCTCGACGGCGGCCCCGGTGGGCAACGTCACCGTGACCGCCACCTACTGGGGGGATGCCGACTTCACAGGGTCGGGAGGATCTGCGCCGCTGGACGTCATACCAGCGCCGCTCCGGGTGCTCGGAGGCGAACTGCCGGTAGGCACCGTGGGCAGTGCCTACACCGCCACCCTCACGGCGACCGGGGGCACAACGCCCTACACCTGGTCGCTCACCTCGGGCACTCTGCCCAAGGGGCTCTCGCTCGATGCTTCGACCGGGGTGATCTCGGGGACGCCCACCACGGCAGGCACGAGCGACTTCGAAGTGCAGGTGAGAGGGACCACAGGCCAGACGTCCTCTGCCGGCCTGTCGCTCGTGATCGATGCCCCGCCATCTCCGGGGTGCTCGTCTGGCGGGGTGGGCTCGGCCTCGTTCCTCGGCGGCTACTGGATCGCCGGAGCAAATGGTGAGGTGTGGTCGTGCGGGGATGCTCCCTTCTACGGCTCGCTCGTCACCTTGGGGGTGACCCCGGCCAAGCCGATTGTCGGGATCGCGGCCACGCCCGATCACCGGGGCTACTGGCTCGTCGCCTCCGATGGTGGGGTGTTCGCCTTCGGTGACGCTCACTTCTACGGCTCGATGGGCGGCAAGCCGCTCAACAAGCCGGTGGAGGGGATGACCGCCACCCCCACAGGGGGCTACTACGAAGTGGCTTCGGATGGCGGGGTGTTCGCCTTCGGTCCCGGGGCCCGTTTCTACGGCTCGATGGGGGGCAAGCCGCTCAACAAGGCGGTGGTGGGCATGGCCGAGACCGCGGCGGGCGGCTACTACGAGGTGGCCGCCGACGGCGGGCTCTTCGCCTTCGGTCCCGGGGCCACCTTCTACGGCTCGATGGGTGGCAAGACCCTCAACAAGCCGGTGGTGGGGATGGCGGTCGACCCGGCTGGTGGCTACTACGAGGTGGCCGCCGACGGCGGGATCTTCAGCTTCGGCGTCCCCTTCCACGGTTCGACGGGATGTTTGAGCTTGAACGAGCCGATTGTGGCCATGGAGGTCTCTTTGAACACCACGACCGTGGGGACGGGCACGGCGTGTGGGTTCAACGCCCCCCAGGCCCCCGGTGGCTACCAGTTCGTTGCTGCCGACGGCGGGGTGTTCAGCTTCGGCAGCGCTGTGTTCGCCGGGTCCCTGGGCGGCCAGGGAGTGACCGACGTCGTGGGGATGGCGAGCGCATCACCTTGAAGCGCTGGGCGAACCATCGGGGGTGAGCCCGAAATCCTCCGCGGCAAAGTCAGACGCAGAACACCAGCTTGGACGGCTTCTTCGAGAAGTTCGGCGCCGAGGAGCGCAGTCGGATCGAAGCGGTGGCGATGGACAAGTGGGACCCCTCCATCACCTCTGCGCGTGAACACCTCGAAGATGCAAACGACAAGATCGTCTTCGACCGCTACCACTTGATGAAGTACCTGACCGGCGCCGTCGACACCGTGCGCAGGAAGGAGAACCGAGCACTCGCTGCTGGGGGAGACAAGAGCCTGTCTGGGACCAAGCACCTCTGGGTCTACTCAGCGGAGAACCTCCCCGAGCGCCACCAGGACCGCTTCGCCATCCTTCGTGGCGGTGACTTGAAGACCGCCCGAGCGTGGGCGACCAAAGAGAGCCTGCGGCACTTCTGGTCCTACATGCGCCGTGGTTGGGGCGAGAAACACTGGAAGCGCTGGTACTACTGGGCCACCCACAGCCGCATCCAGGCGATCCGGGTCTCTGCTCGCGGGTATCGCAACCGGGAGCACTTCAAGACCGCCATCTGGTTCCACCTCGGGGGACTCCAGCTCTACCCGATCACCCCGTGAACTGGGCGACCCACAAAGAACCCGGAAGCGCCCAAAATAGATATCAGCACCTACCACCAGCGTCATCCGTCGGACCCAGGGCCCTGCATGGAGGCACGGCTCGGGCAGTTCAGAGGTTCTCCGCGGAGGTCCGTGCACTTGCCACACCTCCGGCCGCACCTCCGGTCGCGGCTTCGTCCACTCCGTCCACTCCGTCC
>JAJYZN010000071.1:0-2176 GCA_021799915.1 Actinomycetes bacterium
TCGCGGTGGCCTTCTGTCGCGAGGAGTCCGGTGTTCGCGCCGCTCATCTCGATCATCGTGTTGTCGGCGGTGGTCGTCCCGTGGACGAAGGCCTCGATACCCGCGCACAGCGTGGCCAAGTCGGTGCCGACGTTCGCCGCCATCTGGCGCAGCCCTTCGACGACGCCGGTCGACTGGTCCTCGGGCGTCGTCGGCGTCTTGTCCAGGATGATCTCGCCGTCGGGGGTGATGCAGATCATGTCGGTAAAGGTCCCCCCCACGTCCACACCGACGCGGTAGCCACCGCTCATCCGCCCGCCTCCTGGAGCTCGCCTCTCACGCACCCTCCTCTGCAACTGCTCGGGCGAGTCTAACCTGACATCAGCGTCAGTGAACGGGGCCGTCGGGCGGAATCGAGCGAGCCGTCTCGCGCACCGTTTCCGCCGACCGCGCTCCAAGGACTTGGTAGCTTCTCGGAGTGCCCGTCTGGCTGACCGAGCCCGAGCACGCCACCCTGGTCGCGGCGTGCAATCGTCTCATCCCTCCGGACGAGCATGGCCCCGGTGCCGGGGCCATGGGTGCGGCCACCTACATCGACACCCTGCTCGGCGCGTTCGAGCTCGACCCGCCGCGCATCTGGGCCGGTGGCCCGGCGTCGGGGCGCCGTGGGGGCGAGGCCGGGTTCGCTCGTTTCCTTCCCCTCGGGCCGCTCGACGAGCTGGCCTGGCGCACCCGGATCGAGGGCTCCCGTGGGCAGCCCGAACGAGAGATCAACGGCCCGGTGGTCGGGCTCCAGGAGCGCTACCGGCAGGGCCTCGCCGCGCTCGGCGAGGACTTCGTGCGCTGCCCGCCGGACGTCCAGGACGATCGGCTGCGAGCCTGCGGACCCTTCACCGACCTCTTGTACCGGCACACGTGCGAGGCCACCTATGGCGCGCCCGAGTACGGAGGCAACACCGACGGTGCCGGGTGGCGGAGCATCGGCTTCGACGGCGACGTGCAGCCTCGGGGATGGACCGACGCCGAGGTCAGTGGACCGTGACGGGCCGGCGGTGATGCTCGACGCCGTGATCGTGGGATCCGGCCCTGGTGGAGCGGCCGCGGCCGACGTCCTCACCCGGGCGGGCTGGTCGGTGGCCATCGTGGAGAAGGGGAGGAACCACCTGCTCGACCCCGACGACCTGACCCGGCCGGCCGCCGACTTCTCCAACGACGAGATCAAATTCGTGCACCGCCACTTCTTGGGCCCGGACCCGTTCTTGGAGCCGCGCACCTTCCGGCGCAGTGCCGACGACGGCGACCGCCTCTTGGTGGGCGACGTGGGCGCGGTGCCCTCGACCGTGGGGGGCGGCGGCACCCACGCAGACGGCAAGGTCCCGCGATTTCGCGAGCAGGACTTCCGCCTCCGCTCCGAGCTCGGTCCGCAGCCCGAAGGCGATGTCCGCGACTGGCCGATCACCTACGAGGAACTGGAGCCCTACTACACCGAGGCCGAACGGTTGATCGGCGTTGCCGGCACAGCCGCCGCCAACCCGTTCGCCGCATGGCGCTCGGGGCCGTACCCCATGGCGCCGGGGGCACCCATGTACTCGGCCACGCTCTCGGCGGCAGCGGCGGCGAAGCTCGGGTACCACCCCTACCCGGCACCGACCGCGGCCAACAGCGTGCCCTACGACGGCCGGCCTGCGTGCAACAACTGCGGGTTCTGCTCGTTCTTCGGGTGTCCGATCCACGCGAAGGGCGATCCAGTGGCGCTCCTGCGCCGGGTGATGGCCAGCGGCCGGGCCGAGCTGTGGCCCGAGACGTTCGTCTCTCGGATCCTCTGGTCGGGCCGCCGTGCTCGAGGAGTCGAGATCGTCGGACCCGACGGGACCCCGAGGACGGTGGACGCCCGCTGGGTGGTGGTGGCCGGTGGCGCAGTGGAGACGCCCCGCCTTCTCCTGCTCTCGGGCCTGGACCACGAGCTCCTCGGGCGCTACCTCATGGTGCACTTCCAGACGATCGCCGCCGGGACGCTGCCTCACCGCCTCCACGGCCAGCGGGGCCGGTCGGTCACCCATGTGCACGACGACGCCATCGTGGGCGACGCGGCGTCGGCCGAAGCCGCCGCCCAGGCCGGGTTGCCGTGGTTGCGCGGGGGAATGGTGGAGCACAGCAGCGCCGCCCTGCCGATCATGGAGGCGCTCCTCTACCCGTG
>JAJYZN010000071.1:2186-12455 GCA_021799915.1 Actinomycetes bacterium
GAGCGCCACCGCCCGCTCATGCGCGACTCCCCGTACCGAGAGCGCCTGGCAGCGCTCATCATGCAGGGGGAGGACCTGGCCTCGCCGGCCAACCGGGTCGACCTCGACCCCGCGATCAGAGACGTGCGCGGCGTCCCGGTGGCCAGGGTGACCTACCAAGCCGGCCGCCACGAGCTGGCGGCATCCGCGCATCACGGCCCCCGGCTCGAGGCGATCCTGCGGGAGATGGGTGCCGTGCGGACGTCGGTGAGCACGTCGCCGGGAGTGAGCACGCGCGGTGGCGCGTCTGCGGTCCCCGAGAGCCGCCACGTGATGGGCACCGCCCGGATGGGCGAGGACCCCGCCACGTCGGTGGTCGACCGCTGGGGCCGCGTGCATGCCCTGGACAACGTGCTCGTGGCCGACTCGTCGGTGTTCGTCACCTCGGCGGGCTACGGACCCACCCTCACGCTCGTCGCGCTCTCCGCACGGGCGGCGGCCCACGTGGCCGGCACCGAGCTGCCGGCCGGAGCGCCGGTCAAAGACGACCGCGGGTGAGGAGCATGGACCCCGCCAGCGGTCCTCCACCGTTGGCCACGGCGGCCACTTGGGGACCGTCGCCGTGGCGACCCGGGACCTGGCGCTCGCCGGCCTCGCCGCGGAGCTGGAGGCAGGCTTCGTGGAGCAGGCCGAACCCGTGGAGCCGGCCGCCCGAGAGCTGGCCACCGGCGGTATTGAGCGGCAGGGGACCGTCGCGGGCGATGGCGGCGCCGCCCTCGACGAACGACCCGCTCTCGCCCCGGCCGCAGAACCCAAGTGCCTCGAGCCAGACCATCGTGAGGATGGAGAACCCGTCGTAGAGCTGGGCGACGTCGACGTCGGCCGGCGTGAGATCGGTTCGCCGCCACATCGAGGCAGCGGCGTCGCGAGCCGCCATCGAGGTCATGTCGTCGAACTGGTCCCAGCTCGGCCGGCCGCGCAGCGCAGTGCCGACGGCGTTCACGCAGCAGAGCGGGTGGGGGGCATCGGCGGCGTGCTCGACGCGCGAGACGATCAGCGCCGTCGAACCGTCGCAGGGCGCGTCGCAGTCGAAGAGGCACAGCGGCGAGGAGATCATTCGTGCCCCCAGGTAGTCGTCGAGCGACATCGGGTCGCGGTAGACGGCGTTGGGGTTGAGCGCCGCGTTGCGCCTGGCGTTCAACGCGATCTGCGCGAGCTGCTCACGGGTGAGCCCGAACTCGTGGAACCGGCGCTGGGCCACCAGCGCGATCCAGTTCACGGCCGAGACCGCACCGAAGGGGAGGTACCACTGCAAAAAACCTGAAAAGCGCGGCACACCCCCGCCGCCGCCGCTGCCACCGATCCCCTGACGGCCACCGCTCCCCTGGGCCGTGGACTCGGTGACGGTCCGATAGACAAGCACGTGGCGGGCCAGTCCTGCGCCGACGGCCAGGCACGCGGCGATGACGGCCCGGAGCTGGGCCGGACCCTCGCCGCCACCGTCGTGCCAGCCGACCCGGAGCCGAAGTGCATCCTGGACCTCAGGCGTCCCGGGTCCGGCGAAGCCGGGCGTGCCGATCCCCATCCCCGGGTAGGTGGAGATCCCGTCGATGTCGTCGCGGGTGAGGCCGGCGTCATCGATGGCGGCGAGCGCGGCCTCGACCGTGAGGTCCAGCTCGCTGCGCCCGAGGCGACGGCCCACTTGGGACTGGCCGATGCCCGAGATTGCGGCGCGGCGTTCGATGGGCTCCTCGGGCATGGGCACCGTCGCTGCCGTCAGGCCGGCATCACCGGTCGGAAGACCGGGATGAAGACGTCGTCGTGGGCCTCGAACTCGACCGCGGCCTCCATGCCGATGGTGATCTCGCCCGGCTCGACGCCCACGAGGTTGGTGGTGAGGCGGACGTCGGGCTGCTCGACGATCGACACCCACGCCACGACGTAAGGCTCGCTGCCGGGGATCCACTGCTGGTGGTTGACGGTGAACGACTCGACCACCGCCCGCCCGCTCACCGGCTCGGGAGCAACGCGCCGGTCGAGGCAGTACGGGCACCGGGGGGCGGGAGGGTGGACGTACTTCTCGCAGGCCCCGCACCGCAGGAATCGCAGGACTCCGTCGGAGCCCGAGGTCCAGAAGAACTCGTTGTCCTGGTCGAGGCGCGGCAACAGGCGCAACGCGGGGCCAGAGGCGGTCATGGGCCGACGTTAGCTGACCGTTGGATCCCGGCCGGTCGATCGGTCGAGGGAGCGGGTGAGGTCGTCGTCGAGCCCGCGGATCTCGAGGCGGCCGATCCGGTCACCGGCCACGACGAACACGTCCTCGACTGCCGAGTGGGTCCCGGCGATGCGCAGGTCGATGCCGACCGTGGCGCGTGTCCCCTCGACACGGGGAGGTTGGGTCCGAGGCAGGAGATCCTCGAAGGCGAACGCACCCTCCGCGTAGAAGCGGGCGATGGCCTCGTTGCCCCGGTACTCGGTGCCCTGGGCATCGAGTACTGCATCGGGAGTGAACAAGGCGCGCAGCGCGTCCACGTCGCGCACGGTGATCGCGGTGAAGTAGGCATCGAGGACCCCGAGAATGCCGTCGTGGCGAGGCGGGAGGCGGTAGAGAGAGGCCGCGTTCAAACCGAGGACGCGGGCCTGCACGGGTGCCGAGCAGGGTGCGATCGTCC
Source organism: Actinomycetes bacterium (assembly GCA_021799915.1). The sequence continues at coordinate 4,838 of JAJYZN010000071.1, forward strand.
GGCGCAGGGCGTCGACGGCACCGGGGAACGTGGCATCGTGATGCGGGTAGTCCGAGCCCCACACGATGCGCTCGGCGCCCACGAACGGCACCAGCGCCGGCAGGGTCCGCTCGTCCACCTCGAAGCTCACCCAGCACTGGCGGGCGAAGTACTCGCTCGGCGCCATGAGCATGTCCGGGCAGAACCCCCCGAAGCTCTCCGCCTGCTCGTCGAGCCGTTCGAGCCAGAAGGGCACCCACCCGCCACTCGACTCGAGGAAGACGACCTTGAGCCGAGGGTGGCGGTCGAAGACACCGAAGGCGGCCATCTGGGCGTACGCGAGCATCTCTTCGAACGAGTGGGAGACGGCGTGGAGGACGAGGGGGTTGAACGGGCGGTCGGAGCCGAGCGTCGGCAGGATGACCGAGCTGCCTTCGTGCACGCCGATGGCCACGTCGAGCTCCTGGGCCGCCTCCCAGATCGGGTCGTAGGCGCGGTCGGAGAGGGAGCGTCCGCAGCACGGGTTGGGCCGGACGAACGCAGCGGTGAAGCCCAGCTCGCCGGCCGCTCGCCGCAGCTCGGCCGCGGCCGCGGCCGGGTCCTGGAGGGGGAGCATTGCCGAACCGAACAGCCGGCGGCGTGTGGCAGCGCAGTAGGAGGCCAGCCAGTCGTTGTAGGCGGTCGCGACGGCCACTGCCGCCGGCGCGTCGTCGACGGCCGAGAAGTACAAGCCGATCGAGGGGTAGAGCACGGCCTGGTCGATGCCCTCGACGTCCATGTCGGCCAGACGGGCCACCGGGTCCGAGCCTCCGGGCTGGGCTTCATCGAGCGAGCGGAACACTTCCACGTCGGAGAACCGCGCACCGGGCGTGGCGAGCGTGCCCAAGGGTGCGGCGAGGATCTCGCGGTCCCCGACCACGACGTGCTCGTAGCCGCGTGCGTCCCGCTCGATCCGGGGACGGTAGGCATCGGGGAGGTCCCGCCAGGCTTCACGCGGTTCGACGACGTGGCCGTCGGCGTCGACGACGGCCGTCGTCGGGGTGACCGGGTGCACGGACCCGCCTGCGGTGGGGGAGGCCTTCACGTGCTCCGCCACCCTTTGGGTGGGAGCGGGTGGCGGAACAAGCGGGCCGCGTTGCCCGAGGCGATGGCCTGGCGCTCGAGCTCGGGGATCTCGCCGATGGTCCGAGAAAGCACCTCTTGGGTGTCTGGCCACGTCGAGTCGGCGTGGGGGTAGTCGCACTCCACCATGATGTGGTCGACGCCGATCACATGGCGCAGGGGCATGATCGACGGGTCGTCGATGCTGCAGAACCAGAAGTTGCGACGCAGGACCTCGCTCGGCAGGAGGTCGCTCGGCCAGGCGCGGCTCTCGGTGCCCGACGCCGAGTGGGCAACGACGTAGTCGACCCGGTCCATGAGCATGGGCACCCACCCCATTCCCCCTTCGCTCAACGCGACCGCCAGGTCGGGGAAGCGGAGGGGCACGCCGGACCACAGCCACTCCGCCGCGGCGACGAGGGCGTTCACCGGAAAGAGCGTGGGCAGCAGCTCGAAGGGCGGATCAGGGGAGGGCAAGGGGGCCCACGCCGACGCACCGGTGTGGAGGCAGACCACGGTGCCGGTCTCGGCGCAGGCGGCGAAGAACGGGTCCCAGTAGCCGGAGAAGATCGACGGGAAGCCGAGCTGGGCCGGGAACTCCGGGAAGCTGACGGCGCGAAAGCCTCGTTCGGCGTTCCGGCGGATCTCGGCAACCGCCACCTCGACGTCGGCCAGCCAGGGAAGCTGGAGCGCGATGATGCGTTCGGGGTACGTCCCGGCCCACACCTCCTCGTGCCAGCGGTTCCACGCCCTCGCGCAGGCCAGGCCCAGCTCCTGGTCCTCCGAGCGGGAGAAGACCGAGCCGCAGAACCCCGCCACCAGGGAGGGGAAGCACAACGACGCCCAGATGCCGGCCACGTCCATGTCGGCGACGCGGGCACCGATGTCGTAGCAGCCTGGCCGCATCTCCTCGAACCTGGCGGGGTCCATGCTCCAGTCCTCTCGAGGGCGTCCTACCACGGCGTTGAGGCCGATGTTCGGGTATCGACGGCCTTCGTACTCCCACTCCTGGCGACCGCCGTCCTCCTCGACGATCCGCGGCGCACGCGGAGCCAGCGACGACGGCATCCTCCCGTCGAACAGGTCGGGGGGCTCGATGAGATGGTCGTCGACCGAGATGATCGGCACCCGCACCTTTCGGGGCTCGGGGTCCGGGAGCAGTCGGGAGGCGCCCGCCGCCGAGCCCCGGGCCGCAGTCGGGGCATCCGTGTCGACTCCTGCTGCCGGACCGGCGCCGCCCACCCCCATCACGTCTGCAGGTTAGCGTCGGAGCCTGCACGCTGGCCTGGTGGCGCCGGCGCAACGAGGCAACGAGGCGACGAGGAGGGCGAATGCTTGATCTCCTGATTCGGGGAGGCATGGTGGCCGACGGGACTGGTGCACCTCTCAGGCGGGCCGACGTCGGGGTCCGAGACGGCAGGGTCACCGTGGTGGCCGACGCCGGCGAGCGCGCAGGGACAGCCGACATCGAAGCCGAGAAGGTCGTCGACGCCGAGGGTCTCTTCGTGGCGCCGGGTTTCGTCGACCTCCACACTCACTACGACGCCCAGCTCTCCTGGGATCCGGCGGCCAGCCCATCGCCGCTGCACGGCGTGACGACCGTCTTCGGCGGTAACTGCGGCTTCTCGCTCGCTCCGTGCCGGGAAGAGGATGCCGAGTACCTCACGGCTTTGCTGGCGCGGGTGGAAGGGATGCCGCTCGCGGCACTCGAAGCGGGCCTGGACTGGCAGTGGAGGTCGTTCGGCGACTGGCTCGGCCGTCTCGATGGACGGGTCGGCGTCAACGCGGGCTTTCTCGCGGGGCACTCCACCCTCCGGCGCTCGGTCATGGGTGAGCGCGCGGTCGGCGAGGTCGCCAGCGATGCCGACGTGGCCCTGATGGTGCAGCGCCTGGGGGAGGCCCTCGCCGACGGGGCCATCGGGTTCTCTACGTCCCAGGCCCACACGCACCACGACGGCGCGGGGCAGCCGGTGCCGTCACGGGCGGCCCTTCGCCCGGAGATGGAGGCGCTGGCTTCGGCGGTGCGGGACTTCCCGGGCACGACCGTCGAGCTCGTCCTCTCGGGTTCGCTGAACGGCTTCTCCGACGAGGAGGTGGACTTGATGTCCTCGATGTCCCTCGGAGCTGATCGTCCGGTGAACTGGAACGTGCTCGGGGTCTCGGCCGCCGATCCGGCGGCCACCGAGCATCAGCTGGCGGCGTCGGACGAGGCCGCCAAGCGCGGGGCCACGGTGGTGGCTCTCACCCTCCCGCACACGATGAGGATCCGGCTCTCGTTCGCCACCGGGGTCATCCTCGACGGGCTTCCGGGCTGGCGGGAGGTCCTCTCGCTCCCGCCCGCCGAGCGCATGGCTGCCCTGTCCGATCCCGAAGTCCGCCGCCGCCTGAATGCGGGAGCGCAATCTGACGATGCGGGGATCTTGCGCCACCTGGCCGTGTGGCGGCGCCTCGTGTTCGAAGAGACGTTCGCGCCGCAGAACGCGAGCTGCGAGGGACGGCGCGTGGGCGACGTCGCGGCCGAACGCGGCCAGGATCCGTTCGACGCGATGCTCGACGTCGTCGTGGCCGACGGACTGCGGACCGGACTTCGCCCCCCGATCCCCGAGTCCGAAGAGGACTGGGCGGCACGCGGCCGGATCTGGACGGACCGCCGGGCGGTGGTGGGCGGGTCCGACGCCGGGGCACATCTCGACACCATGTGCGGCGCCGTCTACTCGACGGCGTTGCTGGGTCAAGGGGTGAGGGAGCACGGTGTCATCTCCTGGGAGGAGGCCGTCCACCAGCTCACCGACGTCCCGGCCCGACTCTACGGTCTCAAAGGGCGCGGCCGGATCGCCCCGGGCTGGTGGGCCGATCTCGTCGTGTTCGACCCGGCGACCGTGGGTCCTGGTCCCGAGCGCACCCGGGACGACCTGCCCGGCGGGTCGAGCCGCCTGTACGCGGAAGCCACCGGCATCGAGCACGTCTTGGTGAACGGGACCGAGGTGGTGAGCCAGGGCGCGGCGACCGGAGCCCTGCCCGGGCGGGTCCTGCGCTCGGGGCGCGACACCGTCACGGTCCGAGCCGGGACGGACTGGTGGACCGGCGTCGGCTGAGCGGGTGTGACCGTGCACCGACCGGTGGAACTCGCCCTCCTGCGATCATCTGTGGGCGCCGGCGTCGGCATCGGCACCTGGACCGGTCCTGGCACCGGCACCGGCATCGGCATCGGGATTGCCGCCGGCATCTGGATCGGTCCTGGCACCGGCATCGGGACCGGCGTCGGCATCGGTGCTCCTGTCCATCCCCAGCCCGAGCGCGTAACCCTCGAGGAAGAGCGCTGCGTCGCGTTGGCGGGGGAAGCGTCCTGCGACACGGTGGAATGTAGGGGAGTGGTTGGGATGGAGCAGGTGGGCCAGCTCATGGACGATGGTGGCATCGAGCACCCAGCCGGGGACGCACCGAAGGCGCTCGGAGATCCTGATCTCGCCGGTGGTGGCCGTGCATGAACCCCAGCGGCGCTCCTGGTTCCCCACCCACCGGATGGACGTCGGCCGGACACCCTCGACGTAGCGATCAGCCAGGCTGCGAGCCCGCTCTGCCAGGACGGTATCCGACGCCGTCGCGCCGGGACGTTTCGCCAGGACTCGGCGCACCAGCCAATCGACCAGCTCCGTGCGCTGCGGCTCTCGTACGTGGGATGGAAGGACGACGATGACCCGGTCACGATCCCAGTAGGCGGTGCTCGTCTTGCGGCGGCGGGTGCTGGTCCTCACTTCGACTTGGGGTCGTGTGCCGTCCATGGTGAATCGGACGGAGGGGTCGTCGAGCCGGGGCTGGGTGACGCTCATGACGACCATTGTGGCGTGTGGGTGTGCCAGCGAGCGGGATGGATCAGCGACCTCTCTCGAGCACCTCGGGATTGACGATGTGAAGCGGCCGGGCGCCGGCCAAGAGCCTGCACAGGTCGTTGGCGATCATCAGGGTGTGGTTCGCCTCGGTGTCGTACGTGGCTCCGCCGATGTGCGGGGTGAGCACAACCGAGTCCAGGTGTGCCAGGGGATGTGCGGGGTCGAGCCATTCCCCTTCGAAGTGGTCCAGGCCAGCTCCACCCACATGTCCGCTGGCGAGGGCGGCGACGAGTGCGTCGGTGTCGTGAAGCTTGGCCCGCGCGGTGTTCAGGTAGATGACCCCAGGGCGCATTCGATCGAATGCAGCCGCATCGATCATGCCCACCGTCTCGTCGGTGGCCGGAGCATGCACGGAGATCACGTCAGCCCGGCTGAGAAGCGTGTCGAAGCTCGATGTGGCGTCCTCGGCATAGGGGTCGTAGGCAATCACCTCCATGCCCAGACCCCGCAAGCGCCAGCGCAATGCTCGTCCGACCGCCCCGAGGCCGATCAGCCCGACCGTCTTGCCGGCAAGCTCCCACGCCCTGTAGCGCTGGTACGGAATGGTGCCATCGCGGTAGATCTCGCCGGCACGGACGTCCCGATCGGCAGGGAGCACGCGCCGGCTCACCGCAAAGAGCAGGGCGATGGCCATCTCGGCGACGGCATCGGCGTTCCGCCCCGGCGCTCGCAGCACCGGGACGCCTGCCTGGGTGGCTGCTGCGACATCCACGTTGTTCGGGTCGCCGCGGCAGCTCCCCACCGCAACGAGCGGCAGGTCGAAGAGCTTGCCGCCGCACTGATCGCTCTCGACCACCACGATGGTCGCACCTTCGGCCTCAACGCGTTCTGCGAGCTGATCGGCGTTGTAGATGCGGAGCTTTGGCTGGTCGAGCCACGAGTCGATGGTCAGGTCGGCCAAGTCGGCCAGGAGATCGAGGCCGGGACCGCTCACCGCGGCGGTCACGAGAGCTTTCGGGCGAGGTGTGGGCATGTGCTCCATAATGGCCTGTGATGACACAGATGTCAGGTTGGAGCTGAGATGACTGATCGGTCGAACCGTTCCGTGGTGACCGTCGGCGTCGACATCGGGACCACGTCGGTGAAGGCGGTGGCCGCCGACGGCGAGGGAAGGGTGGTGGCGAAGGTCCGGGTCCCCCACCGGATCGTGACTCCCGAGCCGGATCGACTCGAGCATGTCGCCGAACAGGCGTGGCGTCAGGGGCCACGTCGCGCCCTCCGCAGGATCACCGAGAGCCTGTCCGAATCGGGGATGAGCATTGCGGGCGTGGCAGTGGCATCGATGGTCCCCTCCCTCACGGCCGTCGACGAAAAGGGAAGGGCGATCCTGCCAGGTCTGCTCTACGGCGACTCGAGGAGCAACTGGGACGGTCGCGATGAGGACAAGGCATCAATCGCAACAGGAGCGGTGGGGGGGCCTGAGCCGGGTGCTGGAATGCCCGATGCCACCGGCTTCCTCCGCTGGGCAGTGGATCGTGCTCCCCACGCTGCCGGCTACTGGCCATGCCAGAGCCTGGCCACCCACGCAATGACCGGCGTGGCAGCGCTCGATAGTGCGGCAGCAATGGTGTTTGGCGACCTGTGCACCCACCGAGGTTGGGACGAGCACGGACTTGCCGCGCTTGGTGCCCGCACCGACCAAATGCCCAGAGTCGTTCCCATGGGAGGTGCCGCGTGCCACCTGCGAGGAACGACAATTGCCGTCGCCGGTGGCACCATCGACGCGCTCTGCGATCAATTGGTGTCAGGGGCGACTGAACCCGGCGACGTCCTGGCGATCTTCGGCGCCACGTTGGTTGTGTGGGTCGTGACCGATCAGTGGGTCGAAGTGCCGGGACTGATCACGGTTCCTCACACCCAGCCAGGACGGGTCTTGATCGGCGGACCGAGCAACGCCGGTGCCCTGTTCGCCGACTGGGCCAGGCAGTTGCTGCGCGGCGTCCGGCCCCCTGGTGCGGTGGCACGTAGAGGCACGCCGGCCGTGGACGGGCAGCGCCGCCGCGAACAGGCGCATCGAGGCGATCGTTCCCGGCTCGGCCTTCCGACAGACGAGAGCGACGGTCGGACGGGGGATGCGACGCGCGTGCCGATCTGGCTGCCTTACGTCCGAGGAGAGCGGACGCCGCTCAACGACCCCATGCTGAGGGCGAGCATCCACGGCATGGACCTCACCCAAGGTCCAGCAGCGATCGAGCGTGCTGTCTACGAAGCAAGTGGGTTCGTCATCCGAAGAATCCTTGACCGATCCGGGATCCAGGGGCGTCGAGTCGTGGCCAGTGGAGGTGGCAGCAAAGCACAGGCATGGATGGCTGCGGTGGCTGACGCGACCGAGCTACCGGTCGACGCAGTTGCCGTCGCCGAAGGAGCTGCCTACGGGGCCTCCTTCCTGGCCCGGGTCGCCGCAGGCCTCGAGCCATCGATTGACGAGTCTCAGCGCTGGTCCGAGATCGGACGTCGCATACTGCCCGAGACCAGATGGAGCGCTGCTGCGGGGGCGCGGTACAAGATGTTCACGGAGCTGGGGCCTGGCACGTGAGTGCCGATTTTCGAGTGAGCAGGCAACAGGGACCGAGGTGGAAACGCTGTCCGGCAGAGTGTTGCCGGACTCGAATCGTTGTCAGCGGGGGTTGCCAACAGCTACCTTCGAT
>JAJYZN010000072.1 GCA_021799915.1 Actinomycetes bacterium
TCCAGTCCTGGTCGGCACCCTTGAACGCCAGCGCCAGCAAGAACCTGGCCGTCCCCGACGACTCGAAGGGAGCCCCGCGATGGAAGACATCGGCGCGGTACGCGAGGTACGAACCACGCACGCCGGGGGCACGATGCTCGAGACGGTAGAGATCGGGCTCCATTCCCGGGAGCAGCACCCCATAACGGGCCGCCACCGGCGAGCTGCCGGTCGCGCCGGCCGAGTCGGAAAGGCGGACAAGGCGCGTGGGGTTGTCGTCGTCGGTGACGTCCGAGAGGTACAGGAAACCCTGGACGTTCCACCACGGTGCGCGAGACACGGCGGGGAGCCACGAGTGATTGCGGTCGGTGTGCATCGGCTGCTCGTAGTTCGTGAGCCCGGAGTACTTGGCGCTCGCCTGCGCCTGATAGAGGCGAATGTCGGGCGTGCCGAGCGCACGTTCGGCGAAGTCGACAACTGAAGCATGGACGCATAGGCGGTTGAGCCTCCCCGCACCAGGGAACGGGAAGGTCTTCACCCATCGCTGCTGCTCGGGCCGGAAACCCGGACCCTCCTCGGGCCAGACGAACCCGGCTCGGGGCTCCGCCGGTCGGCCCTTCCATCGTTCGGTCACGCCGTCGGGGTCCGCGTGGTACTCCTCGGCGCTCGGAAAGATCTCCCAAAGGTCTTCGGTGGCAGCATCGATCTCGTCGGTCCCCACCAGACCCTCGAGGAGCACCCACCCTTCACGGCGCCACGCGGCCACCTCCTCTTCGGTCGCCAGCCGCGCCATCACGCCGCCTGGCCGCGATCCCGAGCGGGCGACTCGGTCATCCGCCGGCCCGGAGACGATCCCTCAGGACGAACTTCTGGACCTTGCCCGACGGCGTCCGGGGCAGCTCGTCGACCACCCGAAGCTCCTCGGGCCACTTCTGCCGGGCCAGCCCGGCCTCTTGGAGATGTGAGCGGATGTCTTCGAGCGCCGGGGGGCGGGCATCGGCCTGCATCCGGAAGAACGCGCACCCGTGCTCGCCGAGCCGCTCGTCGGGCGCGGCGACGACTGCCACCTCGGCCACGCCGTCCATGTGGGCTAGGATCTGCTCGACTTCGGCAGCGCTCACATTTTCACCACCTCGGATGATGATGTCCTTCACCCGGTCGGTGAGCGTGAGGCATCCCTCTTGGTCGATGATCCCGACGTCCCCGGTCCGGAACCATCCGTCCTTGTCGACAGCGACCGCCGTCAGCTCCGGATCGGTGTAGCCGGCGAAACGATCGGGGCCTCGGGTGAGGATCTCGCCGGGCTGCCCGACTGCCACGTCGCGCCCGTCTTCGTCGACGGTGCGCACCTCGACATGGGCCAGCGGACGGCCATCGGTATGGATCCGTTGGGCAACCGGATCGGCATGGCGGCTCCCGGTCACCGACGGGTGCTCCGTGCACCCGTAGGCTCGGGTGAGAGAGATACCCAACTGGTCGGCGCGTTCGGCCACGGCATCGGGGATCGGGGAGCCTCCAAGCGAGATCATCGGCATGCGAGCCAAGTGCTCGGGTCCGAAGCCCGGGGCATCGAGAAGACTGGTGAAGAAGTAGGTCGAGCCGTTGCCGGCCCCGATGTCCTCTTCGATCATGGCGTCGAGCACGGTCTGGGGATCCCAGCCGTCGATCAGGTAGATGGGCCATCCCACTGCCAGCGGTACCAGCAACCCGGCCAGCATGCCGATGGCGTGGCCGACAGGCGCGCCGGTGAGGGTCGCGCGCTGCCGCTCGTCCTGGTGAGCACCGAGCTGGCGCACCTCGAAGCCGATCGACCGGTGCGTGTGGATGACGCCTTTGGGGTCGGCAGTCGTGCCCGAGGTGTAGCCCACCAGGGCTGCTCCATCAGGGTCACCGGCTTCCGGCGATTCGATGGGAGGCCCAGCGGCAACATCCGCGAAACGGTGGTCGCCGACCGGCGCCTCCCCTCCCACCACGATCACGTGCTCGAGCCCCGGCAGGTCCTGGCGGATCGGTGCGAGGTCGGCGAGGTAGTCACGCTGGCCGAATCGTGCGACTTGGATGAGCGCCCGAGCACTTGACTGGCGCAAGATGAACCGCACTTCCTTCGGTCCGTAGAAGTGGACGATCGGCACGAGGACGACGCCCAGCATCGCGCACCCGTAGAAGGTCGCCGCAGCTTCCACCCAGTTCGGGAGCTGGAACGCCACCACGTCGCCGGGCCCGATGCCGAGCCGGCGGAGCCCGCCGGCCAGGCGCCGAGCCATCTGGGTCACGTCGTCCACGGTTCCCTCGTAAGGATTGGCCGCCGACCAGATGCGGAACCGTCGGCCGGCCGAGGACTCCAGGGCATCCGTCAGGAACTGCCCGAGGGTCCGCTCGTCCCACGCTCCCTCGGACCGGTAGCGGCGAGCGAGGTCGCTCGGCACCGGGGACAGCGCCCAATCGCTCGATCTCATCGTCTCGTCGCCACCCTCTCTCCTGCCATCACGCCTGCGATCACTCCTGCCATCACGCCTGCAATCTCCATCCAAGTCGCAGTGCGTTCAGACCGGAGACACGATCATCTGCGCCAGACGGAGCCGTTGCGAGCCCGACCCCCCGATCAGTACGTCATTTTGCTTGGCACGCTTGAACAGGAAATGGGCAACGTTGGCCCACGTGAAGCCCACGCCTCCGTGCAACTGAATGTTGTCCCCGGTGAGCTTGACCGCCGTCTCGGCTGCATAGCCGGCGGCCATGGCGGCAGTGCGCTCCCGATCGGTGGGCGGTGCTCCAGAGTCGGCCATCCATGCGGCGTACTGCGCGCCGGCCCGGGCCATCTCCAGCGCGTGGAACATATCCACCAAGCGGTGCCGCACCACCTGGTTGGCCGCCACCGGACGGTCGAACACGACCCGTTCCTTCGTGTACTCGGTCGCCTCTTCGAGAGCCCGATCGGCGACGCCCACCAGCTCCGACGCCAACCCGATCGAGGCATCGTCGAGGACGGTGCGCCAGAGCGGACCCTGATGCCCAGGTGGCCCGAGAGGCACGGCGCGTACGTCGTCGAGCACCACTCGCGCCGCCTTGCGGGTCGGGTCAAGCGTCGGTACCGGCTGGACGTCGACGTCGCCCGGAAGGTCCACCGCGAACGAACGCAGGCCCTCCTCGCTCCGGGCCACGACGATCATCCAGTCCGCCGTGTGGCCATCGAGCACCAGCGGCTTGGTACCGCTCACCACCCAGCCGGCACCCTTGCGACGGGCCCGGCTCCGGACCGTCGCCAGCGGATCACCATGTCCGAGCTCATGGAGCGCCACGGTGCCGCGCTGAACTCCCGCAGCCAGCGAACCGAGCAGCTCGTCGGCCCCAAGGGCTCGTGCCGCGAGCGTCGCCAAGACCGCCGACGAGAAGAACGGCCCGGGAAGCGGTACCCGGCCCATCTGCTCGAGCACGATCCCCGTCTCGAGAAGGCCGGCACCGGCCCCGCCGTGCTCGGCAGGCACCAGCAGGCCGGTCCATCCCAGCTCGACGATCGTGTGCCACAGCTCCCCGGTGATCCCTTGGGGATCGTCGGCGAGAGCGCCCAGGGTGTCGGCGTCCACCGCCCGATCGAGGGCCTGGCGTGCCACATCTCGCAGGGCGAGCTGCTCGGCGTCGTAGGTGAAGTCCACTTTCTCTCGTCTCTCCTGTCCCCGTCTCGCGCCCGATCTCGGTCGGCGACCAACGATCAGCGCCGGCACGCCGTTCGCTCGGAATCCGACTGACTCCGAATGAGCGCTCTCCCCACCGTCTGGGCGAGCACCCTGTTGCACCCTGTTGCGCCCTGTCGTCGGTCACGCACCTCGCGGCGCTCCCCGGCCATGCTCGTCCGATGACCCTGACAGCAGTGTCAGGGTACACGACATTTGGGCTACCGTGGCCGCCGTGGACTTTGCGCTGTCACCAGAGGACGAAGCCTTTCGCGACGAGTTGCGCGCCTGGTTGGACGAGCACCTGCCCCCATTCTTGGAGAAGGAGACAGCAGGCGCCTCGGGCGATGCCGGAGACGAAGGCGGCAAGCTCTCGGGGGAGGCGTCACAGCGGCGCCGCGCCGCGTGGCAGCGTGAGCTGCACTCGGGGCGTTGGGCCGCCATCCACTGGCCGGTCGAGCACGGAGGCCGCGCCGCCACTGCAATGCAGCGCATCATCTCCTCGGAGGTGATGGCCGAATACCGCACTCCGGGGATGTTCAACACCAACGGCATCTGGCAGATCGGGCCGATGATCATCACCTGGGGTACCGACGAGCAGAAAGCCCGGTGGCTCCCGAGCATTCTTGAAGCCCGAGAGCACTGGTGCCAGGGATTTTCCGAGCCCGACGCCGGCAATGACTTGGCAAACCTGCGGACGATGGCGATCCGAGACGGCGACCACTACGTCGTGAACGGTCAGAAGATCTGGATCTCGACCGCCCACTTGGCCAAGTGGGGGCTTTTCCTGCTCCGCACCGACCCGACGGCCATCGAGCGCGGCGCAAAGCACGAAGGGATCACCGCGTTCATCATCGACATGGAGACGCCGGGGATCGAATGCCGCCCCATCCGGGACATGGCCGGCGAAGAGATGTTCAACGAGGTGTACTTCACCAACGCCCGCATACCGGTCGAGTGCCGCTTGGGTGGTGAAGGCGAAGGCTGGATGGTCGCCATGGGCACTCTCGGTTTCGAGCGCGTCGGCATCGCAGGTCAGATCTCCATCCTCGGAGCTGACCTACGGGCAATGGTCGAAGCAGCCCGATCGACGAACCCCGACGCGCTCGCTGACCCGGTCATCGCCGATCGTCTTGCTCGGGCCTGGACCGAGATCGAGTTGGCGCGTCTCCTCTCACTGCGGGCACTCAGCCGGATCATCAAGGGAGAACGCCCGTGGCCCGAAGTCCAGTTCGCCAAGCTCCAGTGGTCTTCACTGGCGCAAGAGCTGGCTGAGCTGGCAGTCGATCTGCTCGGGCCAGCCGGGGTCCTGGCTCGAGGAGGCCCCGACTCGGTCGACCGAGGCAAGTGGACGCGCCTGTACGCCTTTCAGCGCTACAGCACGATCGGCGGTGGCTCGACCGAGGTACAGAAGAACATCATCGCCGATCGGGCCATCAAGCTCCCCGGCCAGTCCCGTACCTCCTGAGCGGGATGGCCACGGTGAGCCAGATCGTCGACCCCCGCGCCCCCTGCCTGATCGGCGTAGGCCGGCAGACGTGGCGGGCCGGACCCGGTGGCGGACCCGGTGGCGGACCCGGTGGCGGACCCGGTGGCGGACCCGGTGTGAGCCAAGAGGCACCCGAACCCTTGGAGATGTGGGATCTCGTTGCCCGGGCGGCGGCTGCGGACGCCGGGACCGGCTCCGACGGCCGCGTCCGCGAGAGGATCGACCTCATCGACGTGGTGTACTGCCAGTCCTGGGACTACGACGACCCCGCCGGCAGACTTGCCACCCGTATCGGCGCGACTCGAGCGCGCGGCCACTACTCGGGAATCGGTGGTTCGATCCCCCAGACGCTTCTCTCCGAAGCCGCTGCAGACATCCTCGCCGGCGAGCTGGACCTCGTGCTCGTGGTCGGAGGCGAGGCACTGGCCACCGTCCGCCAGATCCGCAAAGAGGGTCGGCGGCCCGACTGGTCCCACAAAGCGCCCGAGCGCCGTCCGTTTCCTTTCGACATCCCCTTTCATCCGGCCGAGATGGCGCACTCGATCTTCGAGGCTTACCTCACGTTCTCCTTGTTCGACAGCGCCCGGCGTGCCCACTTGGGGCGAGCGCTGGACGATCATCAGGCCTGGCTGGGTCGCCTCATGGCACCTATGACCGTCGCAGCCGCAGCCGATCCGACGCACGCCTGGTTTCCGATCCGTCGTGACGCAGAAGAGCTCAGCACCCCGACTGCTGCGAACCGCATGGTCGCGTACCCCTATACGAAGCTCATGATGGCGATCATGGACGTGGACATGGCTGCCGCCTTGCTGCTCGCCAGCCACGAGTGCGCCGACGAGCTCGGGGTGCCCCCTGAGCAACGGGTCTACCTTCGCGGCTGGGGGAATGCCCGGGACCCGGACTACGTCGCAGAGCACAGGGATCTCTGGCGTTCCCCGGCGATGGCCGTCGCTGCGAGGGCGGCCCTCGCGGGAGCCGGCATTCGCACCGAAGATGTCACGCACTTCGACCTCTATTCGTGCTTTCCGAGCTCCGTGGCGTTCGGTGCCGACGCCCTCGGTCTCGACCTCGACATGGTGACGGACGGTGCGCGGCCGTTGACGGTGACTGGAGGACTTCCGTACCACGGCGGGCCGGGAAGCAACTACATGACCCATTCGATCGCAGCGATGGCCGAGCGGTTGCGCTCGGATGCGGGAGCGTTCGGATTGGTGAGCGGCGTCGGGATGCACATGACCAAGCACGCGTACGGATTGTGGTCCACTCAGCCAGGACGACTCTCGCCTCCCGATCCCCGGGCCATGGCACAAGACCTGGACCGTGAGCGCGACCGGACACCGGCCCTCGAGCCCGGGCCTGCCGGCGTTCTGGAGCCGGCAACCGATCCCGAAGGCCGGGTCACGATCACCGTAGAAGCAGACGGGCCAGCCGCGGTTGCGGCCTACACGGTCCTCCATGACCGGGAGGGCTCAGCGACCTGGGCACCGCTGGTGTGCAACCTGGCCGACGGGACGCGTTGCTACGCCCGAGCGGACGATCCGGGCATGCTGGCAGCAGCCGAGCGCGAGGAGCTCATCGGACAGACTGTCCACTTGGTGGTACGCGAGGGAGTGAACCACGCCCAGGCCTGATCTGTGCCGGTGCGAGCCGGTGCGAGCCGGTACGAGCAGGTGCGAGCCGGTGCGAGCCGGTGAACCCCGGGGCTCGGGGACATCCGATGTCGCTGCTGTGCTGGACGTCGAAGTCTACCCCGAAGCTCGCCACGGAGCTCGTGTGCGAGAGCTTCGCCATCACCGACCACATGGTGGCGTGGATCGAACGGCCATCACGTGCACCTGTGGAAGTTCGAGCTTGCCAAGCTCGCGAAAAAGACCAGCCTCGACATCACGGCCTGCCACTACCCACCCGGTACGTCGACGTGCAATCGAATCGAGCACAAGGTATGGAGCTCCATCTCGCCCGTTGTTACCGGCCTGACTTCCATGGCGACCGGAACTACACCATTGATCGCTCAAACCCTCGGTGAGCCCTTTCTACTGCTCGGGAGTACGCGCCTGCACGGTCCTTGCCAAGGTCTCAGGTTCACGCGCCCGTCCGATCTCGCCGAGGCGGTACGGTCTGGTGCAAGCTGAAACACGCAGCGTTCCGCCGATCGGTCCGCCGCAGAGCCACCTGACGCATGCCGCACCAGGGCGCGTCTGAGGGGCCGGGAACGCCTCGGAGCAGGGGCGGCACTACAACGAGGAGCAGGGGCGGTCGATGATCGAGCTGAACGGTCTCGTCAAGCGATACGGTCCGACCCTGGCCGTCGACCACTTGACGTTCGAGGTCGTCGCCGGCAAGGTGACCGGGTTTCTCGGCCCGAACGGCTCGGGCAAGTCGACCACCATGCGGATGATCATGGGGCTCGACAACCCGGACGCCGGTTGGGCAACGATCCGAGGTCGGCCGTACCGCGAGCTGGCCTGGCCCCTCCGAGAGGTCGGCGCGCTGCTCGAGGCGAAAGCCATCCACCCCGGCCGGAGCGCCTTCAACCACCTCCTTTCCCTGGCTCAGACCAATGACATTCCCCGCCGGCGGATCGACGAGGTCATCGATCTTGTCGGCCTCGCCACCGTTGGCCGCAAGCGGGCCGGTACGTACTCGCTCGGCATGGGCCAGCGTTTGGGGATCGCCGCCGCTCTGCTCGGTGACCCCGGTGTGCTGCTGTTCGACGAACCGGTCAATGGCCTCGACCCCGAGGGGATCCGGTGGGTGCGCAACCTTCTCCGGCATCTCGCTGCCGAGGGCCGAACGGTCCTCGTGTCAAGCCACCTCATGAGCGAGATGGCACTCACGGCCGACCACCTCGTCGTCATCGGGCGAGGTCGCCTGATCGCCGATATGCCGATCACCGATCTCACCTCGCGCGGCTCCAACCACAACGTGCTGGTGCGGACGCCGAACACCGGCGAACTGGTCCAGAGGATCCACGATGCCGGGGGTCAGGCCGTGACCGACGCGGACGGCGCGCTTCGGGTCACCGGGCTGCCGGCCGACGTCATCGGAGAGCTCGCCGCCGCCGGGGGCATCGTCTTGCACGAGCTCACGCCTCGCAGCGCATCCCTCGAAGAAGTGTTCATGGAGCTGACGGGGACAAGCGTGGAGTTCCACGGGATGGGGATGGAAGCCGCTCCTCGCAACGACCGACCCGACCACGATCCTACGGCTCCGCTGGAGCTCACGGGACCATGAGCATCACTGAGAACTCGAGATCCGGTGGCGATGAGCTCCAGCCACGGGTTGGCGAAGCAAGCAGCGGCTCAGATCCAACTCCGTCCGCGCACGGAGAGCGTCCGGGCCACTACCGCCTCTCGGGCGTCCTCAAGTCGGAGTGGACGAAGCTCCGGAGCGTGAGATCCACCACCTGGAGCCTGGTGGTCACCGCGATCCTCGTGATCGGCATCGGCATCCTGGCCACCGCGACCGAAGCGGACCGCTGGTCGCACGAGACCTTGCTCCAGCACCTGACGTTCGACCCGACGAGCCTCAGTCTGACCGGCCTTCTCCTCGGTCAACTGGCCATCGGCGTCCTCGGCATCCTTGTGATGACCGCCGAGTACGGCAGTGGCACGATCCGCGCCACCTTGGCAGCCGTCCCCAACCGGCTCCTCGTGCTCCTCGCCAAGACTGCGGTGTACGCGGTCGTCGCACTGGTCGTGAGCGAGGTCCTTGCGTTCGCCGCCTTCTTCATCGGTCAGGCAATCCTCGCTGGATCCGCCCCACACGCCGTCCTCAGCCAGGCCGGAGTACTGCGAGCAGTCGCCGGAGGCGGTCTCTACCTTGCGGTGCTCGGACTGCTGGCCCTCGGCATCGCGACGATCGTCCGGCACACTGCCGGGGCGATCAGCACGTTCGTTGGCGTGCTCTTCATCCTTCCGCTCGTCGTCGAGGCGCTCCCGTCGTCGATCAGCGACGCGGTCGCCAAGTACCTCCCCGCTGTCATCGGGGTAAGGATGATGACGGTCCACGTGGGCCTACGAGCCGCTCAGGCGCCAACGTTCGGCCCGTGGGTCGGCTTTGCCATTCTCTGCGGGTACGCCGTCGTCGTCCTCGTCCTCGGCGGTTGGCTGCTCGTGCGACGCGACGCATAACCACGCAACCACACGGCCGACCTCGGCATGCTTGGAGGACGGGCCATCGATTAGCTTGACCTGATGCACATCGGACTGGCCGAGGCGGTGCGCAGCAGAGAGGCGACGGCGCGTTGAGCGAAGAGCCATGCCTGTTCTCGGGTGAGTTCCACTACTTCCGGGTCCCCCGCACAGCCTGGGCCGACCGTCTGGCGCAGATGGCCGACGCGGGATTGGACACCGCTTGCATCTACGTGCCGTGGAATTGGCACCAGCCTGACCCGGCGACGCTGGACTTGACGGGGCGTACCATCCCCGAAAGGGATCTCCTCGGGGCGCTCGACGCCATCGCCAGCGCCGGTCTGCAGTGCATCTACCGTCCCGGACCGTTCATCACTGCCGAGTGGCGCAACGGAGGGATCCCGGACTGGCTGCTCGACTCGGAACCGGCGATTCGAGCCCTCGACGCCAGCGGCTCGGTCAGCGACGGGGGCGGTTACCCGCTCATCACCTATGCCCATCCGAGGTTCGTCGAAACCTCTCAGGCATGGCTCCGGACTGCTTGCGAGGCAATCGTCGATCGCTTGTGCGAGCACGGCGGTTTCATCAGCGCCGTCCAGCTCGATGACGAGCCTTCGTACTGGCAGAGCCTGGGTGACCCTTTCAGCTTGGACTACCACCCCCTTCTCGTGAGCCCGGTCGCAGGCGGCTCGCCCTGGGCGAAATTCCTCCTGGAACGCCACGGGTCCATGAGTGCAGTGGCATCGGCCCACGATCGCCCGGAATGGTCCCGGCCCGAGGACATCGAACCCCCACGCCAGCCCATGTCCGACGGGCGGGAGCTGGCCCGGTACCTGGACTGGCTGGACTTCAAGCTGGACCAGATCAACCGGTACGTCGCCATCTGCTACGAGACGGCAAGAGGGGCGGGGATGGTGGGCCGCCTCATGATGCTGTACCCCTATCTGAGCTCTCTCCAGGCCAAGAAGTTCTCCTCTTTCGCAGATCGCATGAACCTCGACCTCCACTTGACCGACGAGTGCTACCTCTCACTCATGGGGTCGTACGCAGGTGCCGAGGAAAAGATCGCGGCGGTCATCTCCACTCACGAGGCGTACCACCTGTGGCGCGGCGTCGATCACGGTCCACCGGTCGCCATGGAGATCCAGTCGTCAAACGCCAGCTATCTCCCACCTGGTGCCATGGAGCTTCTCTACGCCCTGACTGCGATCCGAGGCGTGCGCGGGATGAATTTCTACATGATGGTCGGAGGAAAGAACCCTCCTGGCTTCGAGAACGAGACGGGGTCGGAGTACGACATCTGTGCTCCGATCTCCGTCGAGGGCAAACGCCGCCCTCACTTCGACACCGTTGCCAAGATCGTCCGCGTGATGCGAACCATGGAGCCGGAGATCCACGAGATGCGCCCGCTCATCGACGTCTCGATCGGGGTGCACCTGGACTATGACGCGGCCTCGATGGGGGGAGCTGCTCTGGCCCTCGACGCGTGGGGGCTCCAGACCCTGCTCCCCCAAGGTGAGATGGGGCTCTCGTCGTCAGCCGGGCTGCAGAGCCTCCTCGCCACCTCGAGCATCAGCTGGAACCTCGTCGACATCGCCGACAGGGCGAGCCCACTCGAAGCAGCACACCAATGCTGGGTTGGTTGCCTGGACTTCTTGGCTGCCCCGGTGCAGCAGCGGCTCGTCGACTACGCCGCCGGCGGCGGCCACTTGGTGCTCCTTCCGGCACTGCCCACGCGTGACGACACGATGGCACCCTGTGACGTGCTCGCTCGAGCTGTCTTCCCAGGCGGCAAGCTGCCTGCGTTCGCCGGATTTGCCGGGGGGATGTCAGGAACCGCTCTCGTGCGTGACGAGCTCGGTCGGACGATCGTCGGCATCGGGCGAGCCACCTCCTTCGACCTTCCAGCTGGCAGCGAAGCACTGGCGTTCTCTGCCGAGGACGGGCGTCCGTGCGCCTGCACTCAGCCCTTCGGGCAAGGCCGGATCACCTTCATCGGGTTCCGCTTGGGCTACGACCCCGATGGAGGACCCGGAGCTGCGGCGCTGTGCCGGCGCATCGTCGAATGGGACGGTACCTCCTGCGCAGTGTCCTCCTCAGACCCGCAGATCGCGGCGTTCGAGATGGCCGGCCCTTCGGGTGGGCTGGTCTGTGTCGTCAACCCGGTCGACGCTCCGGCCGCCACGCGCGCCACCTACACCAGACCTTGTCCGTCACCTGCCGGCGCCCCCGTCGGAGCTGGCGAGCGCAGCGGCAGCGGTAGCACCGGCGAGCCCAACGGCAGCCGAGATGGCCGCAGCCAGAGCGCACTCGGGCACCGGACCCTCCCGGCGCTGCTGGACTCCATCTCCATGCCGGGTCGAGGAGCTCGGCTCCTGCCCGTCGAGGTCTCGCTCGGTGCCGCCGGGACCCTCGTACAAGCGACGGCAGAACTGATCGGCCGCCACCTCGACGACGGGCGAGGGACGATCACGCTCCTTCTTCACGTCACCCAGCCCGGTCTGGTCGAGCTGGTCGTGCGTGGAGCGATCGCCGGCGCACTTGCGACCACACCGGCGGGGTCGATCGCGGTGACAGGTGGATCGGTGGCGATCGTCACCCCGGGGCCAGAGCCCGCCGAGACCACCGTGGTCATCCAGGCGAGCCGACCTGGATCGATCGAATGCCGGCTGACGTCCGATCGCGCTTGAGCTCGTCCCGGCAACGCCCCGGGCAGGTTACGAGCTCGATGTCGCGCGGGTGGTCGAGAGGCTCTGCAGGCCGGATCACACGCCCATCTGCGAGCGGAGCTCCCCTACGAGGGCGTCGAGGAGCTCGGGAGACGCTGACGCCGAGAGGAAGAAGAAGTTCCTCCCGCCTTCGCCGTCCGGAGTGCAATTCACCCGGAGGATGTCCCGGTTGCCCGTGTGGACCCGGAACCGCCGCTGGCGCACGCCGGCGAGGAGCTCGTCGCGGCCCTTGCCGCGCAGCAGGAAGAGCAGGAAGGGGTCGCGGTCCAGCTCGTCGGCCACCAGGTAGCACACCGCGGCGGCGTGCTTGCACGGATCGGCCCAGTCAGGGCAGGAGCAACGGGGCTGCACCTCGCCGGGGCCGGGCAGCAGGTCGAGGCCCACGG
>JAJYZN010000073.1 GCA_021799915.1 Actinomycetes bacterium
GGAGGCCATTACTCGCGACTGCAGTCGCTCCCGATCACCGATTTCCGCCGTCGCATCGGGCGCGGCGCCCGACGGGTCGAGGAGCAGACGGGTGGTCCGGCTGCGTGACCCCGCGCCGGCAGTCGACATCGCCGTGGACTTCGGCCTCGGACATCCTCGACCTTTTGCGCCGGCGCTGGGGGCGGGGCGTCTACCTACGTCGCCACGCTTCGGGAGAAGCATGGGAGCCGGTCACCGTGCCGGTCCGGGGTCCTGACTCGTCACAGCTCTTGAACCGGCTCGATGATGTCCGCCGGTGGCTCGCCCGTTTCGAGAAGGAGGCTGCCGGCCTCGACATCGAGTACCGGGTCGTCCAAAGTCGCGTGCTCGGCCCGAACCGCATACCAGTGCGGGTCACCGCCCGATCCTTCGAGCAGTTGGCGACGGCGATCGGACGAATCGACGACGCTGCACTGTTCGACGAGCTGCTGGCTCATACCGTCGCCGTCGTTCCCCGCTTGGAGCCGTGGGTTCGGAACCACCCCATGATCGTGTTGCAGCATGCGACCGTGTGGGACAGGGCTCTCGCCACCACCGCTTGGATCGACCAGCATGACGTCTCCGGTCTGTACCTGCGCCAGATCAACGCCGAGGGTGTCGACACCAAGTTCGTCGAGCGTCACCACCGCCTTCTCGATGCCCTTCTCTGCGAGGTGCTGGCGCCGGAGAGGATCGGAGCCACCGATAGCGCTGGTGGCGGCTTCACCGCGAAGTTCGGGTTCCGCTCGAAACCCAGCTACACGCGCCTGCGCTTCCTCGACCCAGCGCTCGAGCTGGTTGCCGGACTTTCCGAGTTGACGGCCCGGACCGAGGAGCTTATTGCGGCGGCGCCAGTTGCGGAGAGGGTGTTCATTGTCGAGAACGAGATCACCTACCTTGCCTTTCCCGAGGTTGCCAAGTCTGTTGTGGTCTTCGGGTCCGGGTTCGCGCTCGGTGGCCTCGCCCGGTTTGGCCGCTCGTCGTGGTTGTCGGACCGAGAGGTCGTCTACTGGGGTGACATCGACACCCACGGGTTCGACATCCTCAGCCGACTGCGCGGCGCGTATCCATCGGTCCGGTCGATCCTGATGGACCGAGAGACCCTGCTCTCCCACCGCCGGCAGTGGGCGGTCGAAGACGCCCCCACCAACCGGACGCTCTCCTACCTCACGCCGGACGAGGCCTCCTTGTACCGGGACCTCGTCGAGGGCGCGTACGGCGACTCGATCCGCCTCGAGCAGGAACGTGTGAACTTCTCTCTCCTCCAACGAGCTGTGGGGAACAGGGGCGCCGGGGCGCCGGAACGCCAATCGACAGACGTCGTCCGAGCACTGCCAGTTGGTACCGACCCGCAAGGATCACCTCGGCGACAGCCGCTCCGGTGACCATCCGCGCTCCTGTTGTCGACGACCGTTACAATCCGATGACAATGCTCTGGCTGCCCAATGATCTCTACGCGGAAATGGTGAGCCACTGTCTCGTGGGCCTCCCCGACGAGTCGTGCGGCCTGCTGGCCGGCGATGCCGACGCTGCCGAAGTGTCGGCCTGCTACCCGGCCCGTAACGCCGCCGAGTCGGCGAAGCTCTATACGGTCGACCCCCGCGACATGCTCCAAGCCGATCGGGATGCCGAGGCGAAAGGCCTCGAGATCATCGGGGTGTACCACTCCCACACGCACACCGACGCCTACCCCTCGCCTACCGACGTCGACCAGGCTCCCGACCCTGCGTGGCACTACGTGATCGTCTCGCTCCGCGACACCCATCCCGTGGTCCGCAGCTTCACGATCGTCGGTGGCGAACCGGAAGAGGAGTCCGTCGTCGTCCTGAGCGACGCCCTCGTCGCCGGCTGAACAATCCCGGATCCGCCCCGGAGAAGAAGCCGCCCCGCACAGCTACCGGTCCACAGATCTCGGACCAGCCGCGAACGGTCGCGCGCCGCGCTCCCGGCGATTCCCGTTAGAATCTGGACCAGAACAGTCAACTATTCAATGGACGTGGATCCAGCCCGTCACCGTCGGCTTGCTCGGCCCGGGCATGCCGTGGGCCGTCACCAGGGCATCTGGGCTCGACAGTGATCGAGCGGCGGGCAGGGTCCGTCGCCAAGCCCGTGACAGGTTCGAAGCCAGACCCGCAACCAGACCCGCAACCAGAACCGCAAACAGACCCGCTACTTGACCCGAATGCGAGACCCGATGCCAGACCCGCAACCAGAGGAGGCTCTCGTGCCCGTCGATGTCCGCCTACCGACCCTTCTTCGCTCCCAGACCGGTGGCCGTTCGACGGTCTCGGTCGAGGGCAAGACCATCGGCGACGTGCTGCACGACCTCGTGGTCCAGTACCCGGGCATGAAGGGCCAGCTCCTGAACGACGATGGGACGCTGCATCGCTTCGTGAACGTCTACGTGAACGACGACGATGTCCGCTACCTCCAAGTGCTCGATACCCCCGTCAATCCCGGTGACGAGGTGTCGATCCTGCCGGCTGTGGCCGGCGGCTGAGGCGAGCGCGGCCAACGACCAGTCTCGGATCGCGTTCGGCTCCCATGGCTCCCTACGACTCCATCCTCGGTCTCATCGGCAACACCCCGTTGGTCGAGGTGAGCCAGTTGAGCCCCAATCCGCGCGCTCGGATCCTCATGAAGCTCGAGGGACGGAACCCGGGCGGATCGGTGAAGGACCGGGTGGCACTCGCCCTGGTCGAGCAAGCAGAGAAGGACGGGATCTTGGAGCCCGGCCGGAAAGGGCAGGTCCTCATCGAGCCCACCTCGGGCAACACGGGTATCGGGCTGGCGCTGGTGTGCCGGGTGAAGGGGTACCACCTCAAGGTGGTCCTGCCGACGAACGTGTCGGTCGAGCGCCGCCAGCTGCTCGAGCTCTGGGGAGCAGAGATCATCGAGTCTCCGGGCTCGGAAGGCTCCAACGGTGCGGTGCGTCTGGCCCGTGAGCTGGCTGCATCGCACCCCGAGTGGGTGTTCTTGTACCAGTACGCCAACCCGGCCAATCCGTCTGCCCACTACGAGGGGACTGGACCCGAGATCTGGCGGGACTGCCCCGAGGTCACCCACTTCGTGGCCGGGCTCGGCACGTCGGGCACGCTCCTCGGTGCAGGGCGGTACTTGAAGGACCAGAACCCGGCGGTGAAGGTGTGGGCGGTGGAGCCACCGGCCGGCGAGATGGTGGACGGGCTCCGCAACCTCGACGACGGCTACATCCCGCCGATCTTCGAAGAGCTCGGCGGGGCGGCGCTACTGGACCGCAAGACCGTCGTCCGTCCGCGCGAGTCGATCGAGTGGACCAGGCGCCTGGCAGACGTCGGCCTGTTTGTCGGGATCTCCTCGGGGGCGGCGATGGCCGGTGCCGCACGGTGCGCCGGCGAGGTGCCAGACGATGGGCAAGCGGTCATCGTGGTGATCTCGGCCGACGACGGGTGGAAGTACCTGTCCACCGGCGCGTGGACCGACGATCTCGACGAAGTGGTCGAGCGGGCGAATTCGATCATCTACTTCTGATGTGATCTTCTCGCCACCTTGCGTTCGGTGGGCCGAGTGTGACGCGCCGGACCGAGGTGCGGCGGCATCACGCCTCGCGGCCCACACCCCACACCCCAATGGCCTACGGTGTCGGCCGGTGCTCGTCAGCTCGGCCGGCACCCAGACGAGACCCGAGATCGAGGAGGAGCGGAGATGAGCGAGGCCACTGGTGGCCAGGGCAATGACCGGTTGCTGCGACGCGCGGACGGCCGCATGCTCGACGAGCTCCGGCCAGTGTCGTTCCAGCGGGACTTCACCGTGTTCGCGCCGGGTTCGGTGCTGGTGTCGATGGGTCGGACGAAAGTGCTGTGCACGGCCTCGCTGGAAGAGCGGATCCCGCCCTGGCTGCGCGGCAGTGGCAAGGGATGGGTGACGGCCGAGTACTCGATGCTCCCGGGCTCGACGGCTGAGCGCGCCGGCCGCGAAGCGGCCAAAGGCAAGCAGTCCGGCCGTACCCAGGAGATCCAGCGGCTTATCGCCCGATCGCTGCGAGCCGTCTGCGACCTGGTCGTCTTGGGCGAGGCCCAGGTCACGGTCGACTGCGACGTCCTCCAGGCCGATGGCGGGACTCGCACCGCGTCGATCTGCGGTGCGTACGTGGCGCTCCACGACGCGTGCTCCCGGATGCTGGCCGATGGCAGGATCTCGGCCCATCCGCTCGCCGATGCGGTGGCCGCGGTGTCGGTCGGCATCGTCGACGGGGTCCCGATGCTGGATCTTCCCTACGAGGAGGACTCCCGGGCCGAGGTCGACATGAACGTCGTGATGACCGGCGGAGGGCGCTTCGTGGAGGTGCAGGGCACTGCAGAGGGCCAGGCGTTCAGCCGGGGGGAGCTAGACGATCTCCTGGCCCTTGCCGAGAGCGGCATCGCACAACTGCTGGCCGCCCAGGCGGCAGTCCTGGCCGACCCGCCTCCGCCTCGATGAGCCCGGGCGCCGGCCCCCTCCGGCTGGTCCTCGCCACGGCGAACCAGGACAAGGCAGCAGAGATCGCCGCCATTCTCGCGGCGGTGCCGGCGGTGGAACTGCTGGGTCGCCCGGCGGATGTGCCAGACGTCGAGGAGACTGGGTCCACGCTGGTGGAGAATGCTCGGCTGAAGGCGCGGTCCCTGGTGCACGCCACGGGTCAGGCGGCAGTGGCCGACGACACCGGGTTGGAAGTCGACGCGCTCGGCGGAGCGCCGGGGGTCTACTCGGCTCGCTACGCCGGCCCGGGCGCCGGCTACGCCGACAACGTCGCCAAGCTGCTGAGCGAGCTGGCGGGACTCGCCGATGCCGGGGGCGAGCGCCGGGCACGGTTCGTCACCGTGGCCCTGGTGGCCTTTCCCGACGGGCGTGAGGTGGTGGCCGAAGGGGTGGTCGACGGGTTCATCTCCAGCGCACCCAGAGGATCGGGCGGGTTCGGCTATGACCCGATCTTCGTCCCCGACGAGGGCGGGGGACTGACGTTCGCAGAGATGCCGCCTGTCGGCAAGCACGCGATTTCCCACCGGGGACGCGCATTTCGCGCCCTGGCTGACCGGCTCGCCCACGACGGCTGAGCTCGAGCCGCCGGCCTCAGCCTCAGTCTCCGTCTCCTTGCGCGGCCGCCACAGGCTTCTCGGGGCGCCAGAAGCCGAGCAGCAGCAGAGCGGCGCCTCCGCCGCCCGCACCCAGGGCGATGGCGAAGCCGGTCCACCCCCACAGATGCTGGAGCGCCGGCACCTGGCCGTCGATGCTCCAGGCGCCCGGACCGAGGGTGGCCACCACGATGCCGAGCAAGGTGAGCGTCATGACGTACTCCCAGCCCTCGCCCGGTCGGAAGATGAAGAAGCCGTTCTTCAGGTGGTTGGTGATCCAGGCCACGAGCATGACCCCGACGACTCCGGCCCCTCCGAAGGGGGTGAGGAGCCCGAGCACGAGCAGCGCCCCGGCGCCGATCTCGGTCAAGCTCGCAGTCCAGGCGTGCAGGACCCCTGGCTTCATTCCCAGGCTCTCGAACCACCGCCCGGTCCCCGGGATCTTCCCTCCCCCGAAGATGTGGTTGATCCCGTGGGCGAGGAACACCGCGCCCAGTCCGACCCGCAGGACCAGGAGAGCCAGGTCCGCAGCGTGCGGGGTCGGGTTCATCGGATCCTCGGCGTGGTCCGCACGCCCGAGGCAAAAGTCGCCTGCCCCTCGGCCAGGCTCTCCCGGTCAGTCCCCAATCCGACGAACGCCCAGGCGAGGCCGAGGGACTGCCCTCGTGACAGCTCACGCCCGGCCCACAGCGCCCGCAGCGTTCCCTGTACGGCCAAGGCCGGTGCCCGGGCGATCTGTTCGGCGACCCAGCCGGCCCGCTGGTTGAGCTCGGCTGCCGGGCAGACCTCGGAGACGAGCCCGATCTGGTGGGCACGCTCGGCCGACATGCGTTCGGCGTTCCCGAGCAGGGTGAGGCGCACGATCTCGCCGAAGGGCATCTTGGGCAGGAGTTGCAGGGGCTCGAACCCGGCGGCCATGCCGTAGGAGACGTGAGGGTCGAAGAACGTCGCGTGGTCGGCGGCGACGATGATGTCCACCTCCCCGAGCATGTAGAAGGCCCCTCCGCAGGCCATGCCGTTCACCGCAGCGACCACCGGCTTCCACAAGTCGTTCGATTTGGGTCCGAGGCGCTCGCCGGGGTCGTCGAACATGAACGGCGTCGAGCAGGACCCGACGTGCACGGGCTCCGGCCCGGCGCCGGGATCCGGCCCCGAGCCCGCGCTCCTGGCATTGGCGTTGGTCTCCCGGGCGTCTCCCATGACTTCGCCGCGGTCGATCCCGGTGCAGAAGGCCTTGCTCCCCGCCCCGGTGAGCACGATCGCCCGGACGGCGTCGTCCTGGCGCAGCCACCGCCACACCGTCTGGAGCTCGTGCTGCATCGCAGCGTTGAAGGCGTTGTGGACTTCGGGGCGGTTGAGGGTGACCCAGGCGACGCCGTCGCGCGCCTCGTAGGTGATGGTCTCCAGTTCGGCCACGGCGACACGTTACCGTCCGGCGGAGTGCCGGGGCGGAGTTGGTCCTCATCCGCTTTGGCACGCTACGGTGTCGGACGCCGAGACGCCGGCCGGCGTCGACGACCCGGCAGGCGCCGGGGTGGAAAAGCAGCAGGGGAGGGTGCAAGTGAGCGAAGGCGCAAGCGACGAGGAGATGCTTCGGAGCATCATCGGGCAGCCGACCGGCAAGTCGACGGTGGTGGTGGAACGAGGGCCGGTGGCGTTCTTCGCCGACGCGGTGGCCGATGCCAACCCGATCTACAAGGACCCCGCGGCAGCGAAGGCGGCCGGGCTTGCGGCCATCCCCGCACCACCGACGTTCCCCATCGCAATGGAGGCCTGGGGAAAGTTTCCCGAGCTGCAGCCCGCCGACGCCCCGTCGGGGAACCCTCTCATGAAGGTGCTCGGTCCGCTGATGGCCAAAGGGGGACTGATCCTTCACGGCGAGGAGGAGTTCGTCTACCACCGCCCCGTGCTGGTCGGCGACGAGCTGGTCGGCGAAGGCAAGGTGGTCGATGCCTACCAGAAGGAGTCCAAGGGCAAGACCATGACGTTCGTGGTGACCGAGACGACGTGGGTCGACGCCAAGACCGGTGAGCCCGTGGTCACGTCCCGCTTCAACGTCATCCACCGGGCATGACGGCGGCCTCGAGTGTCGGTGCAATTTTGTTGAGCAGGCCGCGAGGGGCGAATGCCGGTTTGGAACTGGATCGGACCGTCGAGATGCTGCCGGTGCCGCATGCGATGGTCGTGAACGAGGAGGTGGACGACAATGGGTGAGCGCAAGCTCGTGTACGAGGACGTGGCCGTCGGTGATGCCGGCCCGCCCCGGACGCACGTGCTGACCAGGACGGACCTCGTGCGCTACGCCGGGGCCTCGGGCGACTTCAACCCGATGCACCACGACGAGGTCAAGGCCCAGGCAGCCGGCCAGCCGAGCGTATTCGGCCACGGGATGTTCTCCATGGGTCTGCTGGGCACGGCGATCACCGACTACGTGGGTGTGGGCAACGTGACCCGCTACAAGGTGCGCTTCGCTCGCCAGACCTGGCCGGACGAGGAGCTGACCACGAGCGTCGTCGTCTCGGGCAAGCGAGAGGAGGGCGGGCGGCGCCTGGTGGACCTCGACGTCCGGCTCGTGAACCAGGACGGCGAGGAAAAGGTCGTCGGCGAAGCGACGGCCGAGGTGCCTGCCGCGAACTGAGCCCGGGCACCACCGCCCGCTCGACGATGTCGCATCCTCAGCGCTTGGGGGACAGGGCAGGGTGGTTGCGTGCCATGATCGACAGCACCAGGCGCGCGGGGGCGTGGCGGCCGGCAAACGCGCCGATGCGGTTGGCCATGCCCGGGATCACGACGTCGGCGTCGCGTTCCATGCCGTCCACCGCTTCCCGCGCCACGCGGCCCACCGGGACCCACATCACTTTCGGCAGGGCCTGAGCTGCCTCATCGTCGGTGATGCCGGCGGCCTCTCCGAACCCGGTGTGCACCGGCCCGGGGCACAGGGCGGTGACGTTGACACCGACCGCCCGGAGCTCGGCCCGTAGGGCCAGCGAGTACGACAGGACGAACGCCTTGCACGCGCCGTAGCCGGCTTGACCCGGCAGGGGTTGGAACGCCGCGGTCGACGCGGTGTTGAGCACCGAGCCTCGCCGCCTGCTGGCCATGCCCGGGGTGAAGAGCTGGCAGAGATCGACGACGGCCTCGACGTCGGTACGGACCATCGAGAGCTCGGACGAGCGCTCCGCTCGGTAGCTGGGTCCCATCGTGCTGGCTCCTGCGTTGTTGACAAGGACGTCGACCGTGAGCTCTCGGTCAGCCAGGGCGGCCGCAAGCCCGCTGCGCGCGTCGGGGTCGGTGAGGTCTGCCTGGAGCACTTCGACCCTCACGCCGTACGCGCCGGCCAGCTCGTCGGCCAATGCCCTGAGCAGCGCGTCGCGCCGAGCGACGAGGGTCACCCCATGGCCTCGGCGGGCCAGCTCGCGGGCGATCTCGGCGCCGATGCCCGACGAGGAACCGGTGACCAGGCAGGTGGTGTGGGGTGCGGGAGCAGGGAGGGGCATGCCCTGCATGGTAGGGCGCGAGCCCCAGCGCCCGCTGTGGGCGGCTTCGCCGGGAGGTCCGTCGCGAAGATCCAGGCCAACCCTCTTGGCAACGTCGCCGTGAAGGAGGAGAATGGGAGCAGGGTACGGGGTGATCGAAGGCCCCGGATCCCGGACGACGGAAAGGAGCTTGCCGATGCGATCGACGGGTTCTACCGAGGAGGGTGATCCGCCGGGTCGGAGACAGCCACCGTTCGGTGGCGAGCTTCAGCCGGAAGCCTGAACGGACCGACGAATTTCGAGGCCGGAGAGGTTCCGTCCCCCGGGCACACCGTGCACCGGGCTGGCGGTGGACTGACGTCGGCCCCTCAACGAGCAACGTCCAGTGAGCCGGGCGGGCTTCCGGCGACAGGCGTACCAGGAGTGGATCGGGGCCGGCCGTGGGGCCGGCCCCGTCCGTATCGACGGGCGTGACCAGGCATTGTCGGGCATGACCAGCCGAGAGCAGGCTGGAGCAGGTCCAAAGAGCCCTCAGCGTGTGCGCCGGCGAGCCAGGGTCTCGATGCCTTCCAAGTACGCCGTCAGGCTCGCAACGGACAGCTCGTCGGGTGCCGGCGGGTCGTCGGTGGCTTGGGCGAGGTGGCCGAAGCCGTAGATGGCGACTGTCCAGGCTGCCAGCAGTGCCGATGCGATGATGTACGGCTCGACCGACGCTGGGTCGTAGCCGAACCGCTGCTCGAAGAAGGAGGCGAGCCGGCGGAGCGCCTCCACCTTGAGCTGGTAAAAGCGGCCGGCGATCTCTGCATGGGACTCGCTCAGCAAGAGCGCGGCCACGACCGGGGGGATGGGTCGGCCACTGGGATCGCGCAGGCGGATGCCGCTGGCGTAGCCTTTGAGCTGGAGATGGCCGAGCGTCTCTTGGAGCAGCTCGCGGAGCCCGGCTTCCTCGGGGACGGTGCCCAGAGCCGCCATGAAGTCCTCGAACCAGTCCTGAAAGCGCGCCAGTGCCACGTCGGCTTTGGACCGGAAGTGGAGGTAGAAGGTCCGCGACGCGACGTCGGCCCGTTCGGTGATCTCGAGGAGCGTCGTGGCGTCGTACCCGCGCTCCAAGAACAGCGCCGTCGCGCTCTCGACGATCCGCGATCGGGTCTCGGCCTTCTTGCGCTCCCGGCGAGACGCCCCGCTGTCGCGCTGTCCGCCTCCTGTCACCTCGCCCTCCGTTCTCCCGCTCCCACAATAGGCCGGCAGGGGGCCGCTTCCCCAGCGTCCCGCCGCCCCCCGCCGCTTTCAGCCGAGGTGCACCGAGAGCGCGGCGGCGAACCTGGCCGGCGCCTCGATCATCGGGAAGTGACCGACCTCCTCCAAGACGGTCAGTACCGCGTCGGGACGCCGTTCGACGAGGCGGTCGGCCATCGCGGCCACTGCGATGGGGTCGTCCTGACCCCACACCACGGCGAGGGGAGAGGGGTGGTCTTCGATGGCGCCGGTGAAACGCCGCTCGTTGCGCCGGCGCTCCTCGATGTAGCGGATCAGGCGGGGCAGGTTGCGGTGCCCGTCCTCCCGGGCCACCAGGGCCCACATGGCGTCGAGCTCGGGCGCGGCGACGTGGTGGGCGGGGCTGAACGTCTGAGACAGGCTCGACGTCATCGACGCGCGGTCGATCGGCGCGTCGGGGCCGAGCCGCTCGTCGGGGAGGGAGAGCAGCAGCTCCTGGCCGGCGCTCAGCTGGGCCATCTCGATGTAGATGCTCCCGTTGGTCACCACCCGCCGGGTCACCGTCACCGGCCACCGGCCTTCCATCTGCCGGGCCAGGAGCTCTCCTCCGACGGTGTCGCCAATGTCGTGGGTCAGCAGCGCCAGCTGGCCGAGGCCGAGCTCGGAAGTCCAGGCGGCCACCGCGTCGGCTTGGACGTCGATCGTGTAGGCCAGGTCCGGCTTGTCCGAGAGGCCGTACCCCAGCAGGTCGATCAGGAGCACCCGCCGGTGCTCGGACAATTGGTCGAGCACGAGATGGAAGTCGAATGACGACGTCGGGAAGCCGTGGATCACTACCAGCGGCTCGAGCGTCTCGGTGAGGGTCGCAGGACGGTCGACGGTGAAGAAACGGTGGCGGTGGGGCGGATTGCCCACCGCCAGATGGCGCCAGGTGCCCGCGGCCTCCCACGCGCCGACAGACGCGGCCCCTGCCTCGGACCCAGTCGTCAACTGCCCACCATCTCGACGCGGGCCGATCAGAAGAAGCTGAACTTGGGAATGCCCGAGTCGATCCCCTTGAACAGCTCGCCTTTGGCCGCCACCAGCTCGGCCGGGGTCCACGCGTTGTCGCGGTGCACTTCGCCGACCGGGTGGAACCCGCCCATGGCCCAGATGTTCCCGCCGAACACCACGAACACCTGGCCGTTCACGTCGGCGGCCGCGTCGGACGCCAGGAACCCGATGAGCTGTGCGACGTTCTTCGGGTCCCACTCGTCGAACGCGTCGTCCTTCTTGGCGGCGAGCTGGCCGAAAAGGTTCTCGGTCATACGGGTCCTGGCCCTGGGGGCGATCGCGTTGACGGTCACCCCGTAGCGCTCGAGCTCGCGGGCGAGCACCCACGTCATCGAGGCGATGCCGGCCTTGGCCGCCGAGTAGTTGGCCTGACCGGCGTTCCCGTAGAGGCCGGCTTCGGACGACGTGTTGATGATCCTGCCCGAAACGGCCTCGCCGGCCTTGGACTTGGATCGCCAGTACACGGCGGCGTGGTGGGTCGGGGCGAAGTGGCCCTTCAAGTGGACCCGGATGACGTCGTCCCAGTCGGACTCCTCCATGTTGAACGACATCTTGTCCCGGAGGATGCCGGCGTTGTTCACCAGGATGTCCAGCGATCCGTAGGTGTCGACCGCCTGCTCGACCACGCTCTTGGCGCCATCCCAGGAGCTGATGTCGTCACCGTTGACGCTCGCCTTCCCGCCCGACGACGTGATGAGGTCGACGACCTCCTGGGCCGGGTGGACGTCCCCTCCCTGGCCTTCGACCGATGCGCCCACGTCGTTCACGACGACCGTCGCTCCCTCCGACGCCAGCAGCAACGCCTCTTCGCGCCCGATCCCCCGGCCGGCGCCGGTGACGATCGCGACTTTCCCGTCGAGCAGTCCCATGGGTGTCCATCCCTTCCCCGTCTGGCCGACCGCCCGGAGCGGGCGGTCGCTTGTTGGTGCGCCCGGCAGCATTGCCCACTGCAGACCCGCGGGGCAAACACGCACCTTTCGGGTCCAGAGCAGATGGGCCGGCCCCGCCCGTCACCCCGAGGCCCGGTGCCGGGTGAGATACCCGCCGACGACCTGGGCCACCGAGGCCACCGTGTCGCTGCTCGCCCTTTGCGCGCCCACGACCGAGGTGAGGCTCACCACCTCGCAGAGAGGGTGCCGGTCCACGAGCAGCGCGACCGCGTCGGGATCGGCGGCCCCGACGACGCACAGGATCGGCGCCCTGCCGGCCACGGTGTCGGCGACCGAGCCGACCACCTTTCCGTCGAGCGAGGAGCGGTCCAAGTGCCCCTCGCCGGTCATCACCGCGTCGGCGCGGGCCAGGCGGCCGGGGAGCCCCACAAGCTCCGCCAGGAGCGAGAACCCCGGGCGGAGGCGGGCACCGAGCACGGCCAGACCGCCGGCGAGGCCTCCGGCCGCGCCGGCGCCGTCCAACTGCGTGACATCCACGCCGAAGTCGGCCCGGTAGCGCCGGGCCAGCTCGGCCAGCCGGCGCTCCAGCACTTCGACTTGCTCGGGTCCGGCACCTTTCTGCGGGCCGAAG
>JAJYZN010000074.1 GCA_021799915.1 Actinomycetes bacterium
ATGAAGTCGTTGGAGTTGCGTGCCGAAGGTGAGAAGAAGGCCCGGCTGCTCCGCGGCGAAGGCGAGGCTGCCGCCCTGTCGGCCATCGACGAGGCCGCGATCCATCCCAACACCCTTGCAGTCCTCCAGCTGCGGGCCCTCCAGGACATCGCCTCTGCGCCGAACTCGAAGCTGGTCCTGCCCTACGAGGCTGCAGCGCTCGTCGGCGGTGCCGAGATGCTGGTGGACGTGCTGAAGGGGGCAGGTCCCGGATCGGGGAACGGCAGCACCCCCGGTCCCGCGCCTGGCACGCCTTCGACACCGCCCGCTCGACCGCCGTCGTGAGCCCGAAACGCTGAAGGGGGGCTCGGCACTTCGGCAGCCTGCTGGTACTGTCGAGCGAGATGGGAAAGCGGACGGCTCGTCGGGACCGCACGAGGCTGCGAGCCGTCGGGCGCCGAGGCGTGCGAAAGGCTGCCGGGCGGGCCGTCCTCCGGTTCCGCCGGCGCTCCCTTTCCGTCCAGTTGCGGACGATCGCAGTCCTGGTCGTCACGGCCGCGGGTCTCGGGGTCTACGTGGCGAGCGCCCCCTCGGCGCCTTCGGAGAGCCAAGCGGTTGCGGTGGGAACGAGCCAAGGTGCCGGGTCTGCCGGCGGGACTGAGACCGGTGCGAGCGTGCTCAGCCATGCCAGTACCAGCACGCGCGGGATCGTGGGGAACACAATCAACGTGGTCTTCCCGGTGGTGTCCCTCAACTCGCTCGCAGGGAGGATCGGCTTCGCCGAAGATGTCGAATTCGGCGAGCAGACCAAGGCCATCCACCTCTTCGTGGACCAGGTGAACGCGGAGGGCGGGATCCACGGACGCAAGATCCATCCCATCATCGTCACATTCACACCGGCCAACACATCCGAGATGCGCTCTTTGTGCAAGGACTGGACCCAGGGGAGCCCCGCCGCGTTCGCCGTGCTCGACGGGTTCGGCACCTGGACGGGGACAAACCAGCTCTGCATCACCCAGGAAGGGCATACGCCCTTGCTGAGCGCGTGGACGACGGTCACGAAGTGGACGACGTTGGGGGCACCCTACCTCTGGTGGATCGGTCCGGACCAGGCGCCGATACTCCAGGCCACGGTCGACTGGGGACTGGCTACACACCTGATCGGAGGTAGCAAGCGAGTGGCCGTGATCGCCGGCAACGACGCCAGCGATCAGGCGGCTCTCACCGATGACCTCCTGCCGGATCTGGCGCGCGCGGGTATCTCACCGATCGTCGAGACGATCGATGCCAATCCCACAGACACGGCGACGACCAATGCCGAAGCTCCCCTCATCGTCCAGGAGCTGAGGTCCGACGGGGTCACGTCGGTCATCCCGCTCATGTCCTTCAATGCCCTCTACCCGGTGCTCCAAGCCGAGACGGAGCAGAATTTCTATCCTCGGCTGCTGCTCTCCGACTACCAGTCGACGATCGAATCAGCACTTGGCCTCATTCCCGTTCCCTATGAGAAGGCGCTGAACGGCCAGGAGGGCGTCACGACCGAGACGCTGGGAGGCATCGACGACAACCGGCCCGAGAGCCAGGGCGGGTACGACCCGGGCGTCAGGAGCTGTTTCGACACCTGGCACAAGGCATACCCGCAGGTGCCCAAAGGCAATCAGAACTTCTATATCGAAGAGCAGGGTCCGGTCCAGTCGTGGTGCATTGCGATCAAGCTCTTCGCGACGGCCGCTCGAGATGCCGGGCCGGACCTGAACCGGCGGACCTTTGTCGAGGCGATGTCGAGGATCACTGATTTTCCCGGAGGCTTCTCGCCGACGCTCACCTACGGTGTGGACAAGTACTACGGCCCGACCGAGTACCGGGTGGTCAAGCTCCACAACAACGTCCCACCGTCACCAGCTTGCAAGATGCCCAAGGACCACATTCCCCAGGGGCGATGCTGGGTTGTCGTGAAGACATGGCAGCCCCTGCCTCCGGCGTGAGCCCTTCCACCGGAACGGCACGCACTGCCCGCGCAGGAGGGGAGCAGGTCACCGGCTCTCAGCCGATGGGTCGCTCCCAGGAGGAGGTGCCGGTGCACGTCGAGCCACGCGACGAGAAGCGAGCCGCCCGCCAAGGCCCACAGTGGTGGCGCTACGGCGTGCTCTACCAGGTCTACGTGAGGTCTTTCTCCGACGCAAACGGCGATGGCATCGGCGACTTGCGGGGCGTCGTCGAGCGTCTCGACCACCTGGAGGATCTCGGCGTGGACGGCATCTGGCTCTCACCTGTGACGGAGTCACCCGACATCGACTGGGGCTACGACGTCAGTGACTACCTCCACGTCCATCCGGAGCTCGGGACCATGGGTGACCTGGACGAGCTCGTCGCCCAGGCCGGGGCACGAGGGATCCGCGTCCTGCTGGACCTGGTCCCGAACCACACGAGCGACCAGCATCCCTGGTTCGTCGAGTCCCGGTCGTCTCGGGACGCGCCGCGACGAGACTGGTACGTCTGGGCGGACCCAGGTACCGACGGCTCGCCTCCCAACAACTGGGTGAGCAGCTTCGGGGGTCCGGCGTGGACCCTCGACGAGCCCACCGGTCAGTACTACCTGCACAATCACTTGGCCGAGCAGCCCGACCTGAATTGGTGGAACGACGGCGTTCGGGACTCGTTCGACTCGATACTGAGGTTCTGGCTCGATCGGGGTGTGGCCGGCTTTCGGATCGACGTGTGCAACATGATCGTCAAAGATGCCCTCCTGCGGGACAACCCTGCGGCGACTCCCGACGACGACGCAGAAGCACAGCTCTTCGGGCAGCGGCCGGTCTTCAACGCCAACCGCCCCGAAGTCCATGACGTGCTGCGTCGGTGGCGCCAGATCGCCGACGCCTACGACGCGCCGCGGGTCCTCCTCGGGGAGACGCCGGTCGACGTGGGCTCGCTGGCCCGCTACTACGGGAACGGTTCCGACGAGCTGCACCTGGCGTTCAACTTCCCTTTCATCACGTCGCCACTGTCGGCTGACGCGCTTCGCCAGGTGGTCGAGGCGACCGAGACTTGGCTGCCCGTGGACGCGTGCCCTGTATGGACCGGCTCCAACCACGACATGTCCCGCCTGGCCACTCGTTGGGCACAAGACGACCCGAGACGGGTTCGTGCCGCGCTCATGATGCTGCTCTGCCTCCGCGGCACCATCGTCTTGTATCAGGGCGACGAGATCGGCCTGGGCAACACTCCAGTCGGCAGGGAGGACCTGCGAGACCCGCTCGGGGTCCGATACTGGCCGTACTACGAGGGACGTGATGCCATGCGCACCCCTATGCCCTGGAACCCAGGGCCCGGGGGCGGTTTCACCACTGCCTCGACGCCCTGGCTGCCGATTGGCGACGTGGATGCGTGCAACGTCGAGGGCCAGCGCGAAGACCCGAGCTCGACGCTCTCTTTGGTCCGTGACCTCATCGCACTGCGGCATCGCGAACCCGATCTCGCCACCGGAGCGTATGTGAGTCGTGACGCGCCGCTGGCTGTCTGGGCCTGGCAGCGCGGGGCCCGCCACGTGGTTGTCGTGAACTTCGCCGACACCTCTGCCACGTGGACCCTGGCAGAGAGCAGGATCGTGATCGGCACCGACCGGGGGCGCGACGGCGAGCCGGTGTCCGGCGAAGTCGAGCTCGCAGGCTGGGAAGGACTTGTCGTAGAGCTGGCGGCTCCCCAGTGACCCGACGCCAGCGGTCACACCCGGCCTCTACGATGCGGAACTGACCTCGAGGGGTCGGCGACGCCGGACGGGCATGGCAGCTCGGCCGCTCGCATCTGGACCCTCTGTTCTGAAAGCCGGTCGGACCGGCGGGTCGATTGACGGACCTCGGCGGTGCCGACGAGCTCACGGAGGCGTCATGACCGCCATCATCTCTTCGGCCACCCTGGTCGGCACCACCGGTCGTCCGGTCTCGGTGGAAGTGCACATCTCACCCGGCCTGCCCGGGTTCACGGTCGTCGGGCTCCCCGATGCCGAGGTCCGTGAGTCACGCGACCGGGCTCGCGCTGCCATTCTTTCGAGCGGGCTTCCCTGGCCGCAGCGTCGCATCACCGTCAACCTCGCACCCTCGGGCATGCGGAAGGGGGGGTCTGGGCTCGACCTGCCGATCGCCGTCGGAGTGCTCGTGGCGTCGGGGAACGTCCCGGCCGGACCGGCCAGCGGGGTGGCGTTCATCGGGGAGCTGGGCCTGGACGGATCGATCCGGCACGTGCCGGGGATGATCGGCCTGGCCGGCGCAGCCGAAGGCACACGTCTGGTGGTGCCGACGGCGGATGCTCTCGAAGCGGCGCTGGTGCGATCCTGCTCTGTGTCGGGTGTGGGCACGCTGCGTGAGCTCGCGTCGATCCTCGCAGGACGCTCGCCGTGGCCGCAGGCTCTCCAGGGAGAGCGCCTGGCGGACAGGCGGGGCCGCCCGCTCGGAGAGCGGCCTGGGGGAGCTGAGGGCGACCGCAGTCCCGACCTCTCCGACGTGAAGGGGCAGCGCGTCGGCCGCCGCGCCGTCGAGGTTGCCGCTGCGGGCGGTCATCACCTCCTCCTCGTCGGGCCACCCGGTTCGGGCAAGACCATGCTGGCCGAGCGGCTTCCGGGTCTGCTCCCTGCGTTGGACGTCGATGCCGCCCTCGAGGTGAGCCGTATCCACTCGGCGGCTGGCATCCCGCTCCCGAGCGGTCGGCTGCGCCGGCAGCCCCCGTTCCGGGCACCGCACCACGGGGCGTCGGCCGTGTCGCTCATCGGCGGGGGCACGGCGGCCATGCGCCCGGGCGAGATCAGCATGGCTACCCACGGCGTCCTCTTCCTCGACGAGATGGGAGAGTTCCCCGCGTCCGTGCTCGATGCGCTGCGCCAACCGCTCGAAGAGGGCGTGGTCAGGGTGAGCCGGGCCCGGGGCACGGTCACCTTCCCTGCGCAATTCCTCCTGGTCGGCGCGATGAACCCTTGCCCGTGCGGCCAGGGAGGCCCTCCTGGATCATGCCGCTGCCTGCCGGCCGCCAGGGCCCGCTACACCCGCCGGCTCTCGGGTCCCCTGCTCGACCGGTTCGACTTGGTGGTGCCGCTCACCCGCCTCGATCCCGACGAGCTGCTGGGCTCGACGCCCGGGGAGTCGTCAGCCGACGTGGCTTGCAGGGTGGAGGCGGCTCGCCGATCGGCCAGCCTCCGGGGTGTCCCATTCAACGCGAGGATCGCCTCTCGGTCCCTCGACGCGGACGCGCCGCTGAGCCACCAGGCGATGGCGCTGCTCGAAGCGAGGCTCCGGTCGGGGAGCTTGAGCGCTCGGGGACTTCACCGGGTGCGGCGAGTGGCGCGGACCATCGCCGATCTGGCCGGTGTGGCGGGATCCATCCACGAGGAGCACGTGGCGGAAGCTCTGGCGCTGCGGTCCGGGCGGTCTGCGATCGACGGGGCGGGGATGATCGGAGGCGATTGACGAAAGTCGCCCACCCCGGCAGTACCCGTGAAAGGCGCCATCCGGCGCCTGCTCCTTGCGCCGAGGACGCGGTGTGCGCCGGGGCGTTTGCCTCGCGCGCCGCTGAGCTTGGCTACGATGCCCGAGCCCGGTCGATGGTCCCGCCGATCCCGTCCACGAACGCCGACATCGCCCGGAGGGCCAGGGAGTTGGATGAGGGATGACTGGCGCCCCGAGCCGAGGCCTCGGCGAACCCGTACACGGTGGCGATAAACGTGGCGTGCAGGGATGCCGCGACGATGCGGGGCTCGAACGACCCCTCAGGACATCCCATGCGCTCTCGGAAGAGCTCCGTCATGCGCTGGTGCGACTTGGCCATCGCCTGGAACAGCCTCCCGGCCACTTCCGGCGAGCTCTCGGCGAGCAGGACGGCGATGGGGACGGGCGACACCGGTATCCCGGCTGCGTCGGTCACGTCTCCGGCGTACCCCTGTGCGGTGAGCGAGTCCAGTGCGCCGGCCAGCATGGCGTCGGGCCGCTCGTCTCTCGGCCTGTCCGCCATCGCGCCCACCAGTGCATCTATCCAGTCTTCGAACCTGGCGATGGCCACGTCGGCCTTGGTCGCGAAATGCAGGTAGAACGTGCGGAAGGCCACGTCGGCCTCGTCGGCGATGTCCTGGACCGTGGTCGCTTCGTACCCGCGCTGCCAGAAGAGCCGGGTGGCTGCTTCGAGGATCTGGGAGCGAGTGAGCGCTTTCTTGCGGGCACGGCGCCCAGCAGCGACATGGTCTGACTGAGATGGGAGGTCGACACCCCTGCCACCCCCGCCCTCTGTACGGTCTCCCCGGTCGCCGCTCGCGCTCGCGTCAGACACTCGTTACCATCCTGCCATAGTACATCTCTATATCGTGATACCCTGATCGTCTCCAGTTTCAACGTGCCTGTGCGAGATGTCGTGGCGTCACCCAGGCATTCGCCCGCCTCAATCCTCCGCTCCGCTCGCGACACTCCGGCCGGACATGGGCCGTCCTCGCTGAGATCTTGGAGCGGCGGTCCGGACGGTGACCCTTTGCGCGTGATTCCCGCGTCTCGTCGCGCGCGTTCAGCCCCCGGCGGCCGGTTCGGGAGGGTGCGCGTTCGTGGACCCCAGCGCAGGTGACGCGGCAGCAGGACCAGCGGGGGCCGGAGGCGCGCCGGCAGTTCCCTCCGTTGTGTGCGGGGCGGCCGCGGTCGCTCCTCCTGGGACAGGACCCGGCAGGTGCAGGGCAGCGAGCAGCAAACGGTCCTGCGCCTCGAGGTGCTCTTGGATGGCCAGCGCTTCAGTGAGGATCGCTTCGGCATCTTTGTACGTGCTTTCTGCTCGATGATCGGATGCCTCGGCAGCGATGTTCTGGCCGACGATGATGATCGACAGGAGGACGAGCTGGAGGAACGTCTGGGCAATCCAGGCGATGATCCCCTCTCCGCCGGGTCGCAGCGCCGCGGGCAGGCCGATGAGCGATATGACGGCGAAGACGTAGGCACACCACATGGTCCCGACTCCGTCGGTGATCTTCACGGCCAGCCATGCATTCGCCGTCCCGGCGAGCTTTCTGGCCATGTCCTTGGTCCGTACCGGACCTCCGGTACTGTGCGACAGTATGGCCGTCGTCCTCGGGTGCGGGACGTGCTTGTACACCATGGTCTGATCGCTCATGCCTGGATCCTCCTCGTCGTGTCATTCCTCACCGTTGACGGCTTGGCAAGTACGACAGTACGAGAGGGGAGTGAGCGGCGTCCGAATGGCTCCTCAGCGCCTGGTGAACGTGCCCATCGGGTTCGGAACCGGTAGGCAGCACTGAAGGTCGGAGGTGACCTCGGAAGTCCGGAAGGACGAGGCAGCTACGGCGCGAGCCCGGCCGAGTGGGCGGGGACAGCGAGCGAGTCCGCAGGCAGCGCGTCGTAGATCAACACGACGTCGCGGCCCGAGCGGTCCAGCAGGCTGGCCGCGATCGCAGCCCGGTAGCCCGCGGCGCAGTGCACCCAGAGCTGGCCGTCGGGGAGATCCCCCATGTGGGCCGGGAGGTGATGCAGTGGGACGTGGTGCGACCCGGGGAGGAACCCGAGCCGGCGCTCGTGATCGAGCCTGACGTCGACGACCACGGCGTCCGGGGCGAGTTGGAGGTCGTCGAACGTCTTGACAGGGTACCTCCCGAGCTCCGACCCGGGCACAAGTGTCCGTGGAACGCCGGTGGCCGCGTCAGGACGATCGATGCCGATGCGGGTCAGTTGGCGCATGGCGCCCAGCACCTGGTCCTCGGACTCTCCCAGCAGCGTGAGCGGCGCGTCATCGGGCAGGATCCACCCGAGGTAGGTGGTGAGCAGCGGCCCCAGTGGGACACCGACAGATCCCCGGAGGTGCTCGGCAGCGAATGCGGTATGGGTGCGAAGGTCGACGACCCATTCACCCGCACGAATGCGATCCACGAGGACCGCTCCGTCGACCGGTTCGGGCATGGAGAGGTCAACCGGCTCGGGCCCGCGCCGGTTGATCGGTGCCATGCGGACGTAGTAGCTCGGGTACGCGGTGAGCCCGGCCACCAGCGTCTCGACGAATCGGTCCTCGTCGTCGATCACCAGCGCGTCGTTGCGCCGCCGCTCGTCTCCCACGGTGGCCTGCTCTCCCCCTACTGCCGCTCCGGACGAGCAGAAGCTCCCGAACCCGTGAGTAGGGAACACCGGCGTGGTGTCGTCGAGTCTCTCGACGAGGCTCCGTACCGAGCGGTACTGGGCGCGAGTGAGCTCCTCGGTGCGCGAAGGATCGACCAAGTCAGTCCGTCCGACGCTCCCGTAGAGCAACGATCCTCCGGTGAACACCGCCGTGTCTCCACCCGTGTCCTCGACGATGTAAGAGAGGTGACCTTCGGTGTGACCGGGAGTGGCGACGGCGCGCACGCGCAGGCTGCCCATTGGGATCTCGTCGCCGTCGGAGATGCCGAGGCGGTCGAACTGGACGCTTTCGACAGCGGCAACCCCATAGCGGGCCCCGGTGCGCCTTGCGAGCTCGAGACCGCCGCTCACATAATCGTTGTGGACGTGGGTCTCGAGCACGAGGTCGCAGACAAGACCGCTGCGGGTCAGGGTCTCTTGGATCCGGTCGATGTCTCGCTGGGGATCGATCACCGCGGCGCTCTGGCCGTCGTGCACCACGTAGCTGCGATCTCCGAGCTCCTCGGTGCTGATCACCTCGACGGTGAGCACTGGCACCACTCCCTTTCGCTCCTGGTCGATCCTGTCGGAACACCGACGTTGCTACTATAGCCATAATGTTGGTACATTCATGCCGGATCCGGCGGCGGCGAGCAGAAACGGTCTTTGATGAGAGGTGAGAGCGATCCTGCGGGTGCGGGTGGCCGGACCGCGCTGGAGCGAAGGGTGCTGGAGCGGACGAGTCCTGTCCCGCTGTGGGTCCAGCTCCGAAACGACCTGCTGGCCCGCCTCGATGCGCGCGACATCGCCGGGGAGTTTCCCGGCGAGCTTGCCCTCGCCACAGAGTACGGCGTCAGCCGCAACACCGTCCGCCAGGCAGTGCGGCACCTCCGCGACGCCGGGCTCGTCCTGGCTTCGCCGGGCCACCGCACGAAGGTGGCCAAGGGAGAGGTCGAACAACTGGTCGGGACGCTCTCGAGCCTCTTCGAGTCGGTGGAGCGATCCGGCATGGTCCAGCAGAGCGAGGTCCGCGACATCGGCATGAGAACGTGCCCGCCGATCGCGGCGAAGCTTGCACGGGAGGGGAGCTCACATCTCTTTTATCTCGAACGCTTGCGCATGGCCGATGGAGACCCCCTCGCTCTCGACCGCCTCTGGATGCCTGAAGAGATCGGTGCGTCGCTGGTCGACGCGGACTTCTCTCACACGAGCGTGTACCGCGAGCTTGCGAGCCGTGCCGGCCGGCGCATCACCAGCGGCCGTGAGGAGATCCGGGCAGTGGTGCCTGACGCGCCGATGATGGCCGCGCTCGAGATCGGCCCCGAGGTCGCAGTCCTGCACATCGAACGGCTCGGGTGCAGCGATGGCGTCCCCATCGAGTATCGCGAAACGTACGTCCGCGGGGATCGTTTTCGGGCACGCGCGGATTTCTCTGCACGGCATGGTTATCACTTCTTCATCGGGAGCTCGCCGGCACGAGCACGGTGAGAGGTTGGCTGACCTTTCCCAATCCGGGATGGCGCAACCTCAGCCGCTCCCCTCGCAGCTCAGCATCGTTCCCACCAACCGGCCACCTCGTCCACGACGTGCTGGTGACGGAGGCGTTCCAGGACCTCCGAGGCCAGGCCCAGGGGAAGGTCGGTGCGACGCAGGACGTCTTCGAGCGAGCACGGATCCCATCCCAGTGCATCGAGCACGCGGTGTTCGAGTGTCTCGGTGCTCGGGCTCGGTGAGTCTCGAACAGTGCTGCGTTCGGCTCGCCGTCGCGATGCCGTCGATATCCCGGGCTTCGAGCGGGGCCGTGCTGGACGCGCCTCGCCCGCTGCTCGTGCCTCTTTGTCGTCATCGTGAACCGTCAGGTTCGGGGCAGCTCGGGTCGCCCCTCGGGCCTTCGATCGATTGCTGACCGGGAGACTGGTCGCGCGCGCAGGCGGCAACCTGGGATCGTGACGGGTGCGGACGGCCATGTCGTGGGCTCGCGCCAACTCGACGGCGACGAGCACATCGGTCACGTCTCGCACGACGAAGCACCCGTCGGCAATGAGGCCATTGGTGCCCGCCGAGGCGGGACTGCGAACGGATCCTGGAACAGCGCCGACCGGAATCCCGCGTCGGTCAGCCGCGAGTGCGGTGGAGAGTGCGCCGCCGCGCAGATGGCTTTCGACGACGACGACCACGTCCGAGAGGGCGGCGATGAGCCGGTTGCGCATCGGGAAGCGCCACGGAGGGGTCGGTGCGCCCACCGGTGATTCGGAGAGCAGTGCACCGGCCCGGGCAACCCGCTCCCAGAGTCGGGAATGGGCTTGTGGGTAGGGTCGGTCCAGTCCCCCGGCCACGACGCCG
The DNA here is from genome assembly GCA_021799915.1 of Actinomycetes bacterium. The sequence goes on from JAJYZN010000074.1 coordinate 10,443, forward strand.
ATCGGACGGGCGGCAGTGCCCGCAGACGCGGTCCACGCGGCCACCGCCCCTTCGTGCGCGGCCCCGTCTATTCCAAGGGCCAGGCCGGAGACGGTCGCGACGTGTGCTGCCGTGAGGTCAGCTCCGAGCTGAGCGGCGATGCCCAGCCCGTATCGGGTTGCGCTCCTCGTGCCCACGACCGCCACTCGCGGGCGTCCATCGCTCCAGGGAAACGTGCCTCGTATGAAGAGGACTGGTGGCGCATCGGAGTCCGAGGCCAGATCCGTCGGGTAGCGAGCATCGTCGATCGTGAGGACGTCGATGCCATGTGCTCGATGGGCGTGCCAGACCGACGCCACGTCGAGGCGGCGTGCCTGCCGGCGCCAACTGCCGTCCTGGTCATCGGGGTGTCCTTCGACGATGCTCTGCCACACGTCTGTCACCGATCCCTGGGCGAGCAAATTGCGAAGCCGGTCGGAGCCGATGCCATTGAGCGAGGCCAGTGACGCGGCGAAGGCTCCTGCCGGCAGGCGATCGCTTGCGCTCATCGCTTGCCAGTCCCGTGTGGTGCGTGCGGGCATCCTGTGCCCGCGTGCCGCCGCTCTCCCTCCTGCCCTGCGCACCTGAGGCGACCCACGTCACCTAACGGTCGGCACGGGTGTGATGGGTCGTCCACGTCAAGCAGAGGTGCAAGGCTTTCGTCGATGCGCTGGATCATCGACGGCATGAACGTGATCGGGTCGCGTCCCGACGGGTGGTGGCGCGATCGTGCGGCAGCCCGCCGGCGCCTTCTCCGCGAAGTCGCGGGTGTGCTCGATCGCTTGGAGGCGGCTGATCCTCACTCCGGCACCGCCCCGTGCGAGCCCGAGCTTGGGCCGCGCGACGGCACGGTCGTCGTGGTGGTGTTCGACGGGCGTCACCGTGCAGACGAGGTGGCGGCCGGCGCGGAGGCAGGACTCGAGGTCGTGTTCGCCCCCGGCGGGCCCAACGCCGCCGACCGGGTGATCGCAGTCCTCGTCCGAGACGCGCCCCGTCCCGTCCGCACAGTCGTCGTGACGTCGGATCGCGCGCTGGCCGACCAGGTGCGGGCCATCGGCGCTACGGTGGTCGGGCCTCGGGAGCTGCGAGCCCTGATGGCAACGACCTCGGCTGCGCCGCTCCCGAATAAGCAGCTCGGGCAGGGCCGCACGAAGCGCGAGTGATCCCAGGGATCGAGCGCCTCGAACTACTTTGGGAACCCTCATGTGTGCCGCCATCGCCCTCGGTCTGGAGCTTCCGGCGCTTACCATCGCGAGCACACTGGCTGCCGCTGACCACAGGCGCTCAGGCCTGCGGGATCCGACATCTGGAGCGGCGGAAGCATGGCGCGGGGCCGCGAAGGCGGCTGAGGCCGCTGGGTTCGGCGCCGTGTGGGTGTCGTCTTCGTCTGGTGGGCGGGATCGAACGTGCGACCCGTGCACCTTGGCTGCCAGCCTGGTCCCCGCCACCTCGAACCTGGTGCTCGGAGTTGTCGCCGGCCTGAGCGCCGCCGATCGCGTCCCTTCTGTGCTCGCGCGCGACATCACGACCATCGACGTGATGTCGAATGGCCGTGCCGCGCTCTTGGTCGACGCGGGTTGCCGGTCGCTTGCGCCCGACGCTCCCGGCGAGGGGGATCCCGGGTCTGCCTCGGCCGCCGCCCGCATGACGGCAGAGGCCATCGCTGTCTGCAGGCTGCTGTTCTCGCCGAGATCGGAA